>NZ_CP029797.1:3408364-3728451 GCF_003268595.1 Paraliobacillus zengyii | reverse complement strand
ATGCAAGGCTTATTCGACAGTTATCCACAAAGTCCAACTGTTGTAGACAATAATTATCCACAAGACTGTATTTTGTGGTTATTTTGTAGATAACTTGTGTGGACAAAAAAACAAGTAAAAATATTACGCACAGAACCTGTGGATAATAAAAAAAGGTGTATTTCTCAGCTGTTTTTGTTTTTATGATAAGTGGATAAATTTTTTCTAACAACAAAAACACGGGTAAATAGTAATTTATTTTGATGGGAATATAGATTAGATAATAAATAAACTTGGACGTATTGACATTTGATGCTTTTATTACGTATAATGTATTCGACTGTCTTCTTAATATTCGAGTTTTAATTCCTCAGGGAGGTGTACTATAAATGAAACGCACATTTCAACCAAATACACGTAAGCGTAAAAAAGTTCACGGTTTTCGTTCACGTATGAGCACTAAAAATGGACAAAACGTCATTGCTCGTCGCCGTAAAAAAGGACGTAAAGTATTATCAGCATAGGCCACTGAGATAATATCAGGGGTCTTTTTTTTCAGTTAGAAAAGAGAATTAATGATAATAAGCTCGTTTAAGTGAAGAAATTAACAAAGCGGGCTTATTTTCATACATATCGATCAGATCTATCGGATGAATTGACAATGGAGGTAACAGTCCATGAAAAAGGCTTATAGATTAAAAAAAGATAAAGAATTTCAACTTGTTTTCAAACAGGGGAAGTCTTTTGCAAATAGACAATTGGTAATATACTATTTAAAGAAAACAGAACAAAAACATTTCCGAGTTGGTTTATCTGTGAGTAAAAAGATTGGTAATGCTGTAATGCGTAATCAAATAAAGCGTTATCTTAGACAAGCCTTTTTAGAACTTGATGAACAGATCGATAATACGTATGATGTTATTGTGATTGCTAGAGTTCCTACAAATAATATGGACTTTTTTGAAATAAAAAAGAGTTTAATACATGTATTATCAAAATCGAATGTATTAAAACGGTAGAGCTATGGATTCCACATGTAAATAATGATAAAATGAAAGTTATATTTTTACATACATCGCAAGGTAAATGAGGAGGAAGAGCATGCGCAAAAAAGTATTACTGTTTGCGGCTTTAATCGGTTTACTAGTGTTACTGTCAGGTTGTGGTGACATTGAAACGGATATTACAAGTGAAAGTACGGGATTTTGGGCACAATATTTTGTTTATCCATTATCTTGGGTCATTATTAAAGTAGCAGACTTTTTTAGTGGTAGTTATGGTTTATCAATAGTGGTTGTAACAATTGCTATTCGTTTGGTTTTATTACCATTAAATATTAAGCAATTGAAAAGCTCAAAGGGAATGCAAGCAATTCAACCGGAGTTGCAAAAGGTTAGAGAAAAATATAGTTCCAAAGATGCTCAAACACAACAAAAATTACAAAAAGAAACGATGGAGTTATTCCAAAAAAACGGTGTTAATCCAATGGCTGGTTGTTTACCAATTATTGTACAGATGCCAATTTTAATTGCTTTTTATCATGCAATTATGCGAACACCACATTTAGATGAGGGTAGTTTTTTATGGTTTCAGTTAAGTGAACCTGATCCATACTATATCCTACCGATCGTTGCAGCTGGTGCGACTTTCTTACAGCAAAAATTGATGATGGCAGGAACGAATACAACACAAAATGCTGCTATGCCACAAATGCAAATGATGCTTTACATGATGCCAATAATGATTGGTGTTATGGCAGTCTTCTTCCCGACAGCTTTATCATTGTACTGGGTAGTTGGAAACATATTTATGGTATTACAAACTATTTTCGTTCGTGGACCTATGATGAAAGATAAGGAACCAGAAACGGGAGGAAATAAATAGTGAGACAGGTAACTGCTTCTGGACAAACAGTCGAAGATGCGGTCCAATCAGCACTAAAGCAGTTAAACACCACAGAGGACCAAGTAAAGATAACAATTATCGATTCAGGTAAAAAAGGATTATTTGGACTATTCGGTAGTAAACGTGCAATTGTAAAAGTAACAATTGAAGAAAACCCTATAGAGCAGGCGGAAACGTATTTGAAGCGCCTAGTTAGTGCTTTTTCTGATGACGTTTTTATTGAAAGAATAACACGTGGTAATACAATAACCTTTGAGTTATCAGGTGAAAAGATCGCGATGTTAATTGGAAAACGAGGACAGACTTTAAATGCGTTGCAATATCTTGTACAACTTGTTTTAAATCGTGGTAAAAAAGAGCGTTATAATGTAATCATTGACGCTGAGGGTTATCGTAACCGGCGAAGGATTACACTAGAGCAGTTAGCCGATCGGCTGGCAGATAAGGCTATTAAGATACACAAACCAGTTTCATTAGAACCGATGCCTTCTTATGAAAGAAAAATAATTCATAGTGCTCTGCAAACTAATAAGAGTATAGAGACGGATTCGGAAGGTATAGAACCGAATCGGTATGTAGTAATTAAACCAGCAAAATAAATTTAAAAACGTACAAGAAACAGAAAATGTTTCTTGTACGTTTTTTTTGTGGATAAGCAGAGAAGAATAAAAACACAGGTTATCCACCTGTGCATAACTACATTTTTTAATAGGGGAGTTTTCAAACAAATTAAAAGACTATGCACATGTGGATAAAAGAGTACGTATAGCTTTTCAATAGGCAAATAATGTGCTATTCTGTTATGTTAGTGACACTTTTTTATAGATAAGTAAAAAACATTAATTTTATATAGATAATTGTAGGAAAGTTGGAGGTGAAGTATAGATGGAAACTGATACAATAGCAGCAATTTCAACACCAATTGGAGAAGGGGCTATTGCAATTGTTCGATTGAGTGGCAAAGATGCAGTAATAATTGCAAATCAACTTTTTCATGGTCCTGATTTAATTACCGTTGATTCACACACCATTCATTACGGAAAGATCATTGATCCAGAAACAAATCAAACGGTTGAAGAAGTAATGGTAAGTGTGATGCGGGCACCGAAAACTTTCACAAGAGAAGATGTTGTAGAAATAAATTGTCATGGTGGACTGGCATCAGTAAACCGTTTATTGGAATTAGTTTTGCAGATGGGAGCTCGACTCGCAGAACCTGGAGAATTTACAAAACGCGCCTTTTTACATGGTCGTATTGATTTATCACAAGCTGAAGCGGTAATGGATTTAATCCGTGCAAAAACGGATAAAGCAATGGATGTGGCGATTAAACAGTTAGATGGGAAATTATCTAAACTAATTCAACATTTACGCCAGGAATTATTACAGACAGTAGCCCATGTTGAGGTCAATATTGATTATCCAGAGTATGATGATGTAGAGGAAATGACAAATGACTTCATGTTAGTAAAGACTAAAGAGGTTTATCAAGAAATTGAAGGTTTGTTACAAATGGCAAGACAAGGTAAAATCTTACGTGAGGGTATTGGAACGGCTATTATTGGTAGACCAAATGTAGGTAAATCATCCTTATTAAATGCTTTGGTTCATGAGAATAAAGCGATCGTAACGGATGTTCCTGGTACAACTCGTGACGTGATTGAGGAGTATGTAAATGTTCGAGGAATACCGCTTCGGTTAGTCGACACTGCCGGCATACGTGATACGGAAGATATTGTAGAAAAAATAGGTGTAGAACGCTCTCGTCAAGTATTAAAGGAAGCAGATTTAATTTTACTTGTGTTAAATTATAATGAGGCATTAACGGATGAAGATCTTCAATTATTTGAATTAGTAAAAGATTTAGAAGTTATTGTACTTGTAAATAAAACAGACTTACCGAAGAAGATTGACTTAGAGAAACTAAAACAATTGGCTAATGGACAACCTCTTATTACAACAGCTTTAATAGAAGAAAAAGGCTTAGATGATTTAGAAACAGCAATTGCAGACAGGTTTTTTGAAGGTGAATTAGATACTGGTGACTTAACATACGTTTCAAATGTACGTCATATACAATTGTTAAAGCAAGCATTACAAGCTCTTGATGAAGCAATGTTTGCGTTAAGAGAAGGTATGCCAATTGATTTAGTTCAAATTGATGTAACACGCACGTGGCAATTATTAGGTGAAATTATAGGGGACACAGTTCAGGACAGTTTAATTGATCAACTATTTTCACAATTTTGTTTAGGAAAATAAAAAAATCTGTTTTATAACAGGTAGATAGAGGGTGACAACTAATGACTTATAATGCTGGTAATTTTGATGTAATAGTTATTGGTGCAGGACACGCAGGTGTAGAAGCGGCAAATGCTGCAGCAAAACGTGGTGCGAAAACGTTAATGCTTACATTAAATTTAGATATGATTGCCTTTATGCCGTGTAATCCATCTGTTGGTGGACCAGCAAAAGGCGTTGTAGTAAGAGAAGTTGATGCATTAGGTGGATTAATGGGAAAAGTAATTGATAAAACATATATCCAAATGCGTATGCTTAATACAGGAAAAGGTCCAGCTGTTCGTGCGCTAAGAGCACAAGCTGATAAACCGCTATATATTCAAGAAATGAAAAAAAGATTAGAAAACCAAGATAATTTAACATTACGTCAAGCAATGGTTGAGAAATTGATTATGGAAGATGGTGTATGTAAAGGCGTTATTACGGAGACAAAAGCAGCCTATCATGCAAAATCGGTTATTATTACAACAGGAACATTTATGAGATCTCGCGTTATTATTGGTGATTTGTCTTATGAAAGTGGACCAAATAACCAACGAGCATCGGTTAAACTATCGGAGCATTTAGAGGAAATTGGTTTTGAATTGGTACGTTTCAAGACAGGGACACCACCACGTGTGAATAGTCATACGATTGATTATTCAAAAACAGAAATACAGCCAGGGGACGAAAATCCAAGTCATTTCTCATATGAAACATCTCAGGAATTAATTGAACAAATTCCTTGCTGGTTAACGTATACTAATGAGTTCACACATAAAATTATAAATGACAATTTAGGTTTATCTGCTATGTACTCAGGCATGATAAAAGGTACGGGGCCACGTTATTGTCCGTCAATTGAAGATAAAATTGTTCGCTTTCATGACAAACCACGTCACCAAGTTTTCTTAGAACCAGAAGGAAGAGATACAGAAGAAGTATATGTACAGGGGTTATCAACCTCTTTACCAGAGTTTGTTCAACGTGAAATCCTACGTTCGATTGAAGGATTAGAAAATGCTGAAATTATGCGTGCAGGATATGCAATTGAATATGATTCTGTAGTACCGACTCAATTATGGCCAACACTTGAAGTGAAAAATGTTCCTGGCCTGTATACAGCGGGACAAATAAATGGAACATCTGGATATGAAGAAGCGGCTGGTCAAGGACTGATCGCTGGTATTAATGCAGCTGCGAGAGCACTTGATAAAGAACCTTTAGTTCTAGATCGTTCACAAGCGTATATTGGTGTGCTAATTGACGATTTAGTAACAAAAGGTACAAATGAACCCTATCGCTTATTGACATCAAGAGCAGAATACCGTTTACTTTTACGACATGATAATGCTGATATGCGTTTAACAGAAATTGGCTATCAATTAGGTATGATCACAGAAGAACGCTATCAACTTTTTATTGATAAAAAAAGATTTGTTAAAGAGGAAACGACACGTTTGGAAAAGGAAACAATAAAGCCATCTGAATCATTGAAATTGTTAATGGAAGAGGTTGGTGCAACGGAATTAAGAGAACCAACAAAAGCTGTAGAATTATTGAAAAGACCAGAAATTAACTATCAATTAATTGAAAAGCTTACGCCAGCACCAATAGATTTAAATTTTGATGTTAAGGAGCAAGTAGAGATTCAAATTAAATATCGAGGTTACATTGAGAAATCTAATCAACAAGTAGAACGAATGAAAAAAATGGAGAATAAATGGATTCCAGAAGATATTGATTACGATGCCGTTAGTGGTATTGCAACAGAGGCGAAAGAGAAATTCAAAAAAGTTCGTCCTTTGTCAGTAGGTCAAGCTTCGCGTATTTCTGGTGTAAATCCAGCTGATGTATCTATTCTTCTTGTCTATATTGAACAAGGAAACATTGCTAAGGTATAATAATAAGCATTATATAATGTAAATCATAGTAACTACTTGTTACGTTTGTTTCTAGATAGAAAGGAATTAAATGTCGATGAATGCTGAATCATTTGCTACAAAAATGTCGGAACATGGAATTGAATTATCTGAACAACAGAAACATCAATTTGATATTTATTTTCATACACTAGTGGAGTGGAATGACAAAATAAATTTAACTTCAATAACGGATGAAGTCGGAGTCTATCTCAAGCACTTTTATGACTCTCTAACTGCCTCATTTTATTTCGATTTTGGTAAAGAACTTAGTATTTGTGATGTGGGAGCGGGTGCAGGTTTTCCAAGTATTCCATTAAAAATTTGTTTCCCGCAATTACAGGTTACAATTGTTGATTCACTACAAAAAAGGATAAATTTCTTAAATCATCTAGCTGATCAGTTAGAGTTAGAAGGAGTTACCTTTTATCATGATAGAGCAGAGTCATTTGGTAACAATCAAGTATACAGACAATCCTTTGATGTTGTAATGGCTAGAGCAGTGGCCCGAACATCCGTTTTGAGTGAGTTGTGTTTACCGTTATGTAAAATCACAGGAACGTTTATTGCTATGAAGGGTCCAAATGCACAGGATGAGTTAGTTGATGCAAAAAAAGCAATTGAAATTTTGGGTGGAGAAGTTTCTAATATCCATACTTTTGATTTACCAGATAATAATGGAGAGCGTAATATTGTTATCATTAAGAAAATTAAAAAGACACCCAATAAATACCCGCGTAAACCAGGAGTTCCAAATAAATCTCCATTGTAATGTAAAAGATATGAAAACAAAGATAGTACTGAAAAGATCAGTACTATCTTTGCTTACTTAAAATCTAGCAAATTTTTCGCATTTTCTGTTCTACTATCTTACGCTTTATACGTAATGTGTGGTAGAATAATAGAAGAATATAACGTCGCAGATAAGAAATAAAAGGGATACACAGTCGTTTAAGACTATTCTTATCTCAATAGATTAATAAATTGTTTCACGTGAAACAATTTATTAAAGTTACCTCACTAATAAAACGTATTGTTAGTTATGAAGTATTGGTGATAAATAGCCAATACTTCATATTTCATACGTACGTTAAGTAGGAATATAAAGGTGGTGTCTGTTCATGTTACACCCTTTCAGCCGAATATTTGGCATAGGTGATAAATCTGAAGAAGTGGAGGAGTATATTCCAGATGAAGTAGTCCAACTTCCAGTTAGAGATATTGCACCAAATAGGTATCAACCACGTGCTATTTTTAATCAAGAAAAGATAGAAGAACTGGCACAGACGATTCATACACATGGTATGATCCAACCTATTGTTGTGCGAAAAATGGAAGATGGAGAGAAAAAGTATGAATTAATCGCTGGTGAAAGAAGATGGCGTGCGGTTACCTCTTTGGAGTGGGAAACAGTTCCTGCGATCATACGGATAATGACTGAGGCAGAAACGGCGTCTGTTGCATTAATAGAAAACTTACAAAGAGAAGAGTTAACTGTTATTGAAGAAGCTAAAGCATATAGTCGGTTATTAGAGATACATGATTTAACGCAAGAGGCTTTAGCACAACGTTTAGGCAAGAATCAATCCACGATAGCTAATAAATTACGCTTACTAAAGCTTCCAGAGGTTGTTCAAAATGCAATATTAGAGAAAAAAGTAACCGAAAGACATGCACGCGCATTAATCATATTAAAAGACGCAGATAAGCAAGAGCAATTATTAAATGAAATTATTGAAAGAAATTTAAATGTTAAACAAACAGAAGAACGAATAGCAAAACTAATGGATGATACACCTAAAAAGAAAAAGCCTAAATTAAAAGGTGTAAACAAAGATATGAGAATTGCTATGAATACAATTCGTCAATCATTGAGTATGGTAACGGACACTGGAATTGATTTAGAAACAGAAGAACAAGATTATGATGATTATTACCAAATAACAATCAAAATTCCAAAGAAAAAAAAGTAAAGTAGAAATCCCGTCTTCGATCATCGTAAGGTTGGGGTTTTTTCTTTGATAAGAAAAAACAAAACTATTTACCAATGTTTATTTTTAAAAAAAGTGATAGAATATAAATTATAGAGTTTTAACTAGGTAGGTGACACCATGGGAAAAGTAATTGCCGTAGCCAATCAAAAAGGTGGCGTAGGAAAAACTACTTCATCAGTTAACTTAAGTGCTTGTTTAGCCTATTTTAATTATAAAGTTTTATTAGTTGACATAGATCCACAAGGAAACGCAACAAGTGGTGTGGGGATTAATAAGGCAGATATGGATGAATGTATTTATAATGTATTGGTTGAGGACTTAGATGCTGAAAAAGTTTGTGTTTCTACTTCGGTGGCAAATTTAGATGTTATTCCAGCAACAATTCAATTGTCTGGAGCAGAAATAGAGCTTGTGCCAACTATTTCAAGAGAAGTACGGTTAAAAAAGGCTTTAGAACCAGTTGTTGATCAATATGATTATATTATAATTGACTGCCCTCCTTCATTAGGGTTATTGACTATCAATGCATTAACAGCTGCTGATAGTGTATTAATTCCTGTTCAATGTGAGTATTATGCGTTGGAAGGTTTAAGTCAGTTATTAAACACTATTCGCCTTGTCCAAAAACATTTAAACAAACAGTTAATGATAGAAGGCGTTTTATTAACAATGTTAGATGCACGAACAAATTTAGGTATTCAGGTTATAGATGAAGTGAAAAAGTATTTTCAGGATAAGGTCTATCGTTCAGTTATACCTAGAAACGTACGTCTTGGTGAAGCGCCAAGTCACGGGAAACCGATTATACTATATGATCCGAAATCTAGAGGCGCTGAAGTATATCTTGATTTAGCAAAGGAAGTGATTGCAAATGGAGAGAGGATTAGGGAAAGGAATTAATGCTTTTTTTCCAGAGTTAGAGGATGAGAAAGAATCGGAATCAGTACTTCAAATTTCGGTTAAAGAATGCCGGCCCAATCCATATCAACCTCGTAAAACATTTCAAGCAGATGCGATCGAAGAATTAAAGGAATCAATTATGGAATTTGGTATACTACAACCTTTAATTGTTAGAGATAGTATTAAGGGCTTTGAAATTGTCGCTGGTGAAAGAAGATTTCGTGCTGCAAAAGAAGCGGGACTTGATACAATCCCGGTAATTGTTAAAAACCTAACTGATCAAAAAATGATGGAGTTAGCTTTATTAGAAAATTTACAACGTGAGGATCTAACACCAATTGAAGAAGCTCAAGCCTATGCTAATCTGATGAAAGAGTTTAACATCACGCAAGAAGAATTAGCTAAAAGATTAGGTAAAAGTAGGCCTCATATCGCGAATTTAACTCGTTTACTTAGCCTCCCAACAACTATAAGTGCATTAATTAACAATGGAGAGCTATCAATGGGGCATGGAAGGGCTATACTTGGTTTAAAAGATAAAAATAAGTTACAACCATTGATTGATAAGATTCGCAAAGACAATTTAAATGTTAGACAAGTGGAGCAACTTGTTAATCATCTTAATGAGAAAAAAGTAGAACAAAAAAAACAACCAAATAAAAAAGATTTATTTATTACAGAAAGAGAAGGGCTATTACGAGACCATTTAGGAACGGGCGTAAAAATCCATAAAGGTAAGCGAAAAGGTAAAATAGAAATTGAGTTTTTTTCAGATGATGATCTAGATAGAATCTTAGAGTTATTTCAGTAAATAAAGGCCTGACAACGGGAAGAAACCCCATCTGTCAGGCTTTATTTCTGTAGTTTAGTATATTGTTTCACGTGGAACAATGAGAGCCAGGATGAGGGTAGGTGAAATTAGTATGGCTTTATTAGGTACGATCATTAATGGGGTAGCTATTATAATTGGTACTGTACTAGGCTTGTTTTTCAGAAAAATCCCCGAAAGATACAAAGAAACAATCTTAAGTGGGATAGCATTAACAATTATACTGATTGGCTTGCAAATGGCTTTACAAGTCAATCACATTATAATTGTTTTGTTAAGTATTATGATCGGAGCAATACTAGGAGAAGTAATAGATATAGAGAATAGGCTAAATCAAATTGGGACTTGGGTCGAATCTATTATTAGTGGTAATAAAGTTGATTCAAAAATATCACAAGGTTTTATTACAGCATCCTTGATCTTTGTTGTAGGAGCAATGGCTATTATAGGTGCATTAGATGGTGGGCTAAGAGGAGATCATGGTGTACTAATAACGAAATCTATATTAGATGGCTTTACCTCACTTGTATTAGCTACTACATTAGGATTTGGTGTTATTCTCTCTGCAATTCCAGTAGTTCTTTATCAAGGGACGATTGTATTAATGGCAACAACAATAGAAAAATGGATACCGCCTTTATTATTAGATGGGTTTATTGTCGAAATGACAGCAACTGGTGGTCTATTAATAGTCGCAATAGGTCTAAATATGCTAAACATTACTAGTATTCGCATAGCTAATCTATTACCGTCACTGTTTATGGTAGGTATTATATATACAATATATCAATACTTAATAGGTTAATCCGATAGATTACTAACTTTAAGATAGAAACCATTACTGCTAATTAAATGGTTTCTATCTTTTTTCTCTCCATAGTAGGATATGAAAGGTAATGATGTAGATGATGTAAAGACTTAGCAATTGTTTCTGCCATGTTCATTACAAGGTGTAAACGAGTACTTTGCAAAACCATATAATCCATATAACCGTTAATATTCACGATACCTGTAAGATAAATGTTGCCTACAGGTGGTAAGTCCTTCTGTAAAGCTGCACCAGGTCGTATAGAACCAATGCCAGTGGTAATCATGCCGACGGAATCTTTTCTGCCTAAGCAAGCATCTATTGCAATAATATAGGGGTTTTTATGTTTGCTTTTTATTTTATGTAATTGTTCCTTTAAATTAACGGCATGTACAGGATCTTCTAATGTGCCATAAACAGTGAAATGAGAATGTTTCCATTTATTTAATAATGTACCTGTTAAAGGACCAAGGGAATCACCAGTTGATCGATCTGTTCCAATACAGATAATAATGAATTCGTATGCTTCAGAAGGTAGCCATTGATAGATACTCTGACTAAGAGAACGATAAACAAATCTGTCATCGTAAGGATATCTTTTTTCTGATTTATCAAATGATACTTCTTTTAGATTCATAGCTTTCACTCCCATAACATATTTTTATTAGTATACGAATTTTTGAATGATTCTATACATCTTTTAAAAAAATGGGAGTGAATATAATAATGTTTAAAGCAGGAATGAAATGGACTTTTTTAATAATAGGTACAATGATAGGTGCAGGTTATGCATCTGGAAGAGAGTTATGGCAATTTTTTGGTGCAGAAAGTGGACTAGCTATAGGATTATTCACAATTTTATTTTCGATTTGTTGTTATTCAATTTTGATTATCAGTTTTCAAAATAAAACGACGCAATATTTGCCTGTGTTAAAGGTATTAGTTGGCAAGCGTTTTGCGCACCTATATGATGCAATGATTGTTATTTATCTTTTTTCAACCACTGTAATTATGTTAGCGGGTAGTGGTGTTACTGTTGAGGCATTTCAATATCCCTATTGGTGGGGTATTGTATTAATTGTTATTCCATTGATACTTGTTTTTATATGGGATATAGATGGCATACTGTCAATAAATAGCTTTATTTTACCATTACTATTAGTTGGGTTAATAAGTGTACTTATTTCCTTCATCATTAAAGAAGATTTAACACTTTTATTATCTATTGATAAGCAAAGAAACTGGATGGCTGCTTTTACATTCACATCTTTAAATATATTACCTTTAATTGCCGTAATAGGTGCAATAGGTAATCAGATAAAAGCGAAAGGTGAAGCAGTTTTTGCTAGTATTGGAAGTGGTGCCATACTAGGCTTTATATCCTATATCTATAATAATAGTCTTGTTCAAATTGCAGATGATATATTAGTATATGAGATACCGCTGTTTGCGATTTTAAAAAACTATCCCTATACAATGTTTTTGTTTATGTCTGTATTATTATGGTTTGCAATTTTTACAACTGCTGTATCAGGAACGCTTGGTTTAGTAAGTAGAATCCGGGATAAGATCAATGCACCGTTATGGTTAATTGTATTAGTGCTAGTGTTATGTATGATTCCGCTAACGAAATTTGGTTTTTCAACGTTAATTGAATATCTATATCCTCTATATGGCTTATTAAATTTATATATATTAGCAACTTTACTATTATATCCGTTCATAAATCGATACAAAACAAGTGGATAATGATAAAATAAACTATAGGCTACTAATAAGAAAATATAGTAGGAAGTGGGGCATGATATAATGGAGAAAAAGTATCAATTACATGATGTCGTCCAGATGAAAAAGGCACACCCTTGTGGAGAAAACAAATGGAAAATAATTCGAATGGGAATGGATATTCGTATTAAGTGTGAAGGTTGTGGACATAGTGTTCTTGTACCGCGTAAGAAATTCGAAAGTAAGCTAAAGAAAGTAATTATTGCAGCAGAGGATTAAGGCATCATATTATCGAGGGTAAAACTTACTATGTTGAGATAATTAAAAGTATGTTTCACGTGGAACAAAAAACAACTATAGTTATAGTTTGTGCAAGTTAATTGTCTTAACTTGCAGAAAAGCTGTAGATAAAAGTAAGAAGTGTAAAATAAATAAACAGTTAAAATCTAATTTTAATAACTTGTCAATTTGAATCACTGTATTTATAATTGGTATGACTGAAACGTTCATATGAGCGGTATATCCTTAAGGAGTGGAAGTTTTATGGCATTAACAGCAGGAATTGTTGGTTTACCTAACGTGGGGAAATCGACTTTATTTAACGCGATCACACAAGCTGGGGCAGAAGCAGCAAACTACCCATTTTGTACAATAGATCCTAATGTAGGAATCGTAGAAGTACCAGATGAAAGATTATCTAAGCTAACTGAATTAGTAAAACCGAAGAAGACAATTCCTACAGCTTTTGAATTTACTGATATTGCAGGTATTGTAAAAGGTGCTAGTAAAGGGGAGGGATTAGGGAATAAATTTCTATCTCATATTCGTCAAGTGGATGCTATTTGCCACGTTGTACGTTGTTTTGAAGATGAAAATATCACACATGTATCAGGAGGAGTAGACCCAATCTCTGATATTGAAACAATTAATTTAGAATTAATTCTAGCAGATCTAGAAACCGTTACGAAAAGAATGCAACGTGTTGAAAAAATGACAAGACAAAAAGATAAAGAAGCTGTTGCAGAATTTGATGTCTTAACTAAGTTACATGATGCATTTGAAACTGAAAAACCCGCTAGGTCTGTAAGTTTTACAGAAGATCAAGAAAAGATTGTAAAAGGATTACATTTATTAACAAGCAAACCAATATTGTATGTTGCAAATGTTGGGGAAGACGAACTTTTAGAAGCAGATATAAACCCTCATGTAATAAAGGTACGTGAATTTGCTGGAAATGAGACAGCAGAAGTTATTGTAATAAGTGCAAAAGTAGAATCAGAAATTGCTGAGTTAGACGGCGAAGAGAAAGAGATGTTCCTAGAAGAGTTAGGAATTGAAGAGTCTGGTCTAGATCAATTGATTAAAGCAACGTATCAATTATTAGGTATGGCAACTTATTTCACTGCTGGTGAACAGGAAGTTCGTGCTTGGACATTTAACAAAGGAATTAAAGCTCCTCAAGCCGCAGGTATCATTCATACAGATTTCGAACGTGGATTTATCCGAGCAGAAACGGTATCTTATGATGATCTAGTTGAAGGCGGTTCAATGGCTGGTGCAAAAGAAAAAGGAAACGTGCGTTTAGAAGGAAAAGACTATTTGGTGAAAGACGGCGATGTAATACATTTCCGTTTCAATGTGTAAGCCTGGATCATTATAGAAGTAAACGTATAATTTTAACAGAAGGAAGTAATGCTCAAAATAATGTTGCGCTTTTTTGAAAAGTTTGGTATAATACTTGATTGTGAGTAATGAATGAAATTACTCCTTGTTCCTTTATACCAAAAGGAGCCGCTAAGACCAAAAGGAGGTGCAAACGGATGAGAAATTATGAGATTATGTACATCATCCGCCCAAACATTGAGGAAGAAGCGCAGACAGCATTAGTTGAGCGTTTTAACAGTATCCTTACTGATAATGGAGCGGAAATCGTAAAAGTTGAAGAAAAAGGCAAGAAGAGACTTGCTTATGAAATCAATGATTTTCGTGATGGTTACTATGTATTGATTAAATTTATAGGCGATGTAACAGCAATTAATGAATTTGATCGTCAAGCGAAGTTTAGTGATGATATTATTCGTCACATAGCTGTACGCGAAGACGACAAATAAGGAGGGGATCTCATGTTAAATCGTGTCGTACTTGTAGGCAGGTTAACGAAAGATCCAGACTTACGCTATACTGCAAATGGCGTTGCAGTAGCTAATTTCACCTTAGCAGTCAATCGCCCGTTTTCAAACCAGCAAGGAGAAAGAGAAGCAGACTTTATCAACTGTGTCGTATGGAGACGTCCGGCAGAAAATTTGGCTAACTTTATGAGTAAAGGTAGTCTTGTGGGTGTTGATGGTCGTGTGCAAACTCGAAACTTTGAAGGACAAGACGGAAAACGTGTATTTGTCACAGAAATTGTAGCAGATTCTGTTCAGTTTCTTGAGTCAAAAGGTAGCGGAGGATCAAATTCACAGAATAGTGGACAAGGTATGGATGGGTATAATAAAGCTCAGGACCAAAACCAGTCGTCTAATACTAATAATTCGAACCAAAATGAATCGGATCCGTTTAAAGATAACGGAGAGCCAATTGATATATCAGATGATGATTTACCGTTTTAATATTTAATTATAAAGGAGGACTTTCTTATGGTAGCTCGTCGTGGACGTCCAAAACGTCGTAAGGTATGTTATTTCACAGCAAATGGCATAACACACATTGATTATAAAGATGTTGATTTACTAAGAAGATTTGTTTCAGAAAGAGGGAAAATTCTTCCTCGTCGTGTAACAGGTACTTCTGCAAAATATCAACGTAAATTGACAAGAGCAATCAAACGCTCGCGCCAAATGGCTTTATTGCCATACGTGAACGATTGATTTGTTGAAAGTGAAAAGCCTATCTTTTCTGTTGCTATCTTTTTAGATAGTAGCAGAAGGATAGGCTTTTTTTTTTATGAAAAATGATATATTACAATATTATCGAAAAAACAAGGTCAAATTTTTAATTTTTCTGTAAAAACTGTTGACATTATTTTTTATCATGCTATGATATATGAAAATTCAAAATACTTTGTGAATAGATAATGAACGTAGATGAAGACAGGTTTATTATATTGTATACTAAAGAGAGCTGGTGGTAGCTGCGAACCAGTGTGTCGTATAATAAATAGCACTTCGGAGTTGGCGGATTGAAAGGTTAATTAAGTAGGTCTGCACGGCTATGCCCGTTACAGCATAATACCAATGAAGACTGTGTGTAATAAATAAACACAGTGAAATTTAGGGTGGTACCGCGGATGTTTCAACTTTTCGCCCCTTACGTAAACGTAGAGGGTGGAAAGTTTTTTTAGTTTTTTCTAATAATATATTAAAATCAGAAAGGAGACAAAGTAAAGGTATTAGATAAATGGAGTGCTAGACATGCTAGTTGTAGTACTAATAAACAGGGGGTAAATTAAAATGACATTTAAAGTATTGATTAGTGATCCATTAAGTGAAGACGGTATTTTTCCATTACGTGAGGAAGCGCAAATTGAAGTAGATATGATAACTGATTTGACGCCAGAGCAATTGGCAGAGAAAATTGTAGACTATGATGCATTACTTGTACGAAGTCAAACGAAAGTAACACGTGAGATTATAGCACAAGGTAAAAACCTTAAGATTATTGGTCGAGCAGGTGTAGGTGTTGATAATATAGATTTAGATGCCGCTACAGAACACGGTGTTATTGTTGTTAATGCACCTGATGGAAATACGAATTCTGCTGCTGAGCATACGATGGCAATGATGATGTCATTAGCTAGAAAGATACCACAGGCCTATCATGCTTTAATGCAGAAAAAGTGGGATCGAAAATCATACGTTGGAGTCGAATTAAAGGGCAAGACACTAGGCGTAATAGGTATGGGTCGAATTGGCCGAGAAGTGGCTATGCGGGCAAAGGGACAAAGAATGAAGATCGTTGCTTATGATCCATTCTTAACAGAGGAAAAAGCGGAACAACTTGGCGTTAAAGTAGGTTCGGTAGAAGACGTGATTAAAGTAGCAGATTTTATTACTGTCCATACACCGTTATTAAAAGAAACCAAACATTTAATTAACGCCCAGGCATTTAAAAAAATGAAAGATGGCGTTCAAATAGTTAATTGTGCCCGTGGCGGCATTATTGAAGAAGATGCTCTGTATGATGCTATTATATCTGGAAAGGTTGCTGGTGCTGCATTAGATGTGTTTGAGGAAGAACCAGCAACAGACCATAAGTTATTAGCATTACCTGAAGTAATTGCTACACCACATCTAGGTGCAAGTACAGTAGAAGCACAAGAAAGTGTTGCAGTCGATGTTAGTCACGATGTCGTTCGTTTACTAACAGGAGGGTTGGTTAAAAATCCTGTGAATTTACCTTCTGTACCAAAAGATTTAATGGCTAAAATTGAACCCTATTTTTATTTAGCTGAAAAGCTTGGGATTTTCTTAACAAATATCACAGAAGAGGTTATCGAAGAAATAACTATCTACTATGCAGGTGAATTATATGAAGTTGAAGTTGCACCATTAACTAGAAATACAGTCAAAGGATTATTAAAACGCCATTTTGGGGACCATATTAATGATGTGAATGCTGCCTATTTAGCTGAACAGCGAGGCATTGTTATTAATGAACAGAAAACTAGCACTACAAAAGGGTTCACAAATTTAATTACAGTAGAAGTGAAAACAAAAACTGGAACAAAAGCCGTAGCTGGTACACTACTGAATGGTTTAGGCTCTAGGATTGTTCAAGTTGAATCATATAGTGTTGATGTAGTTCCAGAAGGTAATATAGTGTTTATTCACCATAAAGATCAACCGGGTGCAATAGGTAAAGTAGGTACCATTCTTGCAGAACATAAGATTAATATTGCGACGATGCAAGTAGGTAGAGCAGATATTGGTGGGGAAGCTATTATGTTATTAACAGTGGATAAAAATCTAGATGATGAAAACATAAAAGCATTAACAGACCTTCCAGATATTAATACTGTAACAGCGATACAATTATAATAAAGGTTTAGAATGTAAAAGTAACATTTTAAATTACTAATTTAGAATAATTTTACAAAAAGATCCTAAAAATGACAAGCGCAGAAACTGGTGAATCCGCTATTAAAGGATCACCAGTTTTTTTGAGTATAGTATGGAAATTTACATTTTCAAAGAAGTAGAAATTGTCTTACGTTACATAGGGTGAATAATTTCGACAAATAGATAAAAGACATTTTACTAGAATAATTTAGTAGCAGTTACACTATCGATTTTAAAGCAGGAAATATTCGCTAACTTCTATTACAATAGATAGATGAGAAAGAGAATGTAAGGGGTGGAAGAAAGTGAAAAGTGAATTAATTGGAACAAACATTACGATTCGAGCATTACAAAAAGAGGATGCATCTGCATTGTTAGATATGAATAAAGAGAATAGGGAGATATTTGATCGTTATTCTCCTGTTGATAAAAAGGATGACTTTTTTACATTAGAAAAGCAGGAAGAAATGATAGAAAAGGATAAAAAGGCATGGGAAGAGGATAAGGGGTATCAATTTGGTATCTTTATTAATGGAAGCAACAAACTAGTAGGAACGGTCTCATTTTTTTTCATTGAAAGAGGAACAGCTGAAAAATGTATGATTGGCTATGGACTGGATCATCGATATAAAGGGCATGGATACATGACAGAAGCGGTCAAGCTCGCAATTAGGTTCGCGTTTGAAGAAGCGGACTTTCATCGAATTGAGGCAGGTGTTATGCCAAGAAATAAAGGATCAATTAATGTTTTAGAACATTGTGGATTTAAGAAAGAAGGGACCTTGCGTGATCAACTGAAAATCAATGGAAAGTTTGAAGACCATCATATCTATTCGATCTTATCGACGGATTGAAGCGTATAGAAAAAATCTGATGAATCCTTCAAAAGGACTCATCAAATTATCTATGATCATTAATAAAACTTCATTATACAGTGCTATTCTCAACCGTAGAGCTTTTTGCGCTTCGGTAAACGATTCGTAATCTAAATAGAAAGCCAATAGCAGCAAAGCTTAAGCCTAGTATAATGCCGATCCAAAATCCAGCAGGCCCTAAGCTCGTGTAACTTGAGAGAATGAAACCACTAGGAATTCCAATTATCCAATAAGAGACGAATGCAATATAAAACGGTAGTTTAACATCTTTGTAGCCTCGAAGTACACCTTGTAACCCTGCTTGTGCAGCATCTGATAGTTGATAAATAATTGCAACCATAAATAATTGACTTGCTAATGCTACAACTTCAGGATCCTTTGTATATAGATAAGAAATAGGTTCTTTAAAAAAGAATAGAAAGACAGCGCCTATAGCTAAAACACCAATTCCACCTAAAACCCCAATATAGCTATATTGTTTTGCTGCCTGTAATTTGTTTCCGCCAATAGAATACCCTACTACAATAGTTAAGGCCATTGAGATACTTAAAGGAATCATAAAAATCAATGAAGTAAAGCTTATTACGATTTGATTCGCCGCAATGGCAATGGTCGAGAACATAATGCCGACTAATAAAGTCACAACCGAGAATATGCTTGCTTCAAAGAAAATCGAAAGGCCCATAGGTATTCCTATTGAAAGCTGTTCTTTCCAAGCTTGCCATGAAGGCTTGGTCCATTTGACTAATAATTTGTATTCCCTCACAACATTTAACTTAAAAGTCATCCAGACACTAGCAAATAAAATAATCCAAAATGTTAATCCAGTAGCATAACCTGCGCCAATCCCACCGAGTTCGGGCATACCAAAATGACCAAAGATTAAACTATAATTTAAAAGGACATTAAAAGGAACAGCAAGGATAGTAATGAACATTGTAATTCTAGTGAAGCCTTGTCCATCAAAGAAATTACGAATGACATTAGATAAAAACAATGGAATAATGCCGATGGAGAGCCCAACTAAATAATGAAACGCAATGTAGTGGACATCTGGGTCCAAATCCATAAATGTTAAAATTGGTTGAAGTAATATACCACCAATTAGTATGACAATTAAAGCAATTATGACTGCTAAATAAAGAGCTTGTGTTACTGTGCGATGTATTTTGTTTCTTTCATTACTTCCCATTAAGTGTGCAATGATGGGCGTTACAGCTAACATTACGCCATTAATACCGACGAAGATAGGCATCCAAAGGCTTGCGCCGATAGCAACCCCGGCTAAATCATTCGTTCCGACACGACCAGACATCATAGTATCCACTAGGTTCATGGCTGCTAAACCGAGCTGAGTTATCATAATTGGCCACATAATAGAAAGAAATAAACGTGTTTTTTCTTTTAACGATTCTGCATGGTACATGTAAGTCCTCCGTAATTTCTATACTTGATACTGTTTAATGAAGCTATATGAGATACTAACTTATTTGTTCAACTTATCAAGTAGAGAAAATAATTCTTCTAGATGTTTAATTTCATAGGTTGGTTTAACTTCTACTGATTGTTTATCCTCACGGTTAATCCAAACATTTCTAATTCCTGTTCTATTTGATCCAAGAATGTCTGTCATTAGATTATCACCGACCATTAGTGCTTGCTCCTTACTTACATTTGAAAGTTCAAGGGCATGTTCAAAAATACTTGGATCGGGCTTTCCTTTACCAAAATCACCAGAAATAACAATATGATTAAAGTATTTCTTAAGTTCAGGTGTTATAGCTAACTTTTTCTGTTGCAAAGAAGGTGCACCGTTTGTTAATAAAAGTAATTGGTATTCGTGTTTTAACTCATTTAATACAGAAAACGTTTCTTCATATAAAAATGGACTTTCTTCTCGTTCTTTAATAAATTGGTCTGCTAATTGTACACCAAAGCTTGGATCATTAATTCCAAGTGCCTTTAAACCATTAGTCCAAGCTTCTTTTCGATAATTAGGCACAATGTTATACATCTCACGAAACATATCTTGATCGTCATCAAAGTTACCCCACAAGCCTTCAAAAGGGTTTATGCCTATCATCTGTGTGAAATCATATGTGTGATAGCCCTCATATAATTTACGCGCTTCTAATCGTACGGCCTCTTCTAAAGTGCTTTCACTAATTCCATATTTCACTTTAGCCAATTCACACGTTTTCTGAAAAGCTTGTTGAATGCTTTTTTTATCCCAAAGCAATGTATCATCAAGATCGAAAAAAATTGTAGTAATCATCGGAAGTCTCCTTTACAAATATGGTATGATAATAGTATAGCAAGAATAGCAAGCAAGTGAGAATTTATTATAAAACAGTGTCAAAATTGAGACAGGAAAAACTATCATTTGTCATTTTTCCTTATTATCGTTTATAATCAGATAGAAAGCAAAAAAGTAATGTCTTTCTATGTTAAAAAAGAATATTTTATACAGTTAATTAAAAAGCTATCCAAAAGCACAGCCCTGTAGCTGTGCTTTTTCTAAGCTAATAGAAAGCAATTAATGAGGTGTTCGTAAGAATGTATGATTCAAAGAAAGTGCAGGAAGGTGTGCTATTAAGCACTATCTATGGTTTACTGTTACTTGTAACCATACTGGTACCAGCAATTGAATTAGTAACAGTATTTTTATTGCCGATTCCATTTGTGATTTATGCTTCACACCACGGTTATAAAGCTTCATTGATTTTAGGAGGTTTTGTGACAGTCTTAGCGTTGTTACTTATTTTTGTTATCTCTTTCCCATTAACCATTATGTCTGTTTTAGGTGGTACGATGATAGGAGAAGCAATTTATAAAAAAAGAAATGCATATGAAACATGGGCATTTGGAACAGTTGGTGTAACAATAGGCTTGTTAGTCTTATTTTTAATGATCCAGCTTGTTTTACAGATTAATATTGTGGATGAGTATCAGGGAATGGTTCAAGAATCCATTACTTCGACAGAAAGCTTGGTAACATCATTAGGAATCGAGTTATCTTCTGATGAAATAGCTTTAATAAAAGAAGAAATGTTAAAAATCACGACGCTTTTGCCATCTATATTAGTGATTTGTGCACTAGGTATAGCTTTTGTAACACAATGGGTAAGCTATAAAATACTGAATTGGCGTGAGAATAGGAAATTGCGCTTTCCACCTTTTAAATTCTTTTTATTACCAAAGACGGTTGTTTGGATTTACTTCTTTGCAATTTTATTTACTTGGTTCGAATTAGATCCCACAAGTAGTTTAGCTGTCAGTGTAGTTAATGTAACGAATTTAGTTGGTTTATTACTGACTTTACAAGGTCTGTCATTTGTTTTATTTTATTCATATAAAAAGAAATTAGCTAGTGCGATTCCGATCTTAATTATTGTTGGTAGTATCATTATTCTGCCAGCAGGACTTTATATGTTGCGTATTTTAGGTATAATTGATATAGGATTTGGTTTAAGAGAAAGGTTTGAGAACAAAAAATGAGTGCTCGTCTGGATGTAGGAGCTGACAAATATGTCTGATTTATTTAAGAAGCCAACATTAAGCAATCATATATGGGTTATATATGGACTATCATTTCTCTTATTGGGATTTATTTGGTTTTTCCAATGGATGTTAGGAATATTTATGACATTTATATTAATTGGATCTTTATATTATAGTATTCGATCGGAAAGAAACTTGTTAAATGAGACAGAAGAATACATTACTACTTTATCTCATCGAGTAAAGAAAGTAGGGCAAGAAGCACTACTTGAAATGCCGATTGGAATTGTTCTATATAGTGAAGATTATAAAATCGAATGGACAAATCCATATATGAATAGATTTACTAATGAAGAATCATTTGTAGGGCAACCGTTGAGTCAGTTATCTTCAGATTTATTGACTAAGGTTAAAGAAGAAAAAGAAGACATTTGGGTCCCGATTGAAACGTATGATTTTCAAGTCGCAGTCAAAAAAGAAGAACGATTATTATACTTCTTTGATCGAACGAAACAAACTGAGATTCAAAATTTATATCATAATGAACAAACTGTTCTAGGTGTCATATTTTTAGACAACTATGAAGAGATAACGCAAGCTATGGATGACACAGCAAAAAGTCAAATTAACTCCCGTGTGACATCGATTTTAAATGAGTGGTCGATGGATTATGGGATTTATCTAAAACGGATATCACAGGAACGTTTTTTGGCTGTAATGAATCATCAAATTTTGGATGAACTAGAAAAATCAAAATTTGAAATTCTAGATGAAGTAAGAGAATTAATCTCTGATAACAAGAATGTTCCACTTACCTTAAGTATTGGTGTAGGATTAGGTGGCGGTTCATTACCTTCATTAGGGATCCTAGCTCAGTCTAGTTTAGATCTTGCATTAGGAAGAGGTGGCGATCAGGTCGTCATTAAAGATGAATCAGGTAAAGTTCGCTTTTACGGTGGGAAAACAAACCCAATGGAAAAACGAACAAGAGTGAGAGCACGTGTTATTTCACACGCATTAAAAGAATTAGTCCAAGAAAGCGATCAAGTATTAATAATGGGACATAAAGCACCTGATATGGATTCGATAGGTGCTGCAATTGGTATTTTAAAAATTGCGCAAGCCAGTGATGTTGATGCGTTTATTGTAGTTGATGAAAACGATATAGATACAGGCGTTCAGCGGTTGATGGAACAGATAAAAGAAGAAGATGCATTGTGGTCTCACTTTGTATCACCGGATGAGTCACTTGACATTGTTACAAAGAACACGCTGTTGGTAGTTGTGGATACACATAAACCTTCACTTGTTGCAGAAGAGAAGTTGTTAAGTAAAACAGAATATGTCGTTGTCATTGATCACCATCGCCGTGCAGAGGAATTTATTGATCATCCAACTCTTGTATATATGGAGCCATATGCCTCCTCAACTGCAGAATTGGTAACTGAATTATTGGAATATCAACCAAACACATTGAAGTTAAACATGCTTGAATCTACAGCACTTTTAGCAGGAATTATTGTTGATACCAAAAGTTTCACATTACGAACTGGTTCTCGTACTTTTGATGCTGCTTCTTATTTGCGGTCTAAGGGTGCAGATACCGTACTAGTCCAACGCTTCATGAAAGAAGATTTGGATATTTATATTCAACGGAGCCATTTAATTGAAAGTACAACCATATATAAAAATAATATTGCTATATCATTAGGCACACCTGGAAAGTTATTTGGACCAGTTATTATTGCACAAGCTGCTGACACCCTTTTAACAATGACAGGTATTGTTGCTTCCTTTGTCATATCTGAACGAAAGGATGGACGTATTGGTATTAGTGCTAGATCACTAGGTGAAATTAATGTCCAAGTAATCATGGAAAAGATGAATGGTGGCGGTCATTTGACAAATGCAGCAACACAATTAGATGATGCCTCTATAGAAGACGCTTATGAGCAATTAAAAGAGATTATAGATCAATCTATTGAAGGAGGAGAACAAGAATGAAAGTAATCTTTCAAAAAGACGTAAAAGGAAAAGGCAAAAAAGGGGAAGTTAAAGATGTCTCTGATGGTTATGCACGTAACTATCTTTTGAAAAACAATGTGGCGATAGAAGCAACCCCAGGCAATTTAAAAGGATTAGAGGCTAAGCAAAATAAAGAAAAAAATCTAGAACAAGCAGAAGTTGATGATGCAGAAAAACTGAAAGAAAAATTAGCAAACATGCAAGTTGAGTTAACAGCAAAATCAGGAGATCATGGCAATTTATTTGGTTCCATAACAAGTAAACAAATTGCTGAGGAATTAAAGAAAACACATAATATTAAAATGGATAAAAGAAAAATTGAGCTAGATAATCCCATCCGTTCTTTAGGGGTAACAAATGTACCTGTAAAATTACATCCGGAAGTAACCGGTATAATTAAAGTACACGTAACAGAAGTATAAAAGATACAGTTAATTTAATTGGAAAAAAGGAATGGGAGGATTTATTCCTCCCATTCCTTTGTCTATTTGATTCTTAAAGGGGGGAATTGCATGAGTGAGGAATGGAATGAACAACGAACACCACCACATAATATTGAAGCGGAACAAGCAATATTAGGTGCTATATTTTTAGAACCAGAGGCAATCTCTTCTGCTACAGAGTTACTAATACCTTCAGATTTTTATCGTGCTAGCCACCAGCGGATTTTTCAAGTGATGATGCAACTGACTGATAAAGGAGAGCCAATTGACTTAGTAACGGTCACGACAGCATTATCAAATGCAAAATTGTTAGATGAAATCGGTGGTGTCTCTTATTTAAGTGATCTAGCCAGTGCAGTTCCAACCGCAGCAAACATTGGTTATTATAATAAGATTGTTGAAGAAAAAGCACTCCTACGTCGTTTAATTCGAACGGCAACTGATATTGTTACAGACGGTTTTTCAAAAGAAGATGAAGTAGAAGAAGTATTAAGTGAAGCTGAAAAGAATATTTTAGAGGTTTCCAATCGAAAAAATGCTAGTGCATTTAAGAATATTAAAGATGTTTTAATAGATGTGTATGATAATATCGAACAACTACACCATAATGATGCAGATGTAACAGGAGTACCAACTGGTTTTAGAGATTTAGATAAAATCACCTCTGGTTTCCAACGGAATGATTTAATCATTGTTGCTGCACGACCATCTGTAGGTAAGACGGCATTTGCTTTAAATATTGCGCAAAATGTAGCGATTAAAACAGATGAGAACGTGGCGATCTTTAGTTTAGAGATGGGTGCAGAACAACTTGTAAACCGTATGCTTTGTGCGGAAGGTAACATTGATGCGCAACGTCTTCGTACAGGAAGCTTAGAGCCAGAAGACTGGGGTAAGCTAACAATGGCAATGGGTAGTCTATCTAATGCTGGTATTTTTATTGATGATACGCCAGGAATTCGTGTTAACGAAATCAGGTCTAAATGTAGACGATTAAAGCAAGAACATGGTCTTGGTATGATTTTAATAGATTACATGCAGCTTATTCAAGGTAGTGCAAGCAATGCAAAAGAAAACCGTCAACAAGAAGTATCGGAAATATCCAGGTCATTAAAAGGTTTAGCAAGGGAATTAAATGTCCCGTTAGTCGCACTTTCTCAGCTTTCTCGTGGAGTGGAGCAAAGACAAGATAAACGACCAATGATGTCAGACCTGCGTGAATCAGGAAGTATTGAGCAAGACGCAGATATTGTTGGCTTCCTCTATCGTGATGATTATTATGATCAAGAATCAGAAAAACAAAATATTATCGAAATTATTATTTCTAAACAACGTAATGGCCCGGTTGGGACAGTAGAACTTGCATTTGTAAAAGAATATAATAAATTTGTTGACTTAGATCATCGATATGATGAATCAGATATACCACCAGCGTGATAATAATAGATTAATAGAAAGAGACAAGCAGATAAAATGCTTGGCTCTCTTTTTTTATTTCCTGGGAAATCCGAAAATAAAAAAGTCGAACGAATTATTTGAAAACAAAGAAAACGTTCGCCTAATCGATTGACAGGAGCATGTTAGATTGGTACACTAACTTTGGCGTGTTTATCTTAAAATTATGTAACAAGTGTGTGGAATAAAAAATAAATAATTTGATAAAATACAACTGGCGGAGGTGCCGAATATGTCATCAGTAGTAGTAGTAGGAACACAATGGGGAGACGAAGGTAAAGGTAAGATTACTGATTTCCTGTCTCAAAATGCAGAAGTGGTCGCGCGATATCAAGGTGGGAATAATGCAGGACATACAATTAAGTTTGACGGAGTAACATATAAATTACACTTAATTCCTTCTGGGATATTTTTTGAGGAGAAAGTATGTGTACTTGGTAATGGTATGGTGATTGACCCGAAAGCAATTGTAGAGGAATTAAAGTATTTACATGATAAGGGTGTTAGCACGGATAACTTACGAATTAGTAATCGTGCACACGTAATTTTACCGTATCATTTAAAATTAGATACATTACAAGAAGAAGAAAAAGGTGTTAACAAAATAGGTACAACGAAAAAAGGTATTGGTCCTGCTTATATGGATAAGGCAGCACGGGTTGGTATTCGTATCGTAGATCTTTTAGATAAAGAAGCTTTCCGTGAAAAATTAGAACAAAATTTAGCAGAAAAAAATCGCTTATTTTCAAAAGTATATGAAATAGAAGAAATGCATGTAGAAGACATTCTAGAAGAGTATTATCAATATGGACAAGAAATCGCAAAATATGTTGCTGACACATCTGTTGTTTTAAATGATGCGCTTGATCAAGGACGTCGTGTTTTATTTGAAGGTGCACAAGGTGTTATGTTGGATATTGATCAGGGTACATATCCCTTTGTAACTTCCTCCAATCCTATTGCTGGTGGGGTAACAATTGGGTCTGGTGTAGGCCCATCAAAAATTAATCATGTAGTTGGCGTATCCAAAGCATATACGACAAGAGTAGGAGATGGTCCTTTCCCAACAGAGTTACATGACGAAACGGGCGATAGAATACGTGAAATCGGAAATGAATATGGTACGACAACTGGACGTCCTCGTCGTGTTGGTTGGTTTGATAGTGTCGTTGTTCGTCATGCTCGCCGTGTCAGTGGTATTACCGATTTATCATTAAACTCAATTGATGTTCTAACTGGTATTAAAACATTAAAAATTTGTACCGCCTATCGGTATAAAGGAACGGTAATGGAGGAATTTCCAGCTAGTCTTAAAATATTAGCTGATTGCGAACCAATTTATGAAGAAATGCCTGGTTGGGATGAAGATATCACTGGAGTAAAAAGTTTACATGAACTTCCAGAGAATGCACGTCATTATTTGGAACGGATTTCACAACTCACACAAATTCCTTTATCTATTTTCTCAGTTGGTCCAGATCGGATGCAAACCAACGAAGTAAGAAGTGTATATAGTTAAAATAAGAACCTACCAAAGAATTATTTTGGTAGGTTTTTATATGGTTTAGCAAGGTTTAATCATGTTAGATACAATCTCATAACATAATTGTAATAAAACATACAAATTATGTTAATTTTCTCACCTTTTTAAAGAATACAAGAAGATTATTGTCTAAATTAACAGTTAACAGGGTTTAAATGGTTACAATTATACAGTTATATTACAAAACCTTTAAAAGGGTTTAATTATAGAATGCTTCTGTGGTAGCCTATAGAAGGTCTCAATTTAATAGAGTTGATAGAGAGACCAAGGAATCGTAGGAGGACTAGAATGATGAGAAGCAATGTGAAATCTAGCAAACTTAGTATATTTAAAAAAACTGCATTAATAACTGTGTTGGGTATTGCATTAACAAGTAATATTGCATATGCTGCTGACGATGGACTATCTACGGTCTACCACGTCTATATGGACGGAGAACACATTGGTACAACAGACAGCAAAGACGTTATTACTTCGTATATAGATGAATTAATCACTGCGCGTGAAGAGGCAAATGATACATATGCTTACGTCACGAAACAAGAAATCTCCTACGTTCCAGAACGTGTATTTAATCCAGATGCCTCTAACGAAGAGGTATTAACAAAGATTGAAGAAGATATTGCAATTCAAGTGAATGCATATGGTCTTCAAATTGGTGATAAAATAGCCGGTTATTTTAAAAACAAAGAAGAGGCTGAGAAAACCTTACAGCAATATAAAGAGAAATATGTAGATAAAGAAATATTAGAGAATCTAGAGAATGCTGATAAAGATTCAGATGATGAACAAATGCCGTTGTCAGTTGGTGATTCCGCTATTTTAGAAGTAGAACTATCAGAAGAGGTTACCTATCAAGAAGAGAAAGTTAATGAAGATGTAGTTATTACTGTTGATCAAGGTATTGAGTTGCTAGAAAAAGGTACATTACAAGATAAAGTACACACGGTAGAAGAAGGTGATGTACTGGGCTCTATTGCAGGTCAATATGACTTAACTACAGAGAAATTAATAGCTTTAAATGAAACCTTGTCAGAGGATGCAGTATTACAAATTGGACAAGAATTGAATGTAACAGAATATGCGCCATTTGTTAATGTAGTAGTGACAAAAGAGGAATTAGTAGAAGAAGAAATCGCATACGAAAAAGAAGTTGAACAATCCGACGATTTATATAAAGGCGAGAAAGAAGTAAAGCAAGAAGGACAAGATGGTAAGAAAGAAGTACAATATGCAATTGAGATTAGTAATGGAAGTGTTGTGTCTAAAGAAGTTATTAACGAAGAAGTAACGAAAGAACCGACAAAAGAAATTATAGTAGAAGGTACGAAAGTGGAATCATCTAGAGGGTCAGGTAATTTTATTTGGCCAACTGTTGGCGGGTACATTTCTAGTTATATGGGAGAAAGATGGGGTTCTTATCATAAAGGCATAGATATTGCTGGTCCTAGTAATAGAGCAATAATAGCGGCTGATAATGGAACAGTAGAATCAGCAGGCTGGGATAGTGGTGGTTACGGTAACAAAGTTATTATTAATCATAATAATGGTTATAAAACAGTTTATGCACACCTAGCTTCTATTAGTGTAAGCTCTGGAGAAACAGTTACACAAGGCGAACAGATTGGTGTTATGGGTACAACAGGTAACTCAACAGGTATTCATTTACACATTGAAGTATATAAAGACGGTAATAGAATTGATCCAGCAAGTATATTTTAAAGTGGAGATAAATGCTGTATCAATTTAATAAAGAGCTAAACCCTTGTTGCAAAAATGCTTCAAGGGTTTTAATTATATTTCCATTGTTAAAGAAAAGACATTTAAGCTAAAGTACGCTAAAATGATAGTGAGTAAGTTTGTAAAAGGAGGCTTTACCTAAAATGAGTCAAAAGATATTAGTTGTAGATGATGAGAAGCCAATTGCAGATATATTAAAATTTAATTTAGAAAAAGAAGGATATACCGTTATATGCGCTTATGATGGTGATGAAGCAGTTCGATTAACAGATCAGGAAAATCCAGATCTTTTATTATTAGATATAATGTTACCTAATCGTGATGGTAATGAAGTATGCCGTGAGATTAGGAAAAGACATAGTATGCCAGTTATCATGTTAACAGCTAAAGATTCTGAAATCGATAAAGTGTTAGGTTTGGAATTAGGGGCGGATGATTATGTGACGAAGCCATTTAGTAATAGAGAGGTTATTGCTAGGGTTAAAGCAAATTTACGACGTCAGCAAGTTCCAGTTGACAACCAAAGAGTGAATAAAGATATTCAAATCGGAACATTAGTTATCCATCCAGATGCCTATACAGTTACGAGAAATGGCACATACGTGGAACTAACGCATCGAGAGTTTGAATTATTACATTATTTAGCACGCCATATTGGTCAAGTGATGACACGTGAACACTTATTAGAAACGGTATGGGGCTATGATTATTATGGTGATGTACGAACGGTTGATGTTACGGTTAGAAGATTGCGTGAAAAGATTGAAGAGACACCAAGCACACCACTTTGGATTGTAACTAGAAGAGGTGTTGGTTATTATTTACGAAACCCTGAGCAGGAGTAATTTTCATGAAAAAGGTTAATATCTTTCAATCGATGCAGTGGAAAATTATTATCATTATGATCTTGTTGCTATTACTTGCTATGCAGGTAATAGGATCTTATTTTGCTCAGAGATTGGAAACGGATTTAAGAGCAAATTTCGAGGAAAATATTGATGAACGCTTAGAAGTCCTAAGTGATAACTTGGTAAAGGCTCTAGTTAAAGAAAGACCAGAAGATGGTACTGGTCCAACACTTGAGGCTGATGTAAGGGAAATCGTACAATTATATGGTAGAAGCGATGCATATTCCCAGTTACAAGTTATGGATAGGCAATATCGAATAATTGGTACAAATACACAAGAAGAAGATATCGGTAAACTAACAGGTAATAGTAATGTTCGAACCGCTATTATCTATGATAATTCTACAAGAGAAATGCAGCGTGATCAACAGACAGGTGAACGGCGATTAATTCGTATCGTACCACTTTATGACAATAATGAACCACTAGGTGCCATTTATTTAGAAGCTTCAATGGAAGAAGTATTTGCTCAAGTTGAAAATATTAATGGTATTTTCTTAAATGGAACTTTAATAGCGATATTTGTATCAACAATAGTAGGAATATTAGTAGCGCGAGCTATTACAAAACCGATAACAGAAATGCGAAGACAAGCAACTATTATGTCCCGAGGTGACTTCTCGCAGAAGGTAAATGTATACGGTACAGATGAGATTGGGCAACTTGCCATAACATTTAATGACATGAATGAAAAAATAAGATTAGCAAATCACACAACAGAAGAAGAACGTCAAAAATTAAGTTCAGTCCTTTCAAATATGTCTGATGGTGTGCTTGCTACAAATGAGAACGGACAAGTAACGCTAATGAATGAACCTGCTTCCTTGTTACTTGCGAAAACGTTTGAAGAAATTAAAGGAGAATCTATTATTGATGTCCTTCAGCTTGAGGATAAAGCCATCGATTTAATGGATTTTCAAGAAGCGGGTTCGCTTACAATTGATTTTAGTGATGATGATCAATTGTTTTTAATTAAGGCTAACTTTTCTGTCGTGCAAGATGAAAGTGAAAATTTCACAGGGTTAATTACAGTTATTAGTGACGTAACCGAACAGGAAAAAGAAGAAAAAGAGCGTCGTGAATTTGTTTCTAACGTATCCCATGAATTGCGCACACCACTTACGACAATGCGTAGTTATTTAGAAGCGTTAACTGACGGCGCTTGGGAAGATAAAGAAATAGCACCACAATTTTTGGAGGTCACGCAAAATGAAACAGAACGGATGATTCGATTAGTTAACGACTTATTGCAATTATCGAAGATGGATCATAAAGAACAGACAATGCACAAAGAACGCGTAAATGTTGTTCCGTTTTTCCATCATGTCCTCGATCGATTTGAGATGAATAAGGAAGAGTCTGTTACGATTAATCGGTATATTCCTAAAGACAGCCTGTTTCTATGGATGGATAAAGATAAAATTATTCAAGTTATCGATAATATTATTTCAAATGCTATTAAATATTCGGCAGTAGACGGAACGATTCACTTTCGGGTTGTTAAGGATAAGCAACGAATCAGAGTGAGTATCGCTGATCAAGGACCTGGAATTGCACGTGAAAAATTGGATAAAATATTTGACCGTTTTTACCGTGCTGATAAAGGAAGATCTAGAGAAGTTGGTGGAACGGGACTTGGGCTTGCAATTGCTAAGGATATAATTGTCTCACACCACGGTCAAATTTGGGCTGAAAGTATGGAAGGAAAAGGTACAACTATTCTCTTTACATTGCCACTCATAACCCGAAAGCGTGGTGCTAAGAAATGAATCTAGAGAGCATTAAATCATTTATATTAATATTTCTAATTGCTGCTAGTTTATTATTAACGTTAGCGACTTGGAATTATCAACCGAATATTGATGAGGATGAGGGCGATACCGAAGATAGTGTAATTGAAGCACAATTAGATGGCGAACAATTAACTAAAAAAGATGTGGTACGCCCCTCACAAATTATTTATAAATTAGAAGGACAAGCAGTAGGTCTAGCCGATAAAAACAATGAAAATGATCTTTATAATCAAATTTTAAATTTGTCATTATATAATTTCGAAGTAATGTCTAATCCTATGAATCAATTAGAGAATAATCAAAATCAAGTAGAGATTATTTTCCCAACAGAACTCCCAACGGATGTTATTGTTGATCTGTTCTCTATTGACAATGAGGTGAATATTCCAGATAGTACATTTGATCGCGTCTATATAACGCTATCAAGTAACCAAGAAGATAATCAAATTGTTTTTGTGAAAACTTCTACTGGAACGGCAATAGGTGCAAAATTTCAAAATTCAAATCAAACGATTGAATTTCTAATTGATTATGAAAATGATAATGAAAGCATTCGTTATGAAGTGTTGGAAAATGCAAATGAACTCGCGATTTATTTACCAAGTGAGATTTCATTAGCGATAGAGTACTTTTCATATAAAACTCTGGATAGTGAACCTTTTCGTAATTTGTTGTTTAATACACCATCATCAGTTAGAAATTACAAGAATAACAATAGAGAAATCTATACAGATGGTATCAGTGAAATGACGATAGAAGATGGATATAGTATTAGCTTCTCTAATCCATTAAATGATACTCAAGTATTAGAAGAATCGGTTACGCAATATCAATTATTTGATCAAGTACATCAATTTATAAATAAACACAATGGTTTTACGTCTACAGAGCCATTTCAATTTTTCTTATCTGAATTATTAACATCAGCAAACACCAATTTAGTAGAATATAATTTGGCTTATCTAGGGTACCCAATTTATGAAATGGGATCATTAGCAACCATTTCAATCAATTGGCATAACCAGGACCCTTCTATATACAGTCATCCGATTGTTCAATTAGTTGATAGACTTGAAACAGGACTAGTGCCAACAGCATTTTTAGATACGACTAGTGTTTTAGAAATTTTGAATGGAAATACGTATAGTGATAAAACCGTTTATGACGTAGCTGTAGGATATCAAATAGAACAGGAATCTGGAAGTGAGACTCAGGCGTATAAATTAATTCCAACTTGGTATGTAGAAGGAATTAGTGGTTGGGAAGAATTAGAGATACCTGGTGAGTTGTTAGGAGGCGATAATAGTGCAATGGGGACAAATTAAATCACTATTTATAGTCTGCTTTCTAGTTTTAGATGTTTTTCTCATAAAACAATTAATTGACAAGCAAGAAGACGTGTCTTTCATAACAGAGTCTACAAAGGAAGAACAATTGCAACTGAATATTAATGGTCTAGATGATTTATCTGAAGAAACAATAGAAGCACCGCTAATATATGCAGTCAATCAATCATACTCTGCTGAGGATAGTATACGGCTCGAACAATATTCGAACCAAAATAATGTGATTGTTGATGAAATTTATCTATTTGGACAATTTGATGAGCCCATTCCTATTTCAATAGATGAGGATTCTGGAGTGAATATGGAATCATTAAATAGTTTGATTTTAAATAGTGGCGAATATACGTATTGGGGTAAGGATGAAAAGTCAAACAGCTTACTTTTTTTTCAAACAATGGAACAACCAATATATTATAATCAGAATGCATTGTTATTCATTCAATTAAATGATGATGACGAAATGATACAGTATGTACAAACAAAGTTAGAACAAGATGAAGAGCAGGAAGAAGCAAAAGATTTAATTACTGAAATTGACGCAGTTTCAAGGCTATTTCATAATGCTGGCTCTCTAGAACAAGGAGATACCGTGACAGATGTTGCGCTTGGTTATCATAACGTGACATCCTTACCAAATGGACTGCAAATATTGAACCCAACTTGGAATGTGACAGTTGACCAAGCTGAACACTATTTTATAAATGCAATAGCGGGACTTGCCTATCCCCAAAATGATGATTTTATTAAAACAACGGTTGCATCATTTCAAGATGTAATTCAAACTGCCAGTACAAGTGATTTTCAATTTATTCAAGCAGAAGATGAGGGAGAAGAAACAGAACTAATTGAAGAAATAGAACTAAATTTATTGGAGATATCTAATGCAATTATTGGGGTGGAAGAAGAATGACATTACGATTTACGGTATTAGCTTCAGGTAGCTCGGGCAATGCCTTTTATATAGGGACAGATAAAGAAAATATTTTAGTTGACGCAGGGTTAAGTGGAAAACAAATTGAGCGGTTATTTTTAGAGTCTTCAATTGATCTGAATAAACTAACAAAGATATTAGTGACACATGAGCATAGTGATCATATTAAAGGTTTAGGTATCGTAGCGCGTAAGTATAACTTGCCAATTTATGCAAACGAAAAAACGTGGAAAGCAATGGAAGGATCGATAGGTAAGATTACACTTGATCAAAAGTTTCTTTTTAACATGGAGGAAACCAAAACATTTGCAGATATTGATGTGGAATCATTTGGTGTCTCGCATGATGCTGCAGAGCCAATGTTTTATACGTTTCACCATGAAGGAAAAAAGGTTTCACTCGTAACAGATCTTGGTTACGTTTCGGAACGTATTAAGAAAACAGTTGAAAACTCTGATGCTCTTATATTTGAAGCAAATCATGATGTCTCGATGTTACAAATGGGACGTTATCCTTGGAGCGTGAAACGTCGTATTTTAGGTGATACAGGACACGTTTCAAATGAAGACTGTGCTTTAGCGCTTGAGGATATTATTGGCGATAATACGAAAAGAATTTACTTGGCTCATTTAAGTAAAGATAATAATATGAAGGAACTAGCACGTATGTCAGTTGAAAATCAGTTACGAGAATCTGGATTTTCAATTGGAAATGGTATTGATATTTATGATACAGACCCAACAACACCAACTTCTCTCTATAAAGTAGTTTAAAATAAAGCTTATCAACACAAACTATCGGTAAGAAATGAAATCATAGAGAGGAAGGTCATGATGGTCTATTACCATGATGATGAGAAAGAAATGAATGAACAGGATCAAAGAACAACTGAAAAAAAGCGAAACAGATGGGTTTTACCTGGCATAATCGGTTTGTTACTCGGGATGTTCTTATTTGCGGTTGCCTTACCTAGTTTAGTACGGTACGATATTTTACCTTATCAAATCGTTATCAGCGAGGATCAACTAACTGTTAATAATGGTGAAACAGCCGATCTGAATAATAATCTTCAATCGTTAAGCTTAGATGTCACAACACAAATCACAGGTATTGTTGCAGACGTTAGTCCAGCAGTAGTTGGGATAGAAAATATCCAATCAGAAGCAACCTTTTGGGATCAGGAATCAAGTGAAGCTGGGACCGGTTCAGGTGTCATCTATAAAAAAGCGGATAATCGAGCATTTGTCGTTACAAATCATCATGTGATAGAAGGTGCTGATCAAATTGAAGTTATTTTATCAGATGGAACGCGTTTAGCAGCGGAGTTAAAAGGGACCGATCTTTTTACTGATTTAGCCGTTTTAGAGATGGATGGTGAAGCAGTTAATCATGTAATTGAGATTGGTAATTCAGATGAAGTAAAAGTCGGTGAACCTGCTATTGCAATTGGGAATCCATTAGGTTTAAATTTATCCGGTTCAGTCACACAAGGTGTTATTAGCGGTAAGCAACGAGCAATTCCTCAGGACTTTGATGGAGATGGACGAGCCGATTGGCAAACAGAGGTTATTCAAACGGATGCAGCGATAAACCCTGGTAATAGTGGAGGAGCGCTACTTAATGTGAATGGCCACTTAATTGGTATTAATTCGATGAAAATTGCCCAATCGGCAGTAGAAGGAATCGGTTTTGCTATACCTATTGATGCTGCTGTACCAGTTATAAATGAATTAGAAACAGAAGGTCAAATGAGACGAGCGTTTCTAGGAGTAGAAGCTTATTCTTTAGGAGATGTAGCACAGGTTGAATGGCAACGTAGCTTAAATCTACCTAATGACGTAGAGAGTGGTATCTATTTACAACGAATAGAACCGATGTCACCAGCTGCAGAAGCTGGTTTGGAACCTTACGACGTTATCATTGCTTTAGATGATCAGGAAATTGGTAATATTATTGATTTGAGAAAGCATTTGTATCAAGTAAAAGAACCAGGAGACGAAATGGTCGTGACATATTACAGAGGCAAAGAAAAAAATCAAGTAACGATAAAATTAACGGAGCAAGAGTAGCAGATAAGAATGCTACTCTTTTTTTACTTATACACAGGTTTATAAGTGGATAAACGATAGAAAATAAGAAGTTTTACACATGAAATGGTCAAATATAGAAAGTTATGCACAGCCTGTGTATAAAGCTGAGGATAACTTTCTATATTTAGTGGCGAACATTTATTCCGATACCAAATAGCAAATAAACAAAAAAACATGTAGATAAAATACGTGGATAACCTGTTATTAACCTGTTAAGTACTGTTGATAAACGATTATAATAGAATTTGTGTATAAAATTGTGGATAACAATTGTTGAACAAATTCATTTGTTACATACGCAAATAGGAAATAGTTTGATATGATATAAAGAAGAAAAGTAATATGTGTTTTTCATTATGTTTATCCATTTTATCCAAAAATATTTTTTCAGAAAACAGCCTATTAAAAGGAGTGTATAAAGTAATGTATCAAGAACCTATTTTCTTAACGCCTGTCTTTCAAGAACGGATTTGGGGCGGACAAAAGTTACAAACTGAATTTAATTATGAGATTCCATTTGAACATACTGGTGAAGCTTGGGTTATATCCGCGCATCCAAATGGCCCGAGTATAATAAAGAACGGTGCCTTAAAAGGAGAGTCTTTAAAAGAGGCCTGGGAACAACATGGCGATTTATTTAATAGAAAAACAACGAACGATGAGGCCTTTCCATTATTAATTAAAATTCTTGATGCCAATGATGATTTATCTGTCCAAGTACATCCTGATGATAAATATGCGAGAGAAGTGGAAAATCAGCCATATGGAAAGACAGAATGTTGGTATGTGCTGTCAGCAGATGATGATGCTCAAATTATATTTGGACATCATGCAAACACACATGATGAATTGAAACAAATGATAGCAGATGGAGAGTGGGATAACTTATTACGAAGGGTGCCTGTCAAAGAAGGCGATTTTGTTTACGTTCCAAGTGGAACCATTCATGCAATAGGTAAAGGTATTGTCATATTAGAAACACAGCAGAGCTCTGACATTACATATCGCGTTTATGACTATAATCGCACAGATGCACAAGGTAATACGCGGGAGCTACATTTAAATGCCGCAACAGACGTGACAACTGTTCCGCATGAGACTCCAAATGTTGACCAACTAGAAGAAATAGATGCTGGCTTAACTGCCAAACGTTTAGTAAAAGAAACATATTTCACTGTGTACCATTGGAATTTAGATGGTGTAGTTGAAAAAGAACGTGTTGTCGATTTTCTGCAAATAAGTGTTGTAAAAGGACAAGCGGAAATTACTGTTAAAGGAAACGTATTTACAATAAACAAGGGTGAAAACTTTATTATTCCAGCAACAGTTGATCACTATCGATTAGAAGGACAAGCGGAATTTATTGTTTCGTATCCATCATAAATGAGTGAAAAATTACAACAAAGTGTGAGTAAATTTATTGTAGAGTAAATAAAAAACTTCCGTCTGTTTTAACAGACGGAAGTTTTTTGGCTTTTAATCACGTTGCCATTCAGTCTCAAGTATACTCATCTCATAGAGACTCCAATATTGATCATTCATCTTTCGATAGTCTCTGAGTAATCCATCAATAAGGAATCCGGCCTTTTTATAGCAGTTGATTGCGCCAATATTAAAATCAAATACACCTAAGCTAAGTCTATGTAAATGTAAGTCTTCAAAACCTATTTTGACGATTGCTTTAATCATCAATTCCCCTGTCCCTTTCCCTCGCATACTTGTATCGCCGACTAGGACTTTGCCAATTCGTGCACTTTTATTTCTATAATCTATATTGCCTAAAGAAATGTGACCAATTGTTCTGCCGCTTTGCACATCTATTACTTTATAAACAAGTTTCGTAGCATCTTGCTGGTTACTATCTTCAAGATAGGTGCTTAATTGACTTTTTGAAAGCGGAAATATAAATGTCGGACCAGCCCATTGAAGTAAAAAAGCAGGTGAGGTTCCATTATTCCATTCTATCAATTGTTCAAAGTCGTCTTCTGTAAAATATTCTAATCGTATCATCATGTGAACTCCTCTCAAATATAGTAAATAAAGAGCGTATTACTTAGTAGATTAAGTTTAAATCAATATTTATAACAAAACAAAGGCTAACGCTTCCATAGAAAATAACTGCGTTTCATTTGACAAACTTGAGGTAAACTCTGTGGTAACACTCTTCATATCAATGGCTATATAACAAGTGTATGCCCCGCTCCTCAAGCGAAATGGGCTCCCTTTCCGCAGGCACGTCTTCAGCTAACTTCGTTAAGCAAAAGGCGCTTTCCGAAGTGGATCTTCAGATCGCGCTGTTCCTGCAGGAGTGTCACCCATTTCGCTTGATCCGCTAGTTTAATCCGCTTATTAAAAATCATATTAAATGGTTGTTATTTGTAATTAAAATACAAGTTAGCAATTGATTGTAGCGCAAGGCAGTTGACTCGCGCGGAAAGCGACTGCCTGAAGTGGAAATCAGCATGGCGGTTACCACAGAATCTATGGATGTTCAGTAACAAATAACTTTTTTAAATAGTGTCAGGTTTTATAATGAACAGACGCCAAACTCATAACAGCAAATGATTAGCGCTTATTTTTAAGTGCGAACGTACAGTTATTAACTTTTGAATAGCTGTATTTTAGATTTGTATCAAAAAGAAAACACCGTTAGGAATGATAATCCTAACGGTGTTTCTTATTATCATTTTAAGATGGAATTAATGGTTGCTAATTCATTTTCAGTGAAGTCAGCATATTCTAATGCTTTTACATTCTCTTCAATTTGACTGACACGACTTGCACCAATAAGAGCAGAGACGACCGCTTTTTCTTGTAAGACCCATGTTAAGGCCATTTGTGCTAATGATTGTCCACGTTCTTTCGCAACCTCATTTAGTTGTTTGACTTTGATTAACACATCTTCTGAAACATCCTTTTCATTTAGGAATGGAATGTGAGATTTTGCTACGCGTGAATCATTAGGAATGCCATTTATATATTTATCTGTTAGTAAACCTTGTGCTAAAGGAACAAAGGCAATACAACCAATACCTGCCTTTTCCAATACAGTGGTTAACCCATCTTCGACAGAACGGTTAAACATTGAATAAGCTGCTTGATGAATAATAAAAGGCGTTCCTTGTTCTTGTAGGATCTTCACTGCCTTATCAGTTTGCTCGGCTGAATAGTTTGAAATTCCAACATAAAGTGCTTTACCTTGGCGAACAATTAAATCAAGTGCAGCCATTGTTTCTTCTAAAGGAGTCTCTGTATCTGGACGATGATGATAAAAAATATCAACATAGTCTAACTGTAAACGCTTTAAACTTTGGTCTAAACTAGAAACAAGATATTTTTTTGATCCCCAATCACCATAAGGACCGTCCCACATTTTAAAACCAGCCTTAGTGGATATGATCAGTTCATCTCGGTAATTTTTAAAATCCTTATTGAAAATAGTTCCAAAGTTTTCTTCTGCGGAGCCTGGAGGAGGTCCATAATTATTTGCCAAGTCAAAATGTGTAATTCCTAAATCGAAAGCTCGTTGCAACATTTTGCGCTGGTTTTCAATGGCATCTTCACCACCAAAGTTGTTCCAAAGGCCAAGCGAGATAGCGGGTAGTTTTAAACCGGAATTTCCAACCCGATGGTACGGCATGTTTTCATATCGATCACTTGCAGGTATATAAGTCATCATTAGTCCTCCTATTTTGATTCCTTTTTAGTAGCCTACTTCTACGGCTGCAATAACGATATACATTAAATCATTCTTGTCAGCTTGTTCTTCTAAAACAATGCCACTAGAGATCGCCATCCCACCATCAATGATCTCGATAGTAACAGATCCATAAGGGATTTCTGCAATAACTTTTTCCATATCAACAAGGTGTGAATCTGCAGGTACAGCTAATTTAACATTCACCACCATGTTATCTAATGACTGATCAGGTAAGTAATGCTTTATTCCAGGCATTGAATTATAATGAATGGCATTTTGAACGGCTCTTATAGATGCTTTCGTTATATCTTGCCCGTGTGTATCCATACCTGTTCCTGTTTCAACAAAAATAATACGTTCCATTTTTCATACCTCCTATAGTCTACATATACTAAGCATACCTGATTCTGATAGTGTATAAACGTCGTATAGTTGTTATGTAATCATTTCGACACGTCTTAATAAATAACCTTTTCACCTGTTAAAGTATTACCTGGATAATCTGAGTAATTATTCGAGAGATAGTTCATCCCATTCCTGACGTAAAATACCCATTTTAATTGCATCATAATAGGTGTCATTTACGAATCGTGCATTTCTAATTCTTGCTTCTACTTGCATCCCAACTTTTTCTGCAACCTTCATCATTCTAAGGTTTCCTGACCAAGTTGACATACCTAAACGATGTAAAGTTGTTGATTTAAAAAGGAAATCTATCCATAGCTTATATGCTTCGTAACCATAACCGCCATTCCAATAATTTTTGTCGTAGATAACAATTCCAGTTTCCAACCAGTTGGTGTTTTTATCGATCCAATAAGCACCAACTGTACCGATCAGTTTATCATCTATCAAAATAACCAAAGTAGTTGGAACATTAGGGTATAACGTATTATTTTTTTTCCAACTTAATTTGTACTCGTCTTTTGAAAGATGTGTTTCTGGAATATAGGGTCCATTCCATTTCTTAGCGGCTTGTTCTTCTTCTTCATATCGCCAGTAATATAGTCGATCAATATCCACTTGTGTTGCTTCTTTTAAAACTACTTTTTCACCAACAAGATTTATCATGAAAAGACTCCTTCTTATGCTTGAAGTAAACGTTTTTATAATAGTTAGTTTAGCATAATTTCTGTAGATAGTTAAAAGCATTCAGATTTATCGGTTTAGAATTAGGGTATGTAAATATAAAAGTTAGAAAGAAGGGATAGTATGAGTAAACTGAACGTTCTATTTTTGAATGCATCTTTAAAAGGTAGAGAAGAAGTTTCAAATACAGAAGCGCTTTATCAACAGGTGGAGGAAATATATCGTGAGGAAGAATGTGAAACGGAGAATCTTCGTTTAGCCGATTACCATATTCCATTCGGTATGAGTGAAGACATGGGTGATGGAGATGAATGGCCACTTGTCCTAGAAAAAGTGAAGGCTGCAGATATTGTACTTATTGGAACGCCTATTTGGTTAGGTGAAAAGAGTAGTTTAGCAACGCTTGCAATTGAACGGCTATATGCGAGTAGTAGTGAAACCAATGAGAAAGGACAATCCATTTACTATAATAAAGTTGGTGGCGTAGTTATAACAGGAAATGAAGATGGCGCTAAAAAGGCTGCTTCTTCCGTCTTATATGGACTATCACATATCGGTTTTGTGATCCCGCCGAATGTAGATACTTATTGGGTAGGAGAAGCTGGACCAGGTCCTTCATTTATTGATGCTGGAGGAAAAGATAGTGACTTTGTGAAGAGTCATGTTAGTATGCTAGCATATAACACGTTGTATTTCGCGAAATTATTAAAGGATCATCCAATCCCTGCAAAAGGAAACACAATGGAATAAAAAGTAGCAAAAGAACAGTCATCATATAAATGGTGATTGTTTTTTTAAAAAAGATATCTATCGAAAACGGGTGTATATAAACTTGAAGGTTGAACGTGTTAGAATAGTAATACGGAGGTTGATAACAATATGAAAAATAACTATACAGTGCTGTTTATTATGTTCTTTGTTGGATCAATTGCAGGAGGTTTAGCATTGAATAATATTTTTGAATACGCCATGGTTACTGGGATTGGTTTAGGAATAATCTTTCTTCTGTGTGCTGGATATTTCGCAGGCAAGGATAATAAGAAGGCAGAGTCAAAGTAATATGTTTTATTACTATTGCTAAGAGGGATACATTTTAAAGATTCTCGAAAGAAGATTTCGTCACTCCTATTGCCAAGTAACAATGGATTAAAACTAAAACGCACTAATACGTTTAGACGTTATATCTATAAAAAACAGTAGAAATGTATAGTTTCTTTACCTTTGTTTTAATCTTATGGTAAGCTAGTAACAATTTGAATGCTTGAAAAGGTATTTAAAGCCATAGTACATTAAAAATAACTATTGTTTTGAAAGGAATTAAGATGGTAAAAGTTGAGAAAAAAGAGTTTGTCATCATGGGATTAGGTAGATTTGGTGGTAGCATGTGTAAAGAGTTGATTAAAGAAGGCGTTAATGTTTTGGCGATTGATAAGGATCGTGAGAGAGTACAGAAGTACGAAGACATTGCAAGTCAAGGTGTTGTACTTGATGCAATGGATAAACAAGCATTAAATGCAGTTGGTATCAGTAACTTTGATTGTGCTATTATTAGTTTCGGTGATGATATGGAGTCAAGCATATTAGTAACACTGTTATTAAAAGAGATGGGAATGAAACAAGTATGGGTGAAAGCTCGTAATGAATACCATCAAAAAATACTAGAAAAAATCGGTGCAGATAAAATTATTCATCCTGAACGTGATATGGCCAGAAGAATTGCGCATCACATTACGTCGGATAGAATCGTTGATTACATTGAAATAAGTAATAAACACAGTATTATTGAGATAGTAGCGAGTAGCCAAATTATAGGTAAAACAGTAGCTAACTTAAAAATAAAAGAAAAATATAAATGTGAAATTATTGCTATTAAAAAGAATGAAGAAAGTGTTGTCATGATACCAGCTGCTGATAAAGAGATTGAAACTGGCGATATTTTAATTGTAATGGGTGATAACCGTAAACTTAATCGCTTAAAAGAGGGGGTTTAAGATCTAGCTAAGAATCAAATCTTAGCTAGATCATATTCCATTCGCTTAACTGTTTGTAAGGCAATTTCTTCATTTAATAAACGTCTTACTATATGCAGACTCATCTGTATCCCTGCTGAAATTCCGGCTGAAGTAATAATACTTCCTTCGTCTACGTATTTCACGTTAGATAGTACATGCACTTTAGGGAACTTTCTTTGTAAAATCTTGATGTCCATCCAGTGTGTGGTGGCCTTTAAATTATCTAATAATCCTGCTTTGGCAAGAAGAAAGGAACCCGTACAGACACTGGCAAGTATTTCTATTTGTGAACTTTGAGCCTGAATCCAGTTAATCACTACTGGATTTTCAATCTCAATATGATCAGCTCCATACCCTCCAGGAATAATCACGATATCAAACAATGGTGCTGTTTCAAAGCTATAATCAGGTTGTACTTTTAAACCATTACGCGCTTTAATTAGCATGCCATCTTCTGAGACTGTCTTAACTTGAAATGGTTTTTCTTTCGTCACGGGATCTTCTGTAATAGATAACACTTCAAATGGACCAGCAAAGTCTAATACCTCTACTTCATTAAATAAAAATAGGCCAACTAACCACTGCTTTGTCATTTCGTTCAACTCCTTTAATAAGATAGACGGGAGCCTCACTTAAAAAGTTTCAATAAATAGTCGGTTATTTTTTCAAAAAAAGAAAACCTCTGTTTAGAGGTCTCCTATAAAACGTCACTGTTATTTTGTTGTGCTTCTTGTACTTGTTGCCGGATATCGTGGAGCTCTTCCGCTGCTTGTTGGAATTGTGGATTCTCTGTTGCCTCAGTACCAGCTTGTTCACGTGTACTATGCAAGGCATCTTCAGCTAGTTGTAACAGTTCCTGTGCTTGTTGAAGTAAATGAGGATCTTTACCTTGTGCCTGCATCACATCATGTTGCGCTGCTTGAATCTTTTTGCTAATGTCCTGTAATTGAAAATGTAAGTTCTCTTCTGCCATATAGATGTCCTCCATTTGTTTAGAAAGTACATCTAGTAGCATTCCTTGAAAAATTTAAGATATGTATGACCAACTAAATTAGTACCTCAAAGCGTTCACAAACTAGAAGCAGATCCTCTTTAAATTCCATATTTAATGATCGAAGTTCCTCTGTAAAAAACGTCTCATGTGCATGCCACCAATAAGAATAGGTTCTGTCACCCTCACCTTCCGCTAGTGCAAATTCTTCTGGTACTTCATTCATGGGTGCAAGTGTCACTTCTGTCGTTTTAATAATTACGACAGGTTCATCCTGACTGTCTAGGACAATACTATAGTCACCAACTTTAGGAAGCGGCTCCTTCTCAACTTCATAAAAGATATGGGCGGAGCACGTTGCTGTTTTTATATTATCGCAAACAAGTTTAGCTAATGTGTCGGCCTCAACTCCAAATTGCCATGACGTATAAGTAGTAGGTGCTTGCACATTTTTGTCTTTCCAATAAGCCTTCCAAAAATCTACTATTGTTTGTTTCATTAGTTAATCACCTTTTTAAACACATAACTAGCACGATCATAATCCATTTTCTTTTCATAAAAACGGTGTGCGTCTGTGCGCTGTAAACCAGATGATAGTGCAACGGATTCATAGTTGTTTTGCTTTGCCCAATCTTCGACGTACGATAATAACTCTTCGCCATATCCATTCGAACGTTTATCTGACGCTGTTACTAAATCACAAACCCAGACAAAACGGCCATAATAGAGTGTGATCATCGGTTTGAAACCAACGACTGCAACGATTTCATTCGCATCGTATAGAGCAGCGATTTGGTATTGGTCTACTTCTTGCGCCTCTTGAACCAAAGCAAGATACTTTTTTTCATCAAGATGTGTTCGTAACTGATTCATTACAGGAAATGCTGCAAGTAATTCATCTTCGGTATGTAGTGCTTTTATCATAATAAGTGACCACCTTTATTAAGTTTTCTGTTAATTTAAGCTTGGTCTATAACCCACTATTTGTCAACAAAAAAACGCAGAAGACTCATCTAGTCTTCTGCGTTTTAATTATAAAGCTTTTGCGCTTACTTCAACATCAATGTTTCCACGTGTAGCACGTGAATATGGACAAACTTCATGAGCAGCTTTTACTAATTCTACAGCTTCATCTTGCGATACACCATCAATAGCAGCATGTAGTTTAACGGATAAACCAAAACCACTTTCTTCTGCACCAATACTTACTTCAGCAGTTACAGTAGATTTAATTTTTTTCTTTGCTTGGCCTGCAACCATTTGAATTGCGCTATCAAAACAAGCAGCATACCCTGCAGAGAAAAGTTGCTCCGGATTTGTCGTTCCTGCTTTTTCTGAACCTCCAAGGCCTTTAGGCATAGAAAGCGTAAGGTCTAACGTTCCATCTGATGATTTTACCGTACCTTGACGTCCACCTTCAGCAGTTGATTTTGCAGTATAAAGAGCGTTTGACATGTTTATCGACTCCATTTCTGTGTTATAATTATATTATCTGCAATTTAATTGTACACAATCTAAATGAAAAAAGCAAGATAAAGTCTTTGGCCTTTTGAGTGTTCAAATAAATCTTTTGTTATAATAGATATAGGAGTGATGAAAATGCCGGATGAAATTTTAAAATTAGAAGACCAATTATGCTTTTCTCTATATGCAACGACTCGTGAAATGACGAAGCGCTATCGCCCGCTTTTAGAAGATTTACAAATAACATATCCACAATACCTTGTCTTACTCGTATTATGGGAAAAGGATGCGATCTCTGTAAAAGAGCTGGGGCATCGCCTATATTTAGACTCAGGTACACTGACGCCAATGCTGAAGCGGATGGCAGAGCACGATTGGATCAAGCGGGAACGATCAGATCAAGATGAACGTAAAGTGATCGTAACCTTAACAGAAAAAGGACGAGCAGCACAGGAGAAAGCGGCATGTATTCCGACAAAGCTACTTGAGAATGTCGATGGGGACCCAGAAGAATTTGAACAACTAAAACGAACATTAATGAAAATGTTACACAGTCTGCATGAACAAAATACAAAGGAACGATGAAATGAAAGGCTATTTGGAGGAAAATAGATGAACATTACAATTATTAGTGTTGGGAAGTTAAAAGAAAAATACTTGAAGCAAGGCATTGAGGAATATGTAAAACGTCTAGGTGCCTATGCGACAATCAACCTTGTCGAAGTTGCTGACGAAAAAGCACCAGAGAATTTGAGTCAAGCACAAATGCAAGAAGTCATCAACAAAGAAGGAGAACGGATACTCTCCAAAATCCAACCAGATACATATGTATTTACTTTAGAAATCAAAGGCAAGCAACTCACCTCCGAACAACTAGCCAGCCAACTAGATGACCTAGCAACACACGGAAAAAGTAAAATCGCTTTTTTGATCGGTGGATCGCTTGGGTTAAGTGTATCAGTTAGAAGTCGCAGTGACTTTGCCCTGTCCTTTTCAAAAATGACCCTACCACATCAGTTGATGCGTTTGGTGCTGGTGGAACAGGTTTATCGGGCTTATCGGATAAATCGAGGGGAACCGTACCATAAGTAAATGAGGTTTTTTTACGCAAAATAAAATGTATTTATTTTTATTGCCATTTCCACTTTTTTTGACATTAGTGTATAGGTATATGATGGATAAATTAGCTATAGCGTTAACTTTAAGAGGAAACCTTACCTACTAGCTATTGTAATTGCTTCAATAGAATTTGATTTAAAATCCAATTGTACTGTAAAAGATTAGTGAATCTGCTATTAAATAAATTTGATAGGTCAGTAAATATTTTTGTAGACCATAAAAACTAATAAAGGAAAGGTCAACGTGAAAAATGAGTCTTTATAAAAAATGTTATAGAAATTTATAGTTGCGATTCAGTACATGTAATTAAAAAAGAGGGTGAAAATTTTACATTTTAAAGTAATTGGAAACGGGGGAATTTAAATGTTTCAGATTGAAGCTTTAACTGATGATGAATTAATAGAGGCTTATGGGGGAGTAATAAATGAATTAAAGAATAGAGAAATAATTAGAAGTAAGAATTTATTAGGTGACTTAGGTGAATATTTTGCAATTAACTTTTATAGCAAGACTGCAGGGTTACCCAAATTGCAATTTGCACCAATTGGTACTCAAAATATTGATGCTATTAGTATAAATGGAGAAAGATATAGCATAAAGTCGACTACGGGTAAAACTACAGGTGTGTTTTATGGATTGAATGAACCAAATTCGGCTGAACCTGATCAGAAAAAATTTGAGTATGTAATAATAGTGGTATTTAATGGGGATTACTTATTAGATAAAATAATTGAATTGACATGGGACGAGTTTTTGAATAAAAGAAAATGGCATAGTAGAGTACGGGCCTGGAATTTATCAATAACCCAGAAATTAATAAATGAGTCAAAAGTTATCTACATAAAAAATAAATAAGAAAGTTATCACTAAATGGTACCTATAGAAAATACACACTCTTCTAGTATCTATCTATAGTTTTTTTGGAATTTAACCCCTTTTAGAAAAACCAAATCAAGGGGCTGTGCAAATAAGAGTATCAAAACTGGACTCTAAATTAATGGCATATTCAAGACGTTCAATGCTAATAGATAGGTCATTTTCAAACACTCTTACCTGTACGGAGAATGCCTATTTTTTTTGTTATTTCCTTATGTAGTTGATACGATACGATCAATCATTAAAGCCGTCCCATGTGATCTATTTCAACGTCTTCAACCATATGTGGGTATCATGTTATATCAATAACTTTTTCTCTTCGCAATAAAGGTCTTACATAATCTTTGAATTGCTCTAGAATTGATGAGATGTCTACAGCAACTCCGAAGGAGCAATCTAAAGTATCCACTATATTTCTTGCTAATCTTACGTAACCTTCTAATGTTAAGTACAGTTCTTTAACCTTTTCGCTGTATTTAAGTGTTTTTATTATTTATAATTCAAATATATTTGACATTATACAGCGTTTGGTGTATTTTATATATAAACAGCTGTTTAAGTTAATTATTTAATTAAAAAATAACTTAAATAACTAAAGTATGGGAGGATATAAGGTCATGAAAAATTTAGTGGATGATAGTTTATCAAGGTTGTCGGAAATTTCTCGGAAATACAGTATTACAATGAAATCATTATTAAAAATCTTGGAGATTGATCTAGAAAATAGTGAGCATCTTATGAACAGTAAAGAGCAATTAAAGGAAATATTAGTACCAAATAATTTTATTGCTCTTTTAGAAAATAAAGGGCATCTATTAACTCCAAGCGCAAGAGAGAAAGCATTTCAAAATGCTAAAGATAAAAACAGAATGCTTAAAATGAAAGATGGTGGTGTAGTATTTGCTAAACTATTGCAATCAAATGAATTGGGGAAACGCCCTAATGGAAAAAGAGCTGGTTCATTTTTACTAGTCCCTAAGCAAGTTGCGAAAGGTTACTTTGGTGAACTATCAATGTCAATTTTAAACCCTAAGAAGACGATTAGCATTAAAGCTAATGAAAGTGGAGAAGTGTATGACTATATATATGATTACCATAACAGTAGAATTGTAGAATCGAGACCAAAGGGTAGAGATGAGTATCGTATGTATTCAGGTTATATCAAAGAGTTAAATCCTGGTGACATTTTACTAATGATTGCTTCACCTAATCCACCAGTTGAATACATCACTTATCTTATTAACCCCAGTAATCTAAAATATGAAAAGGTAAAGGGATTGTTGAAAAAGTACAAATCAGGGAGAAGTTTGGCAGCACTAATCCCGATTTTAGAGCTAGTCGACATTGATATTACAATTGCTGAAATGTTTGAAAGTAATGAATCACTCTATGATTATGATGAAGAAGTAACTGATGCATTACCTGTAGACACTAGTCTTAAATCAATTCCGGAAGTTTCATCTACTTTGTCCCCAGAGGCATTGTCTGATTTGTTGAGACAAAGCTTACAAAATGAGGGCGTTGATCGAACAGTCACTGTTTTGAAAAAAATTAAACGCGATAGTAGATTCCGTAAAGCTGTTCTCAAAGCTTATAGTTATGAATGTTCAGTAACAGGACTTTCCATTAACTATGGACATACATTCAATGTACAAGCAGCTCATATTAAAGGAAAAGAGTACGGGGGCTCTGATAATCCAAAAAATGGGATTTCTTTTTCATTAGACCTTCATTGGGCATTTGATCGTGGCTTCTTTACCATTAATGATGATTATACTGTTAAAGTACATGAAAAGGCATTGGACAATAAAATACTTTTGGATATTGATCGCAAGAAAATAATACTGCCCCAAAATGAAGAATTAAAGCCAAGCTTGGAAATGATCAAATATCATAGGGAACATGTATTTGGTAGATTTGTTAAGTAATTCTAAAAAAACACATTTTTAAACCAGTGGTTTTTATATAGCAGCACATAAATATATATCAGTCATGCTATAAATAAAAACCGAAAAAATAATAACTTATGATTATAGACATAAGAATGTACCATCCCTGTTTAACTAGTAGTTGCCACGCGATTTACCGCTTAATGTAAAAAGTTTACCGATAGAAAAAATTTACAGTTAAAAAGCTTAATCCTCTTTATTTTTATCAAAGAATTAGGACAATGAGGTTCCGCAATCGTTTGTTTATGATTGCGGAACCTCATTAATTATTGAATAGTATGGTTGTTTACTTCGGTATAGTTTTGGCAATAGTCTCACTCTTAATAGGAGCTTACTATTGGGCAATAATTTCGATTAGGAAAGATGCTTCTCCTATTTATTTTCTGCTATCTTTTATTATTGTGACTTCAATTGGAGTCGGATTCTTATTAATAATTGTTACTGCTGCTTGGGAATTCATAATAACGTTAAATTTTGTTACCTCATAATTAAGAGGATTTGTAATAATTTTAAGCTGGTTGACTTTTAAAAATCTATCTCAGAATTATTACAGAAATTGAATCGTACTGCGTAGCAAAGGATCTGGAGTTTTTGGTCTTTTTTATTCAACAATAGCCCCTCAATACTTTAAGCACACCATTTTACAAACAAAGAATGTTAATTTCCATTTATAAATTCATGTAAATATTCGCATAACTGGTTCCATTCTTGTGGTTCATCTTCATAGGTATGTTCGAATTGAAATTCTCCTATTAGACACTCATGAGTTTTACCGTCTTTTCTTTTCCAATTATTATTTTCATCAAACAAGTTAATGGTTTTTACTGGGACCAAATCATATTCTTTCTTGAAAAATTTCCACTTAATACAATCAGTTAGTATAACTTTTCCATTTGCCTGTAAATGCATTTTTATCTGATTGTTGAAGTCATTCTTATTATTATAAATAGGATTTAATATAGGTGATTTTACTTCTACGACAGCGAGATAATTAATTTCGTCATTAACTATATTGGCATAGTTCCAATGACGTGCTACTAACAAGTCTGGCGATGAAGCCTTCTCTTTTCTGTAAAAACGAGTATTATGTATACCACTATTGTTTTTATCGGTTTGTAACGAAATATCAATAATAGATATGTCTTCTTCGTTGATAAACAGCTTATCTAAAAGTGGAATAACAACACGATTCTGAAAGATAATCTCCCTCCAATCATTTTCCCAATATTTTTTGACTAATTCTTTGTAAGAATGATATGAGAATTTTTCACTGTAAACAATTTTATCTTTCCAACTTTCATCCATAATCCGATGTATCTCCTTTACAAATTACGATTGTATGTATTTTCTTTTCGCACCTTTTTACTAATGTTAGCACATCGTTTTTTATACATAATTTTTAAAAAAATTAATACATCAAATCTTATTTTATAGTAAGCCTCGTTCCTTTTATGATTTCTTATTGAATGAAATTGGTCGTTACTTTAAGTACACTATTTCACAAAGTTAATTCTACTGTAACATAAAAATCCCTTTTAAAACTAATTAGCTTACTTCAAACCTCACTTTATTTATTGCGCATTATAAGTCTACTGCGCTATAAAGACTTACGACTTTCTTATGCCACATTACCGCCTCGTTAGTGCATTTATTTACAAATTCCAAGTCAACTTATGAATATGAAACCAAGGTACCTTATAATTTTAGCTGTCCTGTCCATAATTATTAAGGTAAACACTGCTACATCTCAAATTACTCATAAAGGAAATGATGTAAGAATGAGATGTGCAATATACATTCGAGTTTCAACTGATAAAGAGGAACAAAAAGCATCGCTAAAGTATCAAAAGGAACTTTTTTACAGGTACATTGAAGAAAAGGGATGGGACATTTACGAATTTTGTGTGGATGTCCAGACAGGAACTACGGGTAAAAGAAAAAATCTTCAAAAATGATTGGAGATGTTCAAGAAAAAAAGTTCGATATCATCTTAGCTAAAGAACATTCTCGTCTAGCTCGTAATGGGGAATTATCCTACAAAATTAAAAACCTTTGCGAGAATCAAGGGATCCATATCATCACTTTAGGTAATGCGATTAATACTTTGACAGGTAACACTAACATGTTTGGTTTGTACGCTGGATGTATGAACAGGAGTCACAAAATACAAGCAGTCGTGTCAAAGAGACATTACGGACTAGAGCCAAAAAAGGTCTTTTCAAGGGGTCTAATCCCCCATATGGATATGAGGTTAGAGAGGGAACATTGTACTACCTTCCTTAGTCCGTTCAACAAGAGGGTTGGATTATTTCAATCTCCTAACATGTTTCAGATTAAAGCGCTCTACTTAAACTATATTTGAACTGTAGGTGGCGATTCCTCACAACTAGACTAAATACTCTTCTTAAGAGGAAACGCCATCTGACTACTTAAAAGCATACTAAATGTCAAATAAAAACATACTAGTTTGATATGTAAAAAATACCTTGCTAATTAATTTCTGAACTAGAGAATATCTACCGCAATTTGTGACCAGGGTTCTAATCGGTTATATGTACCGGACTGTTTTAACTCATCAATAGTTAACCAATAACCTTCAAGTTGTTCTACTTCACGAACAGCTACCGTAGCATCATCTGATAATTCAAGGATTGCTAAGATGCCTAGATGTACTTTACCTACCTCATTTAAGTCGTCATTAATTAATCCGATAAATTGTAAATTACGAGCAGAAGATTGGATGTTTAATTCTTCCTGTAATTCACGATTTAGATTAATCATTAATACTTCTTGAAAATTACCTTCTTCTGGATTCATGTGACCACCGACCCCAAGAGATAATTTGCTATGCAATCGTGATTCCCCTCCGCCGGATAAACGTTCATATGTATAGATTTCATTACCACGTTTAATTAATACGTATGGAATAGGTTGTTTATAGTCAGTATTGATTTCAGCATTATTCTCTTTAGGTGTAGGATCGGTTGTTGCACCTCTTCGGAAGGAAGTATTAGAATCGGATAAGTTAGCGATGATTTCATCTACTACTTCCTTACGTTGTTCAGTACCTTGAAAAGCTAATGATTCATTGTTGAATACTGTATTACGAGGTGCAACTAAGATAATTTCTTCCCATTTTTTATTTGTCATTTATGTAATACTCCCTTTTTCTTAATTTGAATATGTGTTATTTGTTTGATAGGAGAATCGATTAAGACTCTTCTATATTTAAATATACATATCTCTTTTGGTTTTAGGAAGAAGAATTTAGTTATAGTATTTTATATGGCACTGCTGTTCTTCTTTTTATTCTTTGCAATCGTTATACACACATTAATTATCAGCATACAGATAATAAAGTAGAAAACAGAAAAAATATTTTGTTCTAAATAGAAATAAATAACCACTATCCCCATTGCACAAGCCATTAAACTTAGGAACCTAGTATATTTCCTTTTGAGGTTCGACTTAAAGCTATTAGAGAGATTAGCATTAAAATAATAATGATATACATTCTATCTTGTTATGCTCCCCTCAATTTAAATCATAATCTATAAATATAACACCGGGTTCAACCGGAGTTAGCTGAGTTACCCATAGCCATTATACTCTTATTTAATATTATTTTTTTATGAAGGATTAACTGAATAATCCAGAAATCCACTTATAAATGCTTTCACCTACTTTAGTTAATACGGCACCAATCAACAATAATACAATTGGATTTAATAAAAAATTATTATAGAACCTCTTTAATGGAGTATCCTGTCTTAACTGTTTGTATATGTCAGATTCTCTCATATTATTTTTAATTCTAAATGGAGTTCTATGCTCATTTCCTTGTAAATATTGTAGCCTTGTTGAGTTAATACCCGTCATATCAAATCTATTATAAATATCTTGTCTACTTGCTGCGATCTCTACATGATCTTTTGAAGCTTTTCTATTTAAATAATCAAAAGTTAAGGTAACAATACCATCCCCTACATTAATACTCTGATCATACTTAGAATTATTTGTGATTGATATTAAAGATAACCCACACCATTTAGGATCTAATGTTGTTGAAATGTTACTTAAACCTTTTGCTGAAATTGAAACCCTTGAATGGTAAGTACCGCTAATCTTTCGTGAAACCCATATTGCTTCCTGAGTCAATATATTTACAGTTTCTCCTTTAGGAATATTTATTTTCCCTTGATTTACAGCATACTTACCAGGAGTATCAATAATAATTGGTTCTTCTTGTGGATTAGAGCCGTTAATTTTTTCAGCAGAATACCATGCCAAATCACTGGCAGTTAAATTAATTGAACTACCATTTATATATTCAGTATTTAATGGATAAATAGCTAAGTTCTTACTTTTAATAATTTCTCTTACTATATCTTTATTACTAAGCATTATTTCCTCCAAATATACTATTTTAATATCAATAATACACTTTGATAACTATTTTTACCATACTCAACTAGATGGATGGTAAAGCTCTAAATTTGCCGATAGTAAAAGGAGTGTATTATTACAAAACAAATCATCGGCTTCCAGTATTTACATAATTATATCATATTAACGACTTTCGAAATAAACAAATCCAGAATAATGTACAATTAAGCATTGAATTTGATATAAACTATCTCAAATAACTCTTCATTTTGGTAAATATTCAACAATCTGGCCCGATTGTTAAGACCAATCACCTATAAATAAATCTTACTTTAAGTACTTTCTCTCAAAAAGAAATTATTTGTTGCATAGTATAAGTCTACTAAGCAGCACAAGAATTCATCTAGTCTGTATTTTGGTCATTAATTACACAAAGATAATCAATGGTAAATCTCATTGATCATAATTAAGTTATCCCTTTTTTTTAATTTTTTTATGAATATATATAATATCTACGTTATAGAAAGGGGGGGATTATGCTATCTATAAGGCTTTATTAGTTGCGTAGTGTAAGACACATTAAGTTAGTAATTGTAAAAAAGAACAGAAGATTATTTTGTAGTAAAGAGATTTTAAGCAACAGAAGTTGATTTTAATTAGAGTCACTATAAATTCAACTCTTTTTATTCTCTTTTATATGTCTAGAAGTGTTATAATATAATTTCAGAATTGCCTAATTTGTAAAGTAATATTAAAATAAAGAATATACGTTCGCATTAAAAGTAGGGGGATAGGTCTATGGTAAATAATCAATTAAATGTACTAGATCTATTTTGTGGTTGTGGTGGATTGTCACAAGGTTTTATAGATGCAGGGTATAATGTCATACTAGGTGTTGATTTTGATAAGGCAGCATTGGAGACATATAAATACAATCATAATGGATCGGATACTTTACTCGCGGATCTTTCAAAAGATGAAGTGATAAAAGAAATATCTGATAAAGTTGGAAATAGAAAAATTGATATCATCATCGGAGGACCACCATGTCAAGGGTTTTCATTGACAGGTTCTAGAGATATCAATGATACTCGAAATACACTTTATTTAGCAGTTGTTAAGGCTGTGAGAAAATTTAAACCCAAAGCATTTTTAATAGAAAATGTACCAGGAATTTCGACTTTATATGGGGGAAATGTTAAACAGCAGATCCTAAATACGTTTGAGGATATGGAATACAATGTAACAGTTTCCGAAAAACCTCTCTTAGCAGCTGGATTTGGAGTTCCGCAAATGAGAAAAAGAATGTTTTTTGTGGGTTTTCAAAAAGGTTATGGACTCTTTAAAATTCCAGAACCAACACATACACCGGAAAACTATGTAACATGTGCTGACGCCATTAGTGATTTGCCTGGTAGAGAGAAAGAACTAGGGGAAGAAATTGATGAGTATGTTATCTCACCTAGATCATCGTATCAAGAACTTATGCGAAAAGACAGTTCAAAACTATATAACCATGTTGCTACTAAACATACAGACCATGTTAAATGGGTTATTAACCAGGTGCCCGAAGGTGGTAATCATAAAGATTTGCCTCCTGGTGTAGGTGATAGCAGGAAATTTAACGAAGCATGGACAAGATATCACAGTGAAAAACCTTCACGAACAATTGATACAGGTCACAGAAATCATTTTCACTATAAGTATAATAGAGTTCCTACAATTAGAGAAAATGCAAGGTTACAATCCTTTAGAGATGACTTTATTTTTAAAGGTACAAGAACTCAACAAAATAGGCAGGTAGGAAATGCGGTACCGCCACTCCTTTCGTATCACTTAGCTAAATCTATTAAGCAACATTTTAGTGATATTAGCAAAGGGAAAATAAAAGTAAATGACTATACACAGTCAAATCTTGAACTAAGCAATCAAAGGTGATTTTATGCAAAAATTAAATACAATAGAACTATTTGTCGGGTGTGGTGGTCTATTAGATGGGTTTGAAAAATCAGGTCACTATAATACAGTTGCTAGTGTTGAATGGCAGGAGTCTGCTTGTAATACCTTGATAAACAGATTGAAGAATAAGTATAATTATGAGGATGCTGAGAAAAGGGTTCTTCATTTTGATATACAAAGAACGAAAGAGTTAATAAATGGTTGGGATAAGGATATAGAATTTGATTCCCATCGAGGTCTAAAAAAAGTAGTGAACGGAAGAGATATAGATGTTATTGTGGGTGGTCCACCATGTCAGGCATACTCAGTTGCAGGTAGAATTCAGGATAAAGATGGGATGAGAAAAGATTATAGAAATTACCTTTTTGAAAGTTACTTAAAAGTTGTAAAAGTCTATAATCCCAAAATAGTAGTCTTCGAAAATGTTGAAGGAATGCTCTCGGCTATGCCGGATGGAGAAAGTATTGTTGATAAGATAAAAAGAGGATTTAATGATTATGGGTTTGATATTATAGACGATATAAAAGGAGAAGCGCTTCTTGACTTATCTGAATTTGGAGTGCCTCAAAAGAGAAAAAGAGTGATCCTAGTTGGTTTAAACCGCAACTATTTTAGAAATAAAGATAAAAATCAACAAATTTTAAAGTGTTTTTATAATGAAATTTTGGGAAGATATAAGTCTGAAAAGAAATTCAATGTGCATGATGCAATAATGGATCTTCCAAAACTAAAGCCAACAGAAAGTGATTATCGAATTGGAAAGCGCAAGTATTCGCATACTCCATATAAAACTGATTTTAATTGGCATTATCCAAGATACCATAATAAGCGGGATATGGATATCTTTAGTATTCTTGCAAAAGATATTATTACAGGTAAAAATAAGTACCAATCTTCTGAAGCATTAAAACAGCTTTACACAGAGAAAACAGGAAAAACATCAAATATTCATAAGTATTATGTTTTAAGGTGGGATAAACCAAGTAATACAATACCAGCACATTTAAAGAAGGATGGACTCAGACATATTCATCCAGATCCCGAACAAGCTCGCTCAATTACTGTACGTGAAGCGGCGAGGTTACAAACATTTGATGATGATTTTGAATTTTTAGGTAGTATGGGACAAAATTATGAGATGATTGGAAATGCAGTACCACCAAAATTCAGTGAAAAGTTAGCTAATGCAATACATGATCTATTAGGAATGGAACAGGCTATAAGCCCTAATTCTCTAAAAGGGAATTAGGGCTTGTTTTATTTTAAAAAGTATAATCAGTAAACTCTGTATTTATTTAAGTCCTAGTATAGTAATGAAAATATTAGTATCCGTATTAAATATATATTGAAAAATTATATTATCAATAGGTAGAAGAGTACCTTTGGTTATTATAGAATTGGAGGAGTTCAATAGAGTAGAAAATTATCAAAAGGAATAATGATCGCTCATTACTTATTATGAGAAAAGTTGATACTCTGTTATCCGAATTTCAAAATATTACTGTATATATAATCTATATAGAAGGAGTTGATTTTAAGATGAAAGAATTCATGAATATTGAAACAAGTTTAGTTTCGAAATGGTTTGGAAACGCAATCGATATTATTTTAGCTGAAGCTGAAAGTGAAGACAGACTAGAGCTAATATCTATATTAAGCGAGAAAATAGAAGCCTATATAATGGAAGAATTACAATATGTTACTGAAGGATATGTTTCGGAGATAATTCATAAAAGTATAGAAAAGATAGATTATAATGGACTTATTGATTATTATAATGCTTAATAATATTATATTTAAAAATTCTAATATAATAGTGCTAAAGAACATCTGTGGATGATACTAGAGGTGTTCTTTTATTATTTAATATTAAAAAAAGAGTATGATATCAATTTAAATCTTCTGATTTAAGCGTGAATATATATGTAATATTAGTAGAATAAATTTTATTAATACAAAGCCCAAATTCCTTTTAAGGAATTTGGGCTATTTCTATTTTAGGAGGAATTTAAATTGAAAAAGTATGTGAACACCAAAGAGTCAAAGTTGCCGTTAGTAGATGTAGTGAAAGAAGGAAAGCAGGATCCAGCAAAACGAGTGAATATTGTTAGTGTGAGATTAGTCAGGGAGTCTAGTATTCTTTATGAAAAGAGATGTATTCGCTCACCTCAAGATGCTTACGAATTAGCTAAAAGCTTTTTGGAGGATAAGGACAGAGAGCACTTCATTGTAATGTCATTAGATACAAAGAATCAACCTGTTTCAATAAATGTTTGTCACATTGGCAGTTTAAACGCTAGCCTTGTAAGTCCTCGTGAAGTTATGAAAGCAGCCATCTTGTCTTCAGCAGCAAGCATTATGGTTCTTCATAATCACCCATCTGGATTAACTGACCCAAGTAATGAAGATATCAAGGTGACAAAGAGATTAGTTGAGGCAGGAAATCTAATTGGAATTGAACTATTAGACCATATTATTGTAGGCGATAACACCTTCAATTCACTAAAAGAAAAGGGGTATATCTAATGAATGGTAAAACTGAACTATTTGTAAATTATATGAAAAAAACACACAATATTAAAGTGAATATAGATAAGGTGATCTTTGAAGGATTATCAATGTATAAGACTGAGATAGATGAAAATGTTTTTCCGGTAAATGTACTTAAAGGATTACCTGATCCATTACTATTTTTAACAACGGTTTATATGGATCAAAATGAGCAGGAGTGGATCTTCTCTATAGTAACGGAAATTGATATTGCGGATAGGTGGCTACATGCTATTTGTATTAAGGATGGGGAACTAATTGATGAAAATGTGCCTTTAGATCTAATTTAAAAGGATCTTAAATATGAAAAGATACTATCGAATTTTCATTAATAATGAACAACTTTAAAGGATTACAATTCTCCTAAAAGATAGATAAAAATGACGGAGTATATTAAGTCTAATTATATATTTAGAGCAATAAATGATGAAGTAGAGATACAAATCCTTTTATGGAATCTAGTGGACCTGTTAGCTAAGAAGAAGAGAGAAAGGATGGATTACTTTCAGACCTCTGATATTAAATTTTCTGATAAGCAGACTATGCTGTTTCCAACCGATTATTAATAATTAGATAGTAAATATGATTTTTCATATTTACTTTTTTTTAGATCTAAGCAAATTTTTTAATTAAACCTCTGTTTAGCCTAGTAATTCAATTGTAATTATAAGGAAATAAAATAAGAAATTACTCTAGGACGTTTGGTTAGTTTTAAAGATGTTAAATTTATCAAGTGAGTTTTTATAGTTTCCTAATCATGGGTAAGTGATTAGGAGATATATAATGATACTAAAAAGATACTGGTATAATGAAAAAATGTAGTAAAATGATTGAGTAGATATCTTTCACTATAATTTTTTTGCTTTCCTCTATTAGACTTAGACAGGAGATTAAGATATGAATTTTAAAAAAACTGTTTCGATGTACCAAATTTCAAAAGAACTTGCATTGGAAAGTAATTATTGTCTTGTGAAGAAAGAAGTAGATGGAAATATAAAAGTAGTAGATGAAAAAAAATTTGGAAATTATAAAAAAGAACATGTGAAAAAATTAGTGGATCTTCTCAAGATTAAAGGCATAGAAAAAAATGCAATAAAGAATGGAAGAGAATTTGCTATACCGTTGGATTCAAAGGAATACATAAAATTCTTACTTTTAAACTATACTTCGGCACCCGTAAAGGCAATTAGAAAAGGTGGATTAGATAGTTTACCGTATTCCACCTGGAGTGAGTTGGTGAACGGACTGGTGGAATATAGTACTAAGGATATTAAGAATACTCTTCAAAAAGAGCAAATCAGAAACAAAATTTATGCTGACCATCATTATTTTTCTATAGAAAGACATCACCGCTTAATTGATAAATTAAGTTGGTTGATAAAGAAAGCCGAATTGAGATATGGAGCTTTTGGGGATTTAGATCATACAGATAATAGTGACAAACAAGAAACATCTCTAATGGAAGGTTTAACTGATGAAACTAACGATACTAGATTACTTAATGAAAACGATGTAGTTGAACTGTATGACTATTTGGAAAAAAAGATTTACAAATGTTTTATTGAATTTGGTGAAGTGGCTGACATTTTTAGTGAAATTCGTCATGAAGAGATTGAAGATAAGGTGATACAAGCGATTGATGAAAATGAAAATCCTGATGATATAACCTATGATGATAGTAAAACAGTGTTGGAGAAAGCATTAAGGGAGCTTTACAAATAAAAATAATTACTAGAATTAGCTGCCATTCTGATGGTGGTTTTTTTTTGCTTTCTGGACTAGGGTTAGTGTAATTATTTATTTTGCCCTACTAAAAATATTCTTTCATTCTTGATATGATCAATTACAGAAAGTGATTACTACTAAAAAAACCAATAGGAGATGACTTTATGATAGAACAAGTTAAGAAATATTATAATGGGAAATTAACTTTGATTAATAATATTCAAGGGGAATATGAACAGGAAGAAATATCGATAAAAGAAAAAAGATTAATGAATACTTCTCAGTTTGGTGATGAACCTTATGATTCAATTGATGAAGAGGAATTTGCAGTGTTGGAGGATATTAACACATTAAAGAATTTAATGGCTTTTGCAGAGATAAATTCTTTTAAAGAAATCTTGCTCGTTGATATGACAGAAAATGAAAGATATGAAGTGACACAACGGATTATTAATAATTTGGATAAGTTTCACGTGAAACCTGTAGGCTACGAAATAAAAAAGGATTCAATTGTGATTGCATGGTATCTAAATTCTGTTATTAACACATTTACATTTTCAGACCAATCAACAGCATTAAATGACTAAGTAATAGAATAGGAGATAAAAAAATGAAATCAACACCACTGTATTCCATAAAGCACAAAAGGTTAAAAAAATTCACTATGCGAAAAGACCATTATGATGGCCAAAATGCATTGAATAGATTTTCCGCAGAAGTATCCCTTGATAATAGATTAGATACTCAAAGCCTGAATAAAATGGTAAATAACCTAGTTTGGGATTCAAAAAAATGGATGGTGTCGCCAGATGAAATTATAATATTTACAAATCGTATAGAAATACACTGGTACGCTAAAGCGTTTCAAATGGTAGTTACCCAAGAGCAGTATTTAGAATTAATCCAAGAATTCATTTCTTTTATTAAGAACATTCAAAACTTTAAACTGACATTTCTCGAACGTTGTTTAATAGAAGATCCTAACAGGTTGGTTTGGAGTGCTCCGAACGAAGTTATACAATTTAATACCAGTTTTTGTACTTCATGTTTTTGTTTGAATGAACATGAAACAAGAGTCCTATTCTTAAACGAAAGATTGGAGGGGGTAGCATAATGGCTTTAAAAAAAGTAATTCGACCAATACTGAGAGGTCCAATAGAAGCTCATGAAAAAATGCTAGCCGCGGATAATTCTGAAGGAACGGTTGATGAAGATCCTTCACATGAAGATTCCCTCATTGAGCCAATAAGAGAAATAAAGGAAGAGCGGGAAGTAACGGAATCACCTGTTGAAAATGCGAGGTTACCAATTAATCGAGTAATTAAGTTTTCAGACGAAATGGTGAAATTACTAAGAAGAGCAAAGGTGGCAGAGGGGAGTTATTTCTTCGAAATTGATAGCGTTACGTCTAGGGAAGGGGTTCAGGGGAATTATGGCCCATATGACCAATATCTACTGACTTTTTCTCTGCTCCGATCTGGTGAAGATGTTCCAAACCATATTACAATCCCTTATACTATTTCATCTAATCCGGATTCACCATTGATGCAGTTTCTAATTAATTTCAAATGTGTATTTGAGGGACAAAGTATCACAATTCAACAGTTAATCGGTTTGAAAGGTGGTTGTGACATATCGCATTACATGACTGACTCTGGTGATGAGTATGAGCGTTTAGCCGTTCGAACTGTAGAAAAACTGAAAAAATAAATTGGTAGGAGGAGTAACTCCTCCTACACATACCACACTTATGAGGGGGAACTGAAGATGAAACAGAAAGAGGTTGAGATGAATGATTACATAGCACCTTATCCTATATCAAAAATTAGAATACTAGACTCCTGCGAAACTTTAAAGAGACTGGTGCAGGAAGTCAGTGTTCCACAAAAGCGTTCCATGTTAGTGACTGGGATTAATCTAGTAGTTCATGAAGAGGGAGAAACGTTCTTTAATGCGCTATTGGAAGACATTCATAACATGTCAAAGAAGTCGGTACATGAAATGTACAGTAAGACGGAAATCGTGTCTGAATCTTTAGTATCTGAATTATTACTCTCGGAACTGGAACACGTAAAGAAAGTAGCAAAAGCAGAAGAGAGAGGATTCTTCTATGACGAAAAGAAAAAACGATTCAACTTCAATGCCAATGCCTTTGCAAAGCACTTCATTAAGCGATGCCATGTTCGCTCCACTAAAGACGGACGAATATTTCTATACAATCGTAAAGGTGTGTACGAAGAATTGTCTGAAGTGAATCTTGGTAAAATTATCCGAACTGTGATGCATGAAGGCAGATGGAATAGTTGGAAAAGCATCTATGAAACAGAAATATCCAAGGCACTTCAACGTGAAGCTATTATCGTTGATACGATGAATGCTGACCGAAACTTCATTAATTTGAAGAACGGAATGTTGAATCTTTCGACTTACGTTTTAGAAGAACACTCACCGTTTTTTTTATCAACGGTGCAACTTCCAATTGAGTATGATTCATCCGCTGTTTCTCCTAAGTTCTTGACGTTCATGCAAGAGATTACGCTCAATGATGCGGAATTGATAGACGTACATCAAGAACTAATTGGGTACTTGCTAACCGGCGAAACAAAAGCTGAGAAAGCTGTCTACTATTTCGGGAGGGGTGCTAACGGGAAAAGTGTATTAGCAACGGTTATCACTAACATTGTGGGACCCGCCAACGTAAGTAGTGTTACTTTGGCGAGCTTTAATGACCCGTTCGGTATGGAAAACTTGATGGGGAAATCGTTAAACATAGCCGCTGAAAATGAAATGGGTGGAAAAGCCCTTAAAACTGAGAACTTCAAAGCGATTGTAAGCGGTGATAATATTAACATCAATATCAAGTACCGTCCAGCAATCAGTTATCAGCCATTTTGCCGTTTAGTTTTTTTGGTTAACAGTCTACCTGACTCAATAGATGTGACGAGTGGGTATTTCCGAAAACTACTCATCATCCCATTTCGACGAACTTTCAGCAAAGATGAACGCAATGTTAATTTAAAAGATGAGTTGCTGGAAGAACTACCTGGAATTTTAAACTGGGCTATTGAGGGGCTGATACGACTAAAACAAAACAGTTATCAATTCAGTCATAGTAAGACTATTGAGGAATGTCACCGTTCTTACTATGTCGAACAAAATCCCGTTAAAGAGTTTTTTCAAGAGCATGTATCTATTGTGGAAGGTGCTCGAACAAAGCAGGCGGACTTTTATCAGATATACCTGAGGTGGCTGCATGTACAAGGTATTGATGATAAAGGAACAAAATCTCGTCAGGTCTTTTGGCGATACTTCAAGGTTATTTTAGAGAGTGAAAATATCTCAGTTATCAAAAAGAAAGTGAGAGGAACTATTTACTTTGACGGAATGAAGGTGGAAGGACTAGATGATTTGCAACCTCCTACTCTATCAGGAGACATCATTCAGTTTTAGGGGGTTTGGGGGTAGATAAAACCTAAAAATTTGAGAAGAAAATAAAATGTATAAACATTTCTTTGTAAAAGTTTTGTTTTAACTGACCACCCTATCCCCCTTATTTAACTCAAGATTGAAGATCATATTATAAACGGAGGAACTTAAAATGAATAACATGGAAACCTCTGATTACGAGTATCAAAACTTGATAGATATTTTAGCAGAGATGGTTACAGGATATCTTGTAAAACAAACTAAAGGAGAAGATTCTAATGATTAATAGAGATAAAAATACACAACAGAATCAAAACAAGCTAGTAATTTACACGAGTAATACATCGCGTACTCAACCGACGGGGTATCGAGTCCATCGAAACGTCCAAGTCTTAATAGAAAAGTGCGAGCAAGCTGGATATCAAGTCAGTAAAGTTTACTCTGAGCCAAGCTTAAAATCTCCGAACAAAGTAAGACCAGTATTAAAGCAAATGTTGAAAGATGCCGCTAATGGTTACTTTGGAGTTGTTGTTGTATGGGATGTATTTACACTTGCTTCTGATGGAGATGAGCTTCAACAAATAGAAAGAGAGTTAGCTAGATATGATGTAGAGATTTGTTCATCGAAGGAGCATATTGATACTTCTACAGAAGAAGGGTTGAGAGTGTTTGAGTACATGTCTAAATTACTTAATACGAGACATTTGGAATTAGCGGCTATGCAAGGAATTCCATTGTCACAGGTAGCTACTTGGTTAATGGAAGAAGAAGACATGAAAGAAGGTGAAATCTGTGAATAATCATGCGATAGCTCCATCTAGCCATTTTGATCAAACGATCCAGTTAGGACCGCAGAAAAAAGCTGCAATATATGCTCGAGTATCTACTGTTGAGCAAGCGGAAGAAGGTTACAGTATCGATGAGCAAGTAAGAGTTCTTAAAGAATGGTGTGAACGAGAAGGCTACGTTGTATATAAGGAATACGTAGATCGAGGTAAAAGTGGTAAGAATATTAAAGGTAGACCAGCATTACAGCAATTACTTAGTGATACACAGCAAAAGGCATTTGATTTAGTACTTGTATGGAAAATGAACCGATTCTCTCGTAAAAGCCTTGATCTACTAGGCATTGTTGATGAGTTGAAGAATAAAGGTATTGGCTTTCGTTCATACACAGAAAAATATGAAACAGAAAGTCCTTCAGGTGTACTGCAGTTTCAAATGATGGCAGCTATTGCTGAATTTGAACGATCTAATATTGCAGAAAACGTAAAGATGGGTATGTTAGCACGTGCGAAAGAAGGATCATGGAATGGAGGACACGTGCTTGGCTATGATGTAGTTAGTACACCTAGCAACAATTCCAAAAGAAAAGCGTCCGGATTAGTGGTGAACGATATAGAAGCCCAATCTGTTAGAAAGATCTTTCAACTTTACACAGAAGGTCATGGATACAAGTCTATAGCGGGTTACATGAACCGTGGTGGACATCGAACGAAACGTAACAAGGGGTTTTCTATCAATTCAATTAAGACTATCGTGACAAATCCATTATACAAAGGAATAATCCGCTATAATGTTAGGAGAGACTGGAATGAAAAACGACGAAACAACATCAATCCTAATCCTATTATGGAAAAAGGGAAGCACGAAGCGATTATTTCAAGTGAAGTATGGGAGAAAGCACAAGCCATAATGAAAACTAGAGGAGGGAAACCAAATCGAGTCCACAGTGGTGAGTTTCCACTTACTGGTATCATGCGCTGCCCTATGTGTGGAGCAGGGATGGTACTTAGCAGAACAACCAATCGAAAAAAAGATGGAACGAAGCGAATACTAGAATACTATGCTTGTGGTGCGTGGAAGAATAAAGGTACTACTGTTTGCCGTTCTAATGGTGTCCGAACTGATTATGCAGATGAGTATGTATTAAAGAAGATTGCAAATGTGGCTAATAATGAGATTCTTATACAAAAAATTGTTGAAAAGATAAATGGAAAGAACCAAAATGGTGAAGCTCCACTTAGACAGGAATATGAATATATTAAAAAGTCCCTAGATACCATTGAGTCTAAGAGGGATAAAGTACTAGGTTTGTATGAAGAAGGGCTCATTGTTAAAGCAGACCTTATTACACGTCTTACCAGCTTAAACGAGGAAAAAGGCAGCCTTACAGAACGAATATCTCCTATTGAGAATCAACTAGGACAAGTAGCGGTAAAGGAAGTTAGCTTCAAGATAGTTGAACAAGTAATGAGGAACTTTACAGCAAGCTTTAAAGAAGCTATGACAAGGGAGCAACGCAAGCAATTATTACGCTTGCTTATAAATCAGATAACAATATCCGAAAGTAGAGAAATTGAATCTATACAAATCCAACTTAATAAAGAAGTTGTTCGACACTTCACCATTCTAGGGGGAGAAAAGTCATCCATTAGCGATGACTTTTCTCCCCCTTTTTCTATGTATTTTAATATCTAGATTCGTGGGGGTTAAAAGGCGATATATCAATTTGAAAAAGGAGAGAATGCTATGAGTGTAATGGATATCTTTTGGTTGTTTATATACAAATACCATCCAGAGTTAGCTATCTATGATTGGTTGGTTGATAGCCAATTAATGAGAAGGGAAGATATCGTTAGTAATGAAGTAAGGGCAATGGTTCCCGAAGGTATGATAAATGTTAATTGTTTTGTGTTTTTCTATAAGGGAGGAACCAAGAATGTTGTATACCTTTTGCAGGATAATAAAGCAGAAACGAGTATTGCAATAGGGTTATTAAAGAATGGTGAACTGTTGAACGCTATTATATTATGAAAGTTAACCAATATTAGTTTTATATTAATCTTTTACCGAGAATTCGCCTTTGGGGCTGCATTCTCTATTTTTATGTCTAAAAATACATCAAGGGAGGTGAACGAATGTCACCGATTAATATATTCAAGGCAGGTGTGTCATTTGGAGTATCCATTTACATGTATGTTAAGAAGAACATAATTCTCGAAAAATAAAAGGAGATGATTATATTGCAATATTTCTTATTGGGAACTGTGGTTGGGATTGCTATATGTATAGGTACTGAATATGTAGAAAAGCAGTATGGGAGGAATTGGAGTTGAAAAAGATTCATAATTATAATGAGTTGCTTGTGGTGAAAGAATTGTTTCCTGTAGATGTATTGGAATATCTAAAAGAAGAATTTCATGGTTTGTTTGAGTACTATAGTAATGGTGAGGAGATTGGAGAGTTTCTGCTTCTAACACACCAAGCTATGATAATACTGGAATCTAAAGCAGAAACCAATCAAGTCTTGACTAATATTCTGGAGTTAGAGTTTGTTGAAGAAATTAAGTTAAATATAACTACACTATTAAGAATTGGAGTATACCAATCAGAAGATGTACAGATTTACTACTCTATTTATCCTTATACAATGATTTTATGATAAATCTATATTAGAAGTTGAAAAATAAGGGTAAGTATATATAAAGCAAAATAAGTCTATAATTTTTAGTAACTCATTCTGGAAATAACATACTAATTTCAGTGAATATTTGCTATGATAGTAATAATTAGAAGTTTATTGAAGGGATGAGTATAGTGCCGATACCTGATTTAAATAAACATGGGTTCTTACCAGAAGGGGTCTATGATTGCTCAATAGAGGAACTTGAAGACATATTTACAAATATTCCGAATACACATACAAGAAAAAAGCATTTTAAAAGTTTGTTAGAATATATAGAGAAAATCAAGTCAATAAAATTCCCTTGCTATCATCTATTAATAGATGGAAGTTATGTGACTAACAAGGAGGAACCTTCAGATATTGATATTGCTCTAATCACTACTCTTGATTTCTCACCAATGGATTTTAAACAATCTCATTTAGAGGTTATGCATAAAGAGCTTGTAAAAAGTAAATATGGTTTTAACATGTATCCAGTTTTTTATGAAACAGAAAGTTTAAGGGAAATAATTAATTTTTATCAAGGTGTAAAGCCTCCAAGGCAACACCTAAAAAAAGGAATTTTAAGGGTGAGATTATGATAAGTAACCTTGAGGAAAAAAAATTTATAAATAAGCAAATCATGCATTTAGAAAATGCACTTGCCGATTTAAAATTTAAATTATTGCCTGATAATCCCGAAATATTTAAAGTTATGTCTATTAGTTATGTTGATAAAATACAGGAGTTAAGAAAGGAAATAGATACATTCCTAGGAGTAAATGAACTAAAGGACATTGAAAAATCTGATATAGTAATCAGATTAAAAGGTCCAGAAATAGGTTATGGGAGAGCTCCTATAAGCGTTGTTTCTAGTATTTTAGATGAAACGAGAAAGGGATTTCAAAATTTATATTCTTACTTGAACGGTTTTAAAAACTTTCGAAAAGTACCACAAAGCATATTAAAAGCTTGTGATATGTCTTTAGCAGGGATGTTTGAGGGAAGTTTACAAGTTGCTTTACAAAGGCCTTCAGAACAAATTTCATTATTTGATGAGGATTCAGACTTTAACAAAACTGTTGAATTGTACCTTCAGGCAGCAAGTTGGGCATCTAAAAACGATTCAATAGAATTACTAAAAAGGAATATACCAGATGATGAACTGAGGGAGGTCGCTTTAAAAAGTATTTTAAGGTTAATACCTAAGAGTACAAAGAAAGTAAATCGTGTACATTTATATGGTTCTCTTGTAAATGAGAATATATATTTAAACAAGCAATCAAGAGATTATATTATTGAAAACTTAGCTAAGAAGGTTGAAGATGAGCAAATTCTATCATTTGAAGGTCGAGTTAGAGAAGTAGACCTAGATAAGGGATCATTTAAATTACGCGAGGTAAAGGATGAGAATGGTATTCATGAAATAATTGGACATATTAATGAGAGTCTTATGGAAGACTTGAAAGAATGTCTGGATGACGTAATAATTGTAAAAGGGGTAATTAAAAGTGAAACCCAAAAATCTAAGACACTTGAAATACGGTTTATAGAAAGTGCATCTGAATAAAGATAAGGGTGGCATACATTGCATTCTTATCTTTAATTTCGTGTTCTTAAAATCTATATTTCAGATTAATTTCAATAAAAATTGTAGAAAAACCTCATTTAGATATACTACGGAGAACCCTATCATAAGTAAAGGAGATTTTAGAAATTGAAATAGCACCATTCTAAAATGGCGCTATTTTTCCCTGAATAATCCAACTTGTGAATTCCTAATTCTCTCCCCAAGGCGGAACGTGTTAATTTAATTTTCCAGTGGTATAGTTTTGGGAATGAAAGCTAATCTAAACTAAAACAGGACAAGTTACCTAAAAAATACTCTATAAACTTAAGCTAATCAAGTCTGATTTTGTACAGCCAAGGTCATTTTTTTATTTTCTCTTGCGCTGGTATTTCTTGTTAAAGATAAGACGGCGCATGCCAAGGATATGATGACAAGGATGCCACCGAACCAAGCTGTGTGCGTGACAGTTCCGGTTTGATTTAACACGATACCACCGAATGCTGATCCAAGAGAAATCCCTATTTGCAATGCTGAGTTATTAAAGCTTTGCTGAATATCAGATGTGACAGGATCTGTTTGAATCAAATAGCTTTGTTGTGGTGGAGCAAGACTCCAGCTTAATGCAGCCCAGACCATCATAATCGGTAGGAATACAATAAGTGAAAAAGTTGTAAATGGTAATATAAATAGTACAACGGCAAATGAAATAATTACTACAATGATGCTTTTCCCGGCTCCAATCAAATCTGAAAGAATTCCTCCGAATGCACCGCCACTAACCGCTGCAATCCCAAATAATAGATAACATATGCTTATCCAACTGGAGTTCAGATGAAGTTCCGTTTCTAAAAATGGAGTGAAGTACGCATAAAGCGTATAATGCCCTGCTAGCATAAACATGGTTGCAAGGTGTGCACTACCAATTTTTATACTACTCACTGCCTTTAATTGTTTTGAAAGTGGAATTGAAATTTCCCCAGGAATCCTCTCCAAAAAGATAGAAATAAGCACAAAAGAACCGATAGATAAAATAGCAATCCCTAGAAAAATAATGCGCCAGCCAAATCTGTCAGAAATCAGAATTCCCAGTGGCACTCCCATGACAAGTGACGAACTAATGCCCATATAAATCAGACCCAGAGCCTTTGCACGATGTGCTGGTGCAACAACTTTTGATGCTATGGTTAAGGATAGTACAACGATAAGTGCTGTACTCATTGCGGTTAAGACCCTTGCAATCATCATAAAGGTAAAATTCGGACTGAAATATGTCATGATATTACCAATAAAGAAAATAGATAAGAATATCAGATATAACTTTTTCCGCTCCATTTTGCTAGTGATGACTAGTAACACTGGACCGAAAATAGCATAAATAAGTGCGAAAATTGTTATTAGTTGTCCAGCAGAACTTAGTGAGATGTTTAAATCGTTTGCGATAGTTGGAAGGATGCCGCCAATGACTAATTCAACCATTCCAACTGCTATAGTTGATAATGCTAGGATAAAGACTTTTAAATTCATATTCTGTTTTACGTCCTTTCAAATGAAAAAATAATAAAGATATTTTTAGAAAACAAAAAAATCCTGATTACAAAAAATGAATAATTCATTTTCTGTAATCAGGATTTTAAGGTTCCTGGTAGAGACCCTCATCCATATTCTGAGGTTATACAGGTAGATTAACTTATAAACGAGTACTTTGAATAGTTTACTAGGTATCACCTAACTTTTCAAGTATTAATTTTTAGCTTTGATACTACCATTAGAATAAGGGTTGTAGTTGGTGGAAAGCCCCATGTCATTCTAATTGGATTAGATGGGGTCTTGTTTCGCAATCGGGCCAGATTGTTGTTTGTGAATCTATTTATAGCTAACCATGTCTTCAAATCAATAAAAACAAACAAAGGGAGATACAGCATCTCCCCTTGATCATCAAAAATCAGCTTTTACTGCTTTATTAATAACGAGATAGGCAATCAAAAATCCAACGATGCCTAATGAAATCGGGATAGCAATAAACGAAAAAAGGTTACTATTGTTTGTCGAGGAAAAGATGACCGCAATAATCAGAATTGAGGATGTAATCGTTGCTGGAACAGAGTATTTTCTCATTCCGAAAAATAACGGTATTAAAGACATTCCAGCAGAACTGATTGCAATCAAAATCGTGCGTAAAGCTTTTTCAGTCAACATATCTTGTGTGATGGGTCCACTGATGTAGTGAAAAGTTGAATTTAATAAGGTAAAACTACCAAATACAATAATGTTCGAGAGAATGACAAAGACGAAGGTTACCATACTTATGATAAGAACTTTTGCTATTAATAGTTTTTTGCGATCAATCGGATACATAAACAAGACAGAGATTGTTTTGTCCCTAAATTCTTCTATAATCATATGAGAGAGAAGGACGGAGGCATAAATAACAAAAGCAGCCACGATAAATATTTCTATTAACATAAATACACTTTCATAGCTCGTTAAAAATTCTGCAGTAGCCTCTTCATCTAATCCGAACAATAAAAACAAACCGATAATTCCAGCATTAATATACAGGAATGTTAGTATCATACTTCCACTATTCATCTTACGCATTTCTAACTTTATCAGGCTACGCATTTTTATTGCCTCCTTCAATTAACTGTAAAAAATAATCCTCTAGCGATTTACTTTTTTTGGTAATCGATCCAACTTCAATCTGGTTTATAACCATCGCATGAATAATGTCATTTTGCGAAATGTTACTATCATAGATATGAATCAAACCATCGTGTTCTTTTATTCTAAAATTAGCGATATTTAACTCACTTTCTAGAACAAATGCAGCTTTTGCTTGCTCTTTCACAATTAACTCGACATGCTCTACATGTTTACTTCGTATCAGATCCATTGAGGACTCTTCTAGCAATTTCCCTTCTCGTATTACACCAATCGTATCTGCAATCTGCTCGATCTCACCGAGAATGTGGCTGGATATCAATAAAGTCATGCCGTATTGTCTGCTAAGGTTTAAAAACAAGTCACGTAATTCGCGAATTCCTAAGGGATCTAGTCCGTTTAAAGGCTCATCTAGTATTAGTAGATCTGGTTTCGTGATAACCGCTCTTGCAATGGCTAACCTTTGCTTCATTCCAAGCGAGAATTCCTTGACGGTTTTATTTTCAATGTTAACTAAATTTACCAGATTTAGCGCCTCAGAAATGGCGCCTTTATTGTAATAGCCCATGTATTCGCAATGGAGCTCAAGGTTCTTTCTGGCGGATAGCTTTTCATAAAAAACAGGATATTCAATGATACTACCGATTCTTTTTAACACCTCAAAGGAAGATGGAGTTAACTTTTCATCTAAGACTTCAATGTCTCCACCAGTTGGTGTTACAAGGTTCGTTATCATCTTCATGAGAGTCGTTTTCCCTGAACCGTTAGGACCCAGAAATCCATAAATCTCCCCTTTTTTCACCTGCATATTTACTTCTGATACTACCTCTTTTCCTTTGTAAGCTTTTGTTAAGTTGTGTGTCCGCATAATATAGGTCATCTTCTTGCCTCCCTTTCGATCTAACTTAACTATAGCAAAGGAAATTGTCTTTTTTCTTACCAATTCCTTAAGTAAATCTTACGTTTTCAATAATTAAGCTTTTTTGAATGACAGGACAAAAGTTGTTCGAGTAGTAGGACTACTAGAAAATGCAAGCTTTCCTTGCATCTGTTCTGTAAGTCGTTTGCTAATCGTTAAGCCTAAGCCACTTCCTTGTGTAAATTCACTCTTCGAATCTTTAACTGTATAGAGGCGCTCAAAAATGCGGTCCTGATCAGAATGTAAGATGCCCTTTCCTTTATCTGTCACTTCAATCGTTACAAGTTCGTTATCATCATATAACTTTAAACTGACGAAATTGCCGTCTTGTCCGTAACGAATCGCATTTGACAATAAGTTATTTAAGATACGAATCAAGGCATCTTCATCACCATAAAGATAGAGGGGTTCTTTGGGAATATCTATTTCCACGTCAAAACCTTTGTGGATTAACGTATCATGATATCCAACTATAACTTTTCGACACACTTCATTGATATGGATGCGTTTGGAGTCTAGTTGCCAGTCACCGGACTCAAGCTTTGCCAAATCAAAGAATTTATTAATAAGACTTGCTACATCGATGACTTTTACAGATACCTTGGCTAACAAAGCATTACGCTCTTCGGATGTATAATCCTTGTCGTATTGCAGGTTTTCTAAATAGCCTAAAACCACTGTTAAAGGTGTTTTTAGGTCATGTGAAACATTGGTTAGCATACGGTTCATAGACATGCGCATACGAGTATTATCAGCTATGTATTCTTGATGGTAATCAAGTAATTGATTGACTTCAACTAACAGTTCGCGTAACGCTGTGTGCTCCGTCATTAATAAAATACGGTCTGATGAATTGTTGGAGATGAGATGATTGACCTTTTTGGATATGTAGCGCAGATTGCTGTCTAACCTTCTCTTGGAAAGATAGTTTTGAAAGAGTAATAGAAGCAGAATAAGTATAATAATTGATAAGATAATGATCATTTGCTTAGCTCCATTTTATAGCCAATTCCCCAAATGGTTTTTATATACGTTGGTTTGGAAGGATCATCTTCAATTTTACTTCTCAGTCTTCTAATATGAACATTTATGACGTTTTCGTCCCCATAATAGACATCTTTCCAAACACTCTCAAAAAGTTGTCCTTTGGTAAATACCTGGTTGGGATGTATAGCTAATAAACTTAATATTTGAAATTCTTTTGCCGTTAAGTTGATTTCTTTTCCGTTTTTTAAGACTGTAAAGTTATCCAAATCAATTATAAGGTTCATTATCGCTACTTTGTTTCCCTGATTAGCGGAGGGGCTCTGTGTATACTGGTTTGATCGTCGTAATGCGGCATTTATTCTTGCGGTCATTTCAATTAAGGAAAATGGTTTGCCAATATAGTCATCTGCTCCAAAACCAAGTCCTAGTGCCTTGTCAACATCACTATCTTTTGCGGACATGATTAAAATTGGTAGTAAATTTTCTTCACGGATTTCTTTTACAATATCGATCCCATTCTTAGATGGGAGCATTAAATCAAGCAGTATTAAATCAATTTTTTCCTGAGAAAAAAGCGTTATTGCTTCATCTCCATCAAATGCAGAGACAACCCTGTATCCTTCTTTCTTAAGATGATTAGCAACCATTTCATGAATCTGCTGATCATCCTCCACTACTAAAATCAATTCGTTCAATTTGCTTCACCCTTTCCTTGAAAAAGCGAGTTTCATCATTGTCAAATAACAATTCATTTCCTATATTTGCTACTATTTTCTATTATAGCAGTGAATTTGAGGTGTAGAATGAAACTTTTGAATAATACAAAAAAGAAAGAATGAAATTGGTTTAGGATAGTCGAACAATTAATGAAATGTTAAGATAGCTGTAGCTAACGGTAGCTTTTTGATAGAAAAGAGGGTGTTTTATGGAGATACTAGCATTTATAATAATTATTTTAATCGCTTCCGTACTTCAAACGAGTACAGGATTCGGATTCTCAATTTTGGCTACTCCATTTCTTTTTTTATTATTTGAACCAATTGAGGCAATTCAAATTAACTTAATATTGTCTTTAGTTATTTCTAGTGCATTAATAATAAAAATTAGAAAAGATATTGATTTTGGCATCCTTCGAAGATTTGTGGTAGGAAGTGTTATGGGTCTGCCTGTTGGAATTATGATCTTCTTGTTAGTTGATATAGATAGATTAAAGTTGGGCGTGAGCCTTATTATCTTAGTGTTAACAATAATGCTCATTCTTACGTTTCGAATTAACCAAAATAAGAAGAGAGATTTAATTGTTGGTGGACTATCAGGTTTATTCACAACAAGTATCGGTATGCCAGGACCACCATTATTATTATATTTTTCAGGTACAGATACTAAAAAGGAGAAATTAAGAGGAACTACACTAGCCTTTTATTTATTTATATATTTTATTAGTTTAGTCATTCAAGTGATTTTTGCTGGAACAAATAAGATAATCTGGGTATCAAGTTTATGGGCCTTACCTTTAGTTTTTGTAGGATTGTATTTGGGACAACTATTATTTAAAAGGATTAACCAAAGTGTTTTCCGTATATTTACATATATAATCTTATTATTTACAGGGATTTACTTACTAATAGAAAGTTTGGGGTTATTATAATCAATTAGGTAGCAATATAAAATAAAAAAGCACATTTCTTAGAAAGAAAGTGCTCTTTTTGAGTATATACTATTTACTGAGAATTTCACTTACTCATCTGAAGTACCCAGGGTCATTCCACCGTCTACTACAATTTCTGTACCCGTACAATACGAGCTTTCATCAGATGCAAGGAAGGCTACAGCTCGAGCAATTTCAATTGGTTGTCCAATACGCCCTAAAGGTACGGAATCGTAATAAGCTGGAACACCTTCTCCTTGTGTAGCCATTGTTGTTTCGATGCCACCTGGATGAACCATATTTACTCTAATTCCTTTTGGTCCTAATTCAATAGCTGTAGCTTTAGACATTGCAACAACAGATGCTTTTGTCGCAGCGTAAACAGAGGATTGGCTAATTGGAGCAAAAGCAGAAATCGATACATTATTTACAATGGATCCTTTTTGCTGCTTTTCCATTTGTGGAATAACTGCTTGCATCCCCATAAAAACACCAAGTTGATTAGTATTAATTAGCTGTTGATAATCATCTAGGGTTGTTTCTGTAAATGGTTTGCGTTTTATTACTCCAGCATTATTCACTAATGCGTCAAGCTTGCCATATTTATTTATGACCTCATCTACCGCTGATTTCCATTCTAATTCTTTTGTTACATCTAATTGAATTGGAATAGCATGATTCTCACCAATCATCTCGGCTACTTCTTTAGCCTCATTATAGTTACGAGCCCCAATCGCTACTATAGCCCCCAATGTGGCAAGATGCTGAGCAATAGCTCTTCCCTGTCCTCGATTAGCGCCAGTGACAAGAATGACCTGGTTGTTTAAACATGACATATACGCACTCCCCTTTTACTCATTATAAAAGTTTAACTTTCACCTTAATAATCAACGTTAAGTAAAGCATAATTACTACCTAAGTATTAAATGTTAGTATAAGTTTAATCGTTCCGGTTGATTCTATCAATTCTTCAACTCAACTGTTGCCTTAGGTAGTATCTTGAATACTTATGAAATAAACCAGAATTGGACATTTTATATGCAACACGTGCAAATTTAACGCTATTCTGTTTAAATAAATACAGAAACGCATCTAATTTTTTTTTGCTGTACTTGATAAAACGTGTATAATAATTAATAGTAAAAGAAAGAAAAGGGGTAATCAATGTGGTCCAATCAATTAATACAAAAGTTGATTTAGTTATTAAAGCAACCTCACATATAAGAGTTTCCGATTATGGTGAAATCATGATTGGAGATAAAGGGTTTGAATTTTTCAATAAGCGAGATGCGCGTAAGTTTATTCAAATTCCTTGGGAAGAAGTTGATTATGTAGTGGCTTCCGTCATGTTCAAAGGAAAATGGATTCCACGTTACGCTATCAAAACGAAGAGCAGTGGAACGTATACATTTTCTTCTAAAGATCCAAAAAAAGTTTTCCGAGCAATTCGTGAATATGTTGATCCGAATCGTATGGTCCAATCATTAGGTTTCTTTGGTGTAATTAAACGAACTTTTAAGAGAAAATCTAAAAAGTAAGATAGAAACAAATTTGTCTTTATTGTTTGGACAAACTGTTACACAGTTAATATATATTCTTTTTTACACAAAAATTTACAGTATACTATCTATTTCTTTCAAAAGAGTGTTCACTTGTTAAAAAAATAAAAAACTTTCTCTTGATAGGCAAAAAGTGGTGTGTTATAATCATCTTGTAAACTCTTAAAGTAACTCATATGCTATTTATTTGTACTACAAAATAGTAGCTAGATAAAATTATATAGTTATCGCAATTATTTTTTGCGTGTTACTGATTCGATCAGGCATGAGTAAAAAGTATTGATTAAAGCGAAGAATTTAGGGAATTTGTAGACCTATGCCTTCATTTAATATACTTTTTACTTTTTTTTATTTCTTTTTAGTTGTGTCGGAAATGTAATCGATTGCAACATTCTAAAAATTACTACTTTAGGAGTTTACTAGTTCTAAGTTTTAACAATAAATAAGAGGAGGTAAAAAGATGGTAGGAATTGTAATTGCCAGTCATGGTGAATTTGCTGATGGTATCTTGCAATCTGGAGCGATGATCTTCGGAGAACAAGAAAATGTAAAAGCTGTTACATTGATGCCTAGTGAAGGACCTGATGATATAAAGGCAAAAATGCAAAAAGCAATCGCCTCTTTCGACAACCAAGATGAAGTGTTATTCTTAGTTGATCTTTGGGGTGGAACTCCTTTCAACCAAGCCAACAGCTTAATGGAAGAACACAAAGACAGGTGGGCCATTGTTGCCGGGGTGAACTTAGCAATGGTGATCGAATCTTACGCATCACGCTTATCTATGAACACAGCACATGAAGTTGCGGCACATATTTTAAGTACAGCTAAAGAGGCGGTTAGAGTACAACCTGAAGAATTAGAGCCAGCAGCTTCTACTGAAACTGCTACCGGACCATCAGATACTGGTGCTCCTGGTAAATTTGAATACGTGTTAGCGCGTATTGATTCTCGTTTGCTTCATGGACAGGTGGCGACTGCGTGGACAAGAAATACATTGCCTACACGTATTATCGTTGTATCTGATACAGTGGCTCAGGATGAACTTCGCAAGAAATTAATTCAACAGGCTGCTCCTTCAGGGGTAAAAGCTCACGTTGTTCCTATTGCGAAAATGATCGAGCTTGCAAAAGATGATCAACATTTTGGTGGACAACGAGCATTGCTTCTTTTCGAGAACCCACAAGATGTACTTAGAGCAGTTGAAGGTGGCGTTCCATTAGATACGATTAACGTTGGCTCTATGTCACACTCAATTGGTAAAGTTCAACCGAATAAGGTATTAGCTTTTAGTCAAGAAGATGTAGATACTTTTGCTAAATTAAAAGAATTTGGTGTGAAATTCGATGTGCGTAAAGTACCAAATGATTCGCAAGCAAGGATGGACGACATTCTTAAAAGAGCTCAAGCAGAGTTAAACAAAGAGAAACAATCTTAATTATTAGACAAAAAAGGAGGATAAATAATCATGGATTTGACGATGATTCAAATAATATTAGTTGTTATCATAGCATTTATTGCTGGTATTGAAGGAATATTGGATGAGTTCCACTTCCACCAACCAATCATTGCTTGTACATTAATCGGCTTAGCGACAGGAACCTTAGTCCCATGCCTTATCTTAGGTGGTACGTTACAATTGATTGCTTTAGGTTGGGCAAATATTGGAGCGGCTGTGGCACCTGATGCTGCGTTGGCATCCGTTGCGTCTGCAATTATCCTAGTTTTAAGTGGTCGGGGTGAAGCGGGTGTTGATTCAGCAATTGCGATTGCAATTCCACTTGCAGTTGCAGGTTTACTATTAACAATTTTTGTTCGTACAATTGCAACAGCATTGGTGCATTTCATGGATGCGGCAGCAAAAGAAGGAAATTTCAGAAAAATAGAATTTTGGCATATGGTTGCTATCGCACTACAAGGGTTACGTATTGCAATCCCAGCGGCATTAATCATTGCGATTGGTGCAGAGCCTGTTAGAAATTTACTTGAAGCGATGCCAGATTGGTTAACAGGTGGTATGGCAGTCGGTGGAGGAATGGTCGTAGCAGTTGGTTTTGCTATGGTTATCAACATGATGGCAACAAAAGAAGTATGGCCGTTCTTTGCAATTGGTTTCGTATTAGCCACAGTTTCTTCTATTACACTAGTGGGACTTGGTGGTATCGGTGTAGCACTTGCACTTATTTATATAACACTTTCGAAACAAGGTGGATCAGGTAATGGTGGAAACGGAAACACTGGTGATCCGCTAGGCAATATTATTGAAGACTATTAAAAAGGAGGAGGACATAAATTGGCACAAGAAATGAAATTAACTAAAAGAGATCGCATCGCTATTTGGTGGCGTTCAACTTTCATTCAAGGTTCTTGGAACTATGAACGTATGCAAAACGGTGGTTGGGCATTTGCAATGATTCCTGCAATTAAACGGTTATATCAAACAAAAGAAGATCGTTCTGCTGCACTAGAACGTCATTTAGAGTTTTTTAATACACATCCATATGTAGCATCACCTATTCTTGGTGTGACTTTAGCACTTGAAGAAGAACGTTCAAATGGTGCGCCAGTTGACGACAAAGCAATCCAAGGGGTTAAAGTTGGTATGATGGGTCCATTGGCTGGTATTGGAGATCCAGTTTTCTGGTTCACAATTAAACCAATTATCGGTGCATTAGCGGCTTCTCTAGCGCTGACTGGTAATATACTTGGCCCAATTCTTTACTTCGTTTTATGGAATCTTCTTCGCATGGGATTCATGTGGTATACACAAGAACTTGGTTACAAAGCCGGTTCCAAAATTACGGAAGATCTATCTGGTGGAATACTTCAGGATATAACCAAAGGCGCCTCGATACTGGGTATGTTCATTCTAGGTTCCTTAGTTAACCGCTGGGTAGCTGTATCATTTGCACCAACTGTATCCGAAGTTCCATTGGATGAAGGTGCCTATATTGATTGGGATAACTTACCTTCTGGTGCAGAAGGAATTAGAACTGCACTGGAACAACAAGCTGCTGGTATGTCGTTAAGTCCAAATAACGTAACGACTTTACAAGATAACTTAGACAGTCTAATTCCAGGTTTATCTGGTTTATTGCTTACCATTCTTTGCATGTGGTTACTTAGAAAGAAAATTTCTCCAATTACAATGATTCTTGGATTGTTCGTTGTTGGTATTATTTTCCACGTAATTGGCTTAATGTAATACGGTAGACACTTACTTAGTTGTATTCAATGAATAAGTGTTAGCTATATAAATTGAGAAGTACCTCCTAACATGATAAATTAGTCATTAGGAGGTGCTTTTTTATATGGCTGAATGGAAGGAAATATTGAAGACCTTTCAGTTAGGGTAAAAGCAGATTTTAAGTTTTAACAGTATTAATTACATATATCAGGAGGTCACCATGCTAACAATCGGTTATATTGGAAATGGGAAAAGCACGAACAGATATCATTTACCGTTCGTACTGCAACGAGACAATATTAATGTGAAAACAATTTATCGAAGAAACCCTGCGCATGATGATTGGGACAAAATTGCAGGCGTAAATTATACTTCTGACTTAGATGAGTTATTAAATGACAAGGACATTCAACTCATTGTAGTTTGCACCAGACATGACAGCCATTATGAATATGCAAAACAAGTATTAGAGCATAATAAAAACTGTTTGGTTGAAAAGCCATTTATGGAAACTTCAGAACAGGCAAAAGAAATATTTGCATTGGCAAAAGAGAAAGAATTAATTGTTCAATCCTATCAAAATAGACGTTTTGATAGTGATTTTCTAACTGTTCAAAAAGTCATTGAAGAAGGAAAATTAGGGGAATTGCTCGAAGTAGAAATGCATTATGACTATTATCGCCCACATGTACCAGAGTCTGTTCATTCGTTTATTCCGGCTTTTTCATTTTTATATGAACATGGCTGTCACACACTAGATCAAGTCATTAGCTATTTTGGTAAGCCGGATTCTACACATTATGATGTAAGACAACTATTAGGACCTGGAAGAATGAATGACTATTTTGATCTGGATTTATATTATGGCAGGTTAAAAGTATCAGTTAAATCAAGTTATTTTAGAATGAAACAAAGACCTAGCTTCGTCGTTTACGGCACTAAGGGTTGTTTTGTGAAAGAGACGAAAGATCGCCAAGAAGAACATTTAAAGCTATTTTACATGCCTGATAACAAGGATTTTGGCGTTGATACACTAGAATATTATGGTGTACTAACATATATCGATGAAGAAGGTACGACCCACGAAGAAAAAGTGAAATCGGTAAATGGTGATTATGGGAAAGTATATGATGATTTATATGAAGCCATCATAAATGGTGAAGATAAAGTCATTACAGATGAACAAACACTTCTACAAATGGAATTATTAGAAACGGGAGTTAAAAATTTAAAGTAAAAGCATAGATCTTAAGGCGTATGAAACCAATCGTATCTTTTAAAAGGCTTACTAATATAGTAAGTCTTTTTATCTTCGTAATATCGCTTGACCTTAAAGTAACTTTAAGATGTAAGATAGAATTTAGGGGGGATGAAATGAGTGGTTTTATGAGAATACAAGATATATCTGAAAGAACTGGGATTTCTAAAAGTGCAATAAGGTATTATGAATCGAAAAATCTACTAAGGTCAGTAGAAAGAAACAGCAGTGGGTATCGGATGTATTCTGAAGGTCAAGTTGCAAAAATAAAGTTAATTTCAAGTTTACGATTAGCAGATATACCTATTAAAGACATTGAGGCATATTTAAAGGAAAACGATACAAAATCAAAAAAAAGAATGATGGATGAGTGGATCCAAATTATACGTGGAAGACTTGATAGATTGAATGTAAGTTTACATTATTTAGATAGTAATTGTGAAAGTGAACAAATTTATCTGATAGAAAAGAGCGAGGAGACTATTATTTGGTTTTTGGCTGAATCTAACATTGGACAATTCAAAGAACATGTTAGAAAAAGGATGAAAGAACTTAAGAAATTAAATATTCCAATAAAAAGCTGTTATTTAAACTATCTATCTGGAAAAGATTTAATTAAAGCAAAGATTGGATTTTGTGTACCAGTTGATACACATGCAAATAAGCTTTCTGAAATTCACTCAATTGAGCATACTGCATCTTGTATTTGTATAGCACTGGCTTTTAAAAGTCCAATTTCAAAAATTCAAGATGGTTATCAGAAATTAATGCGTTATGCAATTGAAAATAAATGGGCTCCTACAGGTTCGATACTAGAATGTTACCGTGGCGAGGATTTTTCAGATCTTGACTTATTAATGCCTGTCACTCAGATTGGAAAAAGGGAGGACGTGTAAATGCTTGGGAATGAAGAGTTAGTTCTAAGACTAGTAGAATTAAAAGGGGACTATAACCAATTTGGTATAGAGCAAGGAAAAGAATTAATCGCATTACCGAATTGGGATCACCTGAGGAAATTAACGATTAATGAAAATGAGGAAGATGTAAAGGAATTAATCAAAGGTATTTCACCGAATCTTTATCAAGAACTGAAAGGCTTGGCAGAAGGTTTAGACTTGGATTTAGATGCGACTATTAAACACTTTAGTGGATATGATGTGAGATTTCCTAAGATGGGTTGTACTACTTTAATAAACGATGGATATTATGCTCGGAATTACGATTTCAGTCCAGAACTATACGATGCAAGACTTGTAATTACGAATCCTACAAATGGCTATGCTAGTGTAGGTTTTAGTCACCAAGTAATTGGTAGACTTGATGGAATGAATGAAAAAGGGCTTGTAGTAGGGTTGCATTTTGTAAATAACGAACACAGTGAGAAAGGTTTTGTTGCTACGACTATTGTTAGAATGCTATTAGAACAATGCGCAAACATTGAAGATACAGTAAGTTTTATCAAGACTATTCCGCATGGTTATTGCTACAACTATTCCATTACAGATCAAAGTGGAAAAAGTATAATAATAGAAGCATCCCCAGATCAACAGGTCATAAATTTCTCTAATCCTCGAATATGCACAAATCACTTTGAATCGGATATATTGAGAATGAAAAATAGTGTTGATATACAAGGCTCATTAAAACGTAAGGAATATGTAAGTTGCTTATTGCGAGAGAGTCTGTCGCCTATAGCTGCTTATCATCATTTTAATGATGAAACTTCACCATTATTTTCAAAATACTATAAAGAGTACTTTGGTACATTGCATACAGTTGTCTATTCACCCGATAATTTGAGCATTATTGTTGGTGTTGGTGGAAATTGTAAACCATTGTTATTTTCTTTAAAGGAATTTATGGATGGGATATCAACTCTTCCTAAAAGTATGGAAGGAACAATTAATCAAGTAATGTAAAATAAGAGCCCTATAAAACATCTAAAAGGATTACGTAGAGGAGAATTAGTGTATAGCTCTCTTCTAAAAACAATTTATTTAGTTATATTTCAATGATTGATGTAGGTAAAATAATGAAGCGAAAGTTGATACAACGCCTCCTAATACTATCGTAAAATTTGTTCCAAATTCATTAGCTAATAGACCAGCTATAAACGCTGCTAAAGGCATAAGAATCCATGCCATAAATCGACTCGTAGCTTGGACACGTCCTAATAAATGATCGGGAGTTAGTGTCTGTCTTATTGTAACAATACAAGGGTTCATCAATGAGGCAGCAAAAGTGCCTAAAGCATTGAATACAATTAACAGAAAATAGCTAGATGCTACGCCAAATAAAATAATCGAAAACCCACCGATAAAAGAAGCAAAAAATAAGATGCGCCTGTATGTGAAACGTTCACTTAATAAATTAGTAACTAATGCACCGGTTATCGCTCCGATTCCTCCAATCGATATGAGTATACCAGTCTGTTCTACTGTTAAATTAATTGTATCAGTTAAATGAAATACCATCATGGTTAAAAATAAGGTTGTACCAAAGATTGAAATTAGCATTGCTAGATTTGTATAAAGTATTGGCTTTGTTTGAATAACAAATTGGAAACCTTCTTTAATATCTAGCCAGAATGAACTTTTCTTATCATGCTTTTGAGGCTCTTGTTTTAAATTGATACTTAGAATCGCAAAAAATGCTACAAGAAAACTAAAGCTATTTATTAAAAGCGCATACCCGGGGTTGTAAAAACTAATAATCAATCCACCTAGACCTGGCGCAACTAATACAGCAGTATTAAATAAACCTGTATTTATAGAATTGATAGCTTGCAGGTCCTCTTTACGTACTAACCTTGGGATGGAAGCAAATTGAGCAATATTATATACTTGACTTAGTATCCCAATAAGAAAAGCCGCGCTATTTAAGAACCAAATTTCTAATAAGTCGAAAATAAATAGTACCCCAATTAAACCAACAATTATACATCTTGCCAGATCACATAGTAATAACAAATGTTTTCTATTATAACGATCTGCTAATATCCCGGTAAGTGGTTGAAATAAAATTGGTAAACGCTCAAGTGCCGCTACCAACCCCATGCTCAATGGAGAACCTGTTATAGCCAAAACCATAAGAGGAATAGCGATCAAATAAATTTGGTCACCACAAAAAGATATGACATTTCCACCAATAAAACGAAAAGCAGAGTGATTTTTCTTAAATTCAGATACTTCGTTAACACTTCTTTTTAATGATTCTGCCATCTCTTGTTCCCCTTATCTTGGATTTAGATATTGTTCCATCTCTTTTGGTAATGATTTTAGTGCATTTTTCTTCAAACAATACACTCCATTCACTATCTCTACTAATCTAGCTGACCTAAGGATTTTGAGATGATGATGAACCGTAGATTTTGCTATGTCTAGTTCATTTGTGATGTCTTGTAATGTTAAGGTATTTTCATATAATAGTTTGATCATACGGAGTCTAACCTCATCACCTAGAGCTTTATATCTCAGAACTAGAAAGTTATTAGGGATATGCGGTTTATTAGGAAATATACTTTCATTTGCTATCGGATAGTAGAAAACTTTTGTTCCTTCTATATCTGCTTCAATATTCCAAGGTCGATAAACATATTGTGGAATTAGCAAGACTCTACCGATACTTGGCTCTGGTAAATAGATAATCCCACCAGTTGCCCATTCTACCAACGCTTCAGGAGACATCCGCTTAGACATGTGAATTTTTGATTCTAAATCCGTTTTTAGATAGGTAGTAACCTCTTCTGGTTTTTCATTTTTAATAACCTGTTCGAACCAGCCTTTCATAACAGCAATGAGATGCTCCTTTAAATAAGCAGCATTTACATCGCAAATAAATTCGATATAAGTAGGAAAAAAAGGGTTGTCTTTTGTTAACGTCATTAATTCGGTTGCTGCGACGTGTTGTCCGATTGCCGCCCTTAGCCTTATTTCGTCATATTTCTGGCCGATGAAAGGTAGACAAATATACTTTAAATCTGTTTCAGATAGCTCTGTAATGTATGAAATGAAATGCTTGATTTCAGTAAATTCTTCTTGGTGAAGCAGCTGTAATAAAGACTTCCAAGTGTTTTTCTCTTCTACGGTGGCTAGGTGATTTAATAAGTCATCCGAGATAGAGCTTTTTACTTGTTCCCAATATTCTTGAGGCTTTTCTAAAGTCTTAATTAAAGGACTGTTTGTCACAGCAGCAATCCCCAATGCACATTCCCAAAGTAACGAATATTCGAGTTGAACTTCATATGTCTCTCTTTTTCTACTTGTGGTATTTAAAACATTCATTAAAGCACCTCTTTTTCTAATATAAATTAATTCTAAATTATTAGAACATTGAATTCAACATATTTAAAATTTTAAATTCGAATATTTTAGAATAAAAGAAAAATCGCCAGTAAAAACAGGACTATCTAATTATTTACTTATTATAGAAAAATTTGTTAAAATTAATAATATCAAGAATAACATAATATTATATTTGGCAAACCTATTGAAAAATAGGGACGCAAAGCTACGAATCTAAGGTAAAGTAATTTTCTATGATCGTCGGGTTGCATATTAATGACTATAGTTATTTAAACAAATGACTTGTGTTGTTTTTTGTAATGTAACTTAATGACAAGAAGTCGTTAGGTTTTTTGCTCTGTCGAGACGGTTTTGAAAATTGCACTTATATGAAATGAGAACTTAGGTTTTCGTTTAAGGAGGTGAATGGACAAGATCAACTTATTAAGGCAGAAGTTAAGTCATATGAAAATACAGTCATGGTGGTAAGCTCAGGGTGTGAAAATTTAAAACATTGGAGGAATTTTAATGAAGAATGTAATCACAAAGGTATTTACGCGTTTTTTATTGTATTCTTTTATACTATCTTTGGTGACGGTCGGATTCGCAAATCAGACAGTAAGTGCTGCAAGTCTTTCTATATCTAACAGTGGGGCTTGGTTTGAAACTGCATATGTAGAGTGGTCACCTATAAGTAATGCAGAAGGATATAATGTATATATTAAACCTGCAAGCGCTCCAGATTCTCAATATCAACAAATTGACAATGATTTAATTCGTAACTACGCTTCTTATTGGAGAGCTGACGCCGTAGGTCTTGCAGCTGGAGATTATGTAATGAAAGTGGACGGTTTACTTAAAGATGGCTCTAGTGTAAGCGATTACACAAATACACTTTCCGTAAAGGAACATGACAGATCTGGATTTGCCTTTGCAGGGAACTCACAATATGGCACAGCTTCAGGAGCTTATAATGAGGATGGGACACTTAGGGAAGGAGCTCAAGTTATTTATGTAACATCTGAGACTGCAACAACAGTTAAGCAAGAAGTAATAATCAATAGCTCAGGTGATAAGGAAACTGGAGTTGGTATAGGAGAAATTTTATCATTAAGAAAAAAGGGATATGATAAAACACCACTTGCAATACGGTTTATTGGCAAAATTACTGATGACAACATGAGTGGACAACTTAATAGTAATGGTTACCTTGAAGTGAAAGGTAATACAAGTTATTCAGAAATGAATATTACTTTAGAAGGTATCGGAGAAGATACGTATGCCTATGGATGGGGAATACTAGCGAGATATACTGGTAATCTAGAAATTAGAAACTTAGGCATGGCTTTATTCCCTGACGATGCAATTTCACTTGATACAGATAATGTGAATGTTTGGGTCCATCATAATGATCTATTCTATGGAACTGCAGGATCAGATTCTGACCAGTCAAAAGGTGATGGTTCAACAGACCTTAAGAAAGGTTCAACAGATATTACAATTTCCCACAATCATTACTGGGATTCAGGAAAATCTTCTCTAGTCGGGTTGAGTGAATCATCAGAGTTCTTTGTAACCTTTCACCATAACTGGTTTGACCATTCAGACTCTCGCCATCCACGTATAAGAGTGGCATCTGTTCATGTGTATAATAACTTTTTTGATGGAATCTCGAAATATGGAATTGGGGTGACAACAGGTGGTTCGGCGTTTGTAGAATCCAATTATTTTAGAAATGCAAAATATCCTATGATGAGTTCCTTACAGGGTACTGATACGTTAGGGAGTGGTACATTCTCTGATGAAGATGGAGGAATGATTAAAGCATACAATAATACAATTGTTGATGCTACAAGTTTAGTTTACGCAAATTCAAATGAAGGAACAGCTTCGGCTAATACAAGTTCATTTGACGCATACCTAGCCTCGTCTAGAAACGAAACGGTACCAAGCACATACAAAACACTAGTAGGGGGAACAACTTATAATAACTTTGATACTAGTATAGATATGGGCGTAAATGTATCGGCTATTGATGAAGTAAGTGCTGTAGAACAAATTGTTAAAGAAGAATCTGGTCGCCTAAATAACGGGGACTTCACATGGGAGTTTAATGATGCAGTTGATGATAAATCATATAAACTTAACTCAGAACTTATGACAAAATTAAAAAATTACACAACAAGCCTTTTATCTGTAGGAGGGAATTCAATAGAAATGCCGACAGACCCAACTCCAACAGACCCAACAGATCCAACAGATCCAACAGATCCCAACCCAACGGAGCCAGTAACTGGAGAGTATTCTCATAATTTCACGACTGATGGAAAGGATAGCGATTTCTTTACGATCGAAGGAAATCTATCATCAAGTAAAGGAACAGTAGAATATAGCGGCTTAACACTAACGCAGAGTCTAAAAATTGAGAGTTCAACAAGGATTGCGTTTACAACTTCAGAAGAGTCAACATTAACTTTAGTGTTTAATACTGGAGATGATGCAGAAATCAAGATAGATGGAACAATTCATCAAATGAGAGATGGAATTGTCATAGTATCACTTAAGTCGGGCGATCATGTTATTACGAAAGATGACGTGGCAAATCTGTATTACATGGACCTACGCTAAAAGTCTACTTATATAAAAAGTTGTCAACTGATATAGTTGGCAACTTTTTTTTATTAAAAATTAAGTAGTGTTAAAAATAGTACAAAATTAAAAATGGTGTAAAGTCTGTTCTTCTTCTCAATTTATCCCTCAAGCATTTTTAAATAAGATGGCAAGTCCTCAGCATAGTTAAAGTAAATATACAGAAGAGAGACACATCTAGCATAGTAAGCTAGTTGTGACTCTTTTCTTAAAGCCTTTCAGAGCTACTTGGTTGAGCACTCAAGTTAGTAAAGACGCTTAAAGTTATTCTTTTGAATCATCCTTTTTATCGATTGGAATGAAATCAAATATTTCCTGTGTTTCAAAACTATCGATTAGTCTGTTGAGCCAATCAAAATAACCAAGCCAATTTTGAAGGTTGTTAATATCATTTTGAGCATGCTCATAAACTTCTTTAGAAGAATCTGAGTTAGTAAGTAGTTCCTGCAATTCAGTGATCGATTTTTCGATTGCCGTAGTATTCATCGTAACGGCTGGTCGCCACTTATTTATAAAGTAATCGAAAAAGCGCTGAAAAGAATCGTCCTTCACAATATATAAATCTTTCCTCACACCTTTTATCCAAGACTTTTCAACCATATTTAAATCAAGTAAGCTTCTAACCGCAAGACTCATACTTGCTTTACTCATTCCTAGCTCTTCTTTCATCTCATCAAGTGTAAGGGCTTTATCCGAGAAAAAAAGTAAGCAGTATAACCTTCCAATTGAGGGGGTTACACCATAAAGGGTCATATTTTGTGAAATTGCATCTATTACTCTAGCTCTAGATTGGTCTAATGCTTTCATGTTTTCCATCTAAATCACATCCTATATAAGGTGCTCACACTATGTTTAATTTAGACTACATGTTCATTAGAGAAAAGTAAAGTTCACTTTATAGAGGTAAAAGGACCATAGGTGAGCATCTTTACATTATCTTGATGTTAACTACGTTTAATACATATTAAATGAATAATATGTATGATAATCATTATATATGGAGTTTGAGTAAAAGCTAACAAAAGCTATATAATGTAGGGAGTCTTAGCAATAAATTAGCGAATTTATTTTTTGTATGGTGTACTTTATTCTTTATTGTTTGAAAATTATGATAATTTTCAAATGAAAAATAAGTTTAAAAGAAAGAACAAATTTAAAGGAGTGTTTCATAACATGTTTAATTTAAAGTGGAAAAAGATGGGGATAATTACAGGTGTATCTTTATCTATTGTATTAGCTGGCTGTGGACAAGACAGTTCAAGTAGCAGTGGAGATGATCAGTCAGAGACTTCCATAAATGTTGGTGAGGAAGTAGATTACACTCTTACAGGCATTGAACCTGGTGCTGGAATTACGCAACAAGCCGATAATGCTTTAACTGAATATGAAAATCTTTCTGGTTGGGAGCATGAAGTATCTTCAACGGCATCTATGTTAACAGCATTAGATAGCGCTATTGAAAATGAGGAGCCAATTGTTGTTGTTGGATGGACACCTCACTACATGTTTTCACAATATGACATAAAGATATTAGAAGATCCAAACGGTGTTTTTGGTGACGTAGAACATATAGCAACAATAGTAAGAGAAGGTCTGGAAGATGATATGCCAGATGCTTATGCCATCCTTGATAGCTTCCACTGGGAACCAGAAGACATTGAAGAGGTCATGCTTGCTGCCCTGGATATAGAATTTGAAGAAGCAGCCCAACAGTGGATAGATGAAAACGAGGATACGGTTAATTCATGGACAGAAGGTACAGAGCCAGTAGATGGTACTCCAATTGAGTTAGCATTAACTCCTTGGGATTCGGAACGTGCTTCCGCCAATGTTGTTAAACTAGTATTAGAACAACAAGGTTATGATGTTACACTTACCCCTGTTGATCCTTCTGTAATGTTTCAAGCAATTGCAACAGGTGATGCTGATGCTTCTGTTGCTCCATGGTTGCCTGCAACTCATGCTTCCTTCTATGAAGAATATGAAGGTGAGTTTGTAGACCTAGGAGAAAACTTAACAGGTGCTAGGAATGGTCTAGTTGTTCCTGCATATATGGACATTGATTCTATTGAAGACCTTGAACCAGCAGAGTAATTACATTTAATAGTTGAATACCATACGAAACTAAAATGCCTCCCTTAATTTTAAGGGAGGCATTTGCAATGTCAGAGGAATTTAAAAGAAAAAAGCAAAAAATGCATGGATCAACTTGATCCATGCATTTTATAGGTGTTATACTTCAACGGTTTTACTTGAACGCGTTTGTCTTTGATTAATTAAGCCTTTTAGATAAGGGATTGCATAACGATCTAACCCAAATTTCCCAGCGTTTGCTCCAGCAACAAGAACGAAGATACCTAGAAGGATCATTTGCCCGTTAGTGCTTACTGTGCCACTGAATAAGAATGAGAAGTTCATTATCAGACCCATTAGTACGGCGAAGTTAGTGAATAACCCAAGAATCAGCGCTACCCCAACTAGTACCTCACCCCACATAACTAAGAATGAGAATATCTCTGCATTTGGTAAAGCAACGTTTTCTAAGAATGCTGCCCACCAGCCTTGTACAGTTGGATTTTCACCTGCAGAGTTTGCAATAGCACCTTGTATGAATCCACTAGCATCAAAACCACCGCCGGTAATTTTACCCCATCCACCTGTAATCCAAGAATAACCAATATAAACTCTAATAATTGCTAATACACCACTAATGATATTATTTCTTCTTAAAAGTTCCAACATGATAACCACTCCTAAATTAGTTTTTTTGTTCAACAATTCACATAATGTGATTCAAGATATCTTGTTTGTTTTCTATATTTGTATATTAACATGTTTAAAAAGTATGTAAAATAGTTTTGTTCAATACTTCACAATTAGTTAACAAAATTTTGACAAGTCCGTGAACACTTATTTTATCTATTGACAATCGAGGCTTTGATCATTTAAAAAAGCGTTTTTCCTTTGGAATGATCGATACAATGGACGCGTCACCGACTCACCCCTGTATGCATAGGCTATAGCACAGTTAAACTTTAAGGGGGAAAGCAAGTGGAATTAACTATTTCCCATTGGATATATGGTTTGTTTACATTATTGATTATTATTACAATGATTTTTCGAAAAGGTGTTGTACTTCCTACTATACTTGGAACGTTTTTGGTCGCATGGATCTATCAAGGAAGCATTGTTGACGGTTTTACTGCGACATTCAATGCGAACCTTGTGGCGGCTAAAGAGTTATTTAATATCTTTCTTATTATTACATTCATGGTTGCTTTGTTGCATTCATTGAAGGATTTAGGTGCAGACATCCGTATGATTAAACCAATTGAAAAATTCATGATTAATGGCCATGTTGCATTTTTTGTTTTAATAGGCGTTACCTATGTTATTTCATTGTTTTTCTGGCCTACACCAGCAGTTCCACTTATATGCGCATTATTAGTTCCAGCTGCAGTTCGTTCGGGATTGCCAGTTATGGTAGCGGCAATGGCTGTTGCTCTTGCAGGGCAAGGTATGGCGTTGTCATCAGACTACATTATCCAAGTTGCGCCAGGGTTGTCAGCTAAAGCTGCAGGTGTTGAAACATCTAGTTTAGTAGACCAAGCGTTAATTTTATCGTTTATTACCGGGGGAATAGCGATAGCTCTAGCTTATTTCTTTAACAGGAAATCAATTCGGATGAAAAATGATCCCGAAATTGATAAGGAATTAGCAACTATGCAAGGATTAGAAGATGAAAATACCAAGAAAACGGAAAGTAAGCACCTGCCCATGTGGAGTAAAATATTCGCTGTACTAGTTCCTATTTCAATGCTAATCGTTATGATTTTCATGATATCAACTAAATTAACTGGTGGACGTATGGGAGGATTTGAAGGAGGAGAGGGTGCTGCCTTTATAGGTGGAGTAGCTGTAATACTTCTACTGCTTTCTACAGTCGCTTTTGGTCAACATCGTGCTTTAGACTATATTAGTGAGCATATTATTGAAGGCTTTGTGTTTGCATTTAAGGCAATGGGGCCAGTAATTCCAATTGCAGGTTTTTTCTTTTTAGGAAGTTCTGATTTTGCTGGAAGTATCTTATCGATTGGTGATGGTGATCCACCGGCATTACTGTTTGATTTAGTACAATCAAGCCAAAGCTTTTTACCACAAAGTGCGGTTTTAGCAGCATTTAGTGTTTTGGTAATTGGTATTATTACCGGATTGGATGGATCTGGGTTTTCCGGTTTACCCTTAACTGGTGCATTATCCGGAGCGCTTGCAAATGGCTCAATTGACCCTACAACTCTTGCTGCAATTGGTCAAATGGGTTCCATTTGGACTGGGGGAGGAACAATTATTGCATGGTCTTCTCTCGTAGCTGTAGCGGGATTTTGTGGGGTCCCAGTAATGGAGCTAGTGCGAAAAAACTTTGGTCCAGTTATGATAGGTCTGGTAGTGTCAACATTGTTAGCCTTATTAATTTTTTAGTAATAGATGAAAATAGTAAGGAACGAGCTGAACCTAGTATCGAGGGTTCAGCTTTTTGTGCAAGTTGAGCAAAGTGTTGAAGAAGTAATTTCAATCTTTATGCTAGAATAGTTAAAACAAATGAATTAAGAAAGAGGAATTAAAATGTTGCAAACTATCTTTCAAGTTGGTATTGTATTTGGTTTACCAATCATAGTGCTATACATAATCATTAAATTTTCAACAAAATCTTTTAAAACTCTAAAAATAGAAATCATAAATACAACGATGCTTTTGTATACAGTTATCTTAGTTTATTTGTTATGGCTTGATCCTGGTTATGTAATGGCTAATCAGTCCTATAATTTTATCCCCTTCAAAACTATTGCATTATATGTTAACCAATTGTTAGAAGGTTTCTTACCTTTACGCATTATTGCGATTAATTTATTAGGAAATATAGTCGTTACTGTCCCAATAGGATTATGGCTTGGCTACAAACGGATCGCAGTAAAGCATGCGATACTGTTTTCTGCAACTGTTCCGGTTATTATGGAAATGGGTCAGTTATTCTTCCATGAAATAGGTTATGTTACACGAACTGTGGATATTGACGATTGGATTTTAAATTTCGTTGGAATTTTTCTTGGTTATTTTATTTTGAAATGGCTAAAAAAACCTTAAAACAATTAACCCAAAATAAAGTAAAGGGAGTTGGGAAAAACGAATATAGGCCAGAAAAAAGTGATTTTCACCATTGTATTTTTGATAGCTGGTTTTGCTTTGGTTTTCTCTAGTTATCACTTTAAAGTAACGGCTGCAGAATCAGAAAGTACACCACTAACATATAGTACCGTTATCGAAATAGAAGATTGGGGACCAGCGATTACAAAAGTAATTATTAATTTAGGTGCTGAGGTTTCAGCTGATTCAGTTACGGTAGACACTTTTGATGTCAATGTCGTATTAACAGACGATAGAGCGGAACCTTCAACAGTTGCTGAGGGTACTAGAACAGTAACAAGTGCTTATCTTTCTGACGCTGAAGGAATTATAGTAGAAGAAGGAACAAGTAATTATGTGGTTTTAGAAATGGAAATTGGTCCAACGGTTACATTAGGTAACGCAATGAACTATGATTTTGCGACGACGGGTCATAATGACTGGATAGACTACAGTTATACTGTTTCACAACTTGAAGATATCGTGTCAGGTCCGAATACTATTTCTGGTCTAATTATTAATACTTTAGCAAATGAAACTCGCGTTCTAGTTGATCAATTTAACACAGGTGAAGCTATATATGATGACGTTACATTATCTTACGCAAATTATTCACCAGAAAAAGATAATGAACAAAACCCATTATTTATTTGGTTACATGGTGCAGCTGAAGGTGGAACAGATCCAACCGTTGCTATTGGTGGCAACAAAGTAGTTAACTTTATCACAGTTAACATTCAAGGAGATCTTGATAACGCGTATGTTTTAGCACCACAAACGCCGACAATGTGGATGGATGATCATACTGAGTTCGGAGACGGTACTTCTATTTATCAAGAAGCATTGATGGCTTTAATTGAAGGTCACATTGCGAAGAATCCTGATATTGATCCTAACAGAATCTATATCGGTGGAGCTTCAAATGGCGGCTACATGACAATGCTTATGCTTCGTGATTATCCAGGTTACTTTGCAGCGGGTATTCCGACATGTGAAGCATTGGATGACGTATTAATTACGGATGCCGATATCGATAATTTAGCTAAAACACCAATTTGGTTTGTTCATGCTAAAAGTGATACAGTTGTTGATCCTAATACAACAGTTGTTCCAACATATGATCGATTAGTAGCAACTGGTGCAGATGTTCACCTAAGTTTATATGAAAATGTTGTTGATCAAACGGGATTGTACACTGATGAAAATGGTAATCCATATGATTACCTGGGCCACTTTTCATGGATCCATGTTTATAACAATGATCCAACAACAGAAATTGATGGGAAAACAACAACAATAATGGAATGGCTTGGTAACCAAATGCTTGTAACGAATAAAGATGATAGAGATAAAGCAGAGAAATCCGGAAATGAATTACCAGACACAGCAACAAGTACATTTAATTACCTATTGCTAGGTGTGTTAGTGATAATGATAGCTGGAATGTTAATAATTGTGCAAAAGCGAAAACGAGAATTAAATAATAAAAATTAAGACTGTATTCTTAACAAATAAGAGGCTGTTTCATTAAATTGAAGCAGTCTCTTAAAATTTACTATCATAGAAAAAAAGTACTATATAAAAGATCATCAGTTGAGAGTCTATTTTGAATAAATCTGCTGATCTTCGGACTAACTTGATTTTAAATATTCTGTTAAATTTTCATTGACAATATGGGATAGTGTGTATATCATTAACAATGATAATCATTATCAGTTAACTTAAGTAACTCCTAATTAAGAATTACCCCTTACTGCTGATCTTGTGGCTTGTAAGATAACTAGAGTAACAATGCGCGTTAACATAGAGAAAACCCGAATGGATAATAATACTTGGGTAGAAAACAAAGCTCTTATATAGTACATAATAGTTTATGTCAGTAAAGGTGTCAGCGAAATTTTCAAAATCAAAACAGGATAAGGATGGATATGCAAATGAATACAAAACGAAAAACGTCAATAACAACTTTATTTCTTTCGGCTATGAGTATGTTACTACTATTTGGCTGCTCAACTGAAGACTCCAATTCAACACAAACGGAGAGTGCTTCGGCTAATACAGAAGAGACCTCAGAATACCCGATTGTAATTGAACATGCTTTTGGCGAAACAGTAATTGAAAGTAAACCTGAACGCGTTGCTACTATTCAATGGGGTAATCATGATGTTGCTCTTGATCTGGGCGTTGTACCTGTCGGATTCTCAGCGGCAAATTACGGTGTTCAAGATGACAGTGGCATGTTGCCTTGGACTGCTGAAAAACTTGAGGAACTTGGCGAAGATGACCCTAATATTTATCAAGATACAGACGGCCTGGATTTTGAGGCAATTTCAGATTCAAACCCTGATGTAATTCTTGCGGGTTATTCCGGTATCACACAGGAAGACTACGATATTCTAAGTGAAATTGCTCCAGTTGTAGCTTATGAGACAGATCCATGGATTACTACATGGCGTGAGCAAGTAATGTTAAATGCAACAGGTATGGGGATGAAAGAAGAAGGTGAACAACTTATTGAGGATACAGAAAATTTAATTCAGGAAAAAGCAAGTGAATATCCTGAAATAGAAGGTTTAAAAGCTGTTTTTATCGCCTTCACGCCTGGTGACTTGTCTGAATTATTTGTGTATACACCTGCAGATCCTCGTGCTGAGTTTCTGATTGAGCTAGGAATGGAGTATCCTGAAAGTGTATTGAATGCGATTGAGGATCCAGAAAGTTTCTATTTGACAGTAAGTGCTGAGAACGCAGACATCCTGAACGATGCTGATATATTAGTTACTTATGGTGATGAATCCTATAAAGCAATACAAGACGATCCACTTCTTGGGAAAATCCCGGCAATTGAAAGAGACTCTGTTGCATTTATTGGTGATAATACGGCTTTAGCGGCAGCTGGTACCCCAACACCGCTTTCTATTGCTTATACTATTGATGAGTACCTAGAATTAATTGGGGGAGCTATAGAAAAGATCGATGAGTAGTTTAGTAGATTCAAAAAAGAAATGGCTTAACCCGCATGTTCCGCGACATTTCAAAGCATTACTGGTAATCTCTATTGTGTTGTTGACTTTATGCGTGATAGCCTCACTGGTCTTGGGTTCTCGACCAGTGGGGTTTAATGAATTAATAGATGGTTTATTTCACAAAAATGTAGATTCCTATGGGGCAAACGTAGTTCGTAAGAGGATTTCACGAACCATTTTTAGCCTATTTTGTGGTGCTGCACTCGGCGTTTCCGGAGCACTTATGCAAGCAGTAACTCGAAATCCGATCGCAGATCCAAGTATACTCGGAGTGAACACAGGTGCATCATTGTTTGTTGTTTGCGGCATTGCCTTCTTAAACATAACTACAGCAAATCAATACATATGGCTAGCTTTAGCTGGGGCTGCAATTACGGCCGTCTTTGTGTTTGGAATCGGTTCTATGGGGCGTGGCGGAGCCACTCCCCTTAAACTTGTTCTAGCGGGAGCTGCAACGAGCGCAGCCCTTTCTTCGTTGATTACTGCCATCATGATTTCTCGGACTAATGTCATGGATGAATTCAGATTTTGGCAAGTGGGTAGCGTTGGTGCAGCAAACTGGAGTTCTATAGCTACTTTCGCTCCGTTTTTGGTAATCGGAATAGTAATAGCGATTATTACTGCTCCTGCGCTAAATGCGCTGGCACTCGGAGACGAATTGGCGAGTGGATTGGGCGTTCGAACAGGAACATTAAGGCTTATTGCAGCTGTTGCAGCTGTTCTTTTGTGCGGGGCTACTACTGCACTAGCAGGGCCGATTGGTTTTATCGGACTTTTATCAGCTCACACCATACGCCTTACGCTTGGTCCAGATCTGCGTTACGTTATACCCTTGTCAGCAATTTCAGGGGCAGTCATTTTGACAGTATCAGATGTAACAGGGAGGCTCATTGGTAACCCTGGAGAGCTTGAAGTCGGTGTAGTTACAGCGTTTATAGGAGCGCCGTTATTAATAATATTAGCCATGAGATTGAAAGTGCGATCATTATGAAAAATAATAATTCAATTAAATATATTATGGCAGGTAGACGTCAAAGACGCCGCCGCTGGATACTTGTAACCGGTTTTCTAGTGTTACTTTCAATGATTCTATGCAGTGCCATGCTGATACTCGGAAACACCATTTATCCTATTGATGTTGTAGTTCGAACACTTTTGGGAGAGCAAACGCAAGGTGCATCTTTTGCAATTAATACGATACGTCTACCGAGAATGCTGGCAGGTCTTTTTGCTGGATTTGCTTTTGGCGTTGCTGGAAATACATTTCAAACGATGTTGCGTAACCCTCTTGCAAGTCCGGATGTAATAGGTATTACCTCCGGTTCAAGCGCAGCGGCAGTTTTTTGCATCATCATTCTTCAAACAAGCGGTGCTATTGTTTCTATTGCTACAGTGCTCGCTGGTCTTGCTACAGTCTTAGTGATTTATATATTATCTAGAGGAAAGTCATTTTCAGTAGGTCGAATAATCCTTATTGGTATTGGCGTACAGGCTATGCTTAATGCAGTGGTATCATACCTGATGCTTGTTGGAGCAGAACAAGATCTACCCGCAGCGATTAGATGGCTTAGCGGGAGCCTTAATGGTTCTCAAATGCACGAACTTCCGCCCCTTATTATTACGGTTCTGATCTTTGCACCTATCATTATAGTGCTAAGAAAAAATCTAAGCATGTTGGAGCTCGGAGAACAATCTGCGACTTCTCTTGGAGTTCATACAGATAAGACTCGAATTGCACTTATTGTTAGTTCCGTCTGTATGATTGCTCTGGCTACTGCTACTACTGGTCCGATCGCATTTGTCGCTTTCCTATCAGGACCAATCGCAAAAAGACTAGTCGGAGTTGGTTTTTCGAACGTAATTCCGGCGGGTCTAGTTGGTGTGAACTTAGTTTTGCTAGCAGATCTAATCGGTCAATTTGCGTTTGAAGTCAGATATCCTGTCGGTATTGTAACGGGAATACTTGGAGCGCCATATCTGCTCTACTTGCTAATCCGAATGAATCGAAAAGGAGATTTATAATGAAACCGACACATGTTTTCAAAGGTGAAGAAATCGTTGCAGGCTATGATAATAAAGCAGTTATCCAAGGAATAAGTCTTGTCATTCCCAGTAATAAAATTAGTGTTATTATTGGGGCAAATGCCTGTGGAAAGTCTACACTTCTTAAAACAATGGCCAGACTTATCAAACCTATATCAGGTAAATTGACCCTTGATGAAAAGTCACTAAGCAAAATCCCTACTAAAGAATTAGCTCGTACTATAGGGCTTCTTCCACAATCTCCTATTGTCCCAGAAGGAATAACTGTCGCAGATTTAGTTGGACGAGGAAGGTTTCCACATCAATCCCTGTTTAGTGGATGGAAAAAAAAGGATTATGAGGCAGTAGCTGAAGCTATGGAAATCATGAATATTACTGAACTTGCCAATCATCACATTGACGAACTTTCAGGTGGTCAGAGACAGCGTGTTTGGATAGCAATGGCTCTGGCTCAACAAACTGATATTCTATTTCTCGACGAACCGACTACCTTCTTAGATATCACCTATCAAGTAGAAATTCTGGACCTGCTGACAGACCTTAACCAAAAACATGGTACCACGATTGTAATGGTACTTCATGATATTAATTTGTCCGCGAGATATGCAGACAATATTTTTGCACTACATCAAGGAAAGCTTGTATCTGAAGGTGCTCCATCACATGTTATTACAAGTACATTGATTAAAGATATTTTTGATCTATATTGCACGGTGATAATAGACCCAGTTTCAGGCTCTCCTTTTGTGGTACCGATTGGACGACATCATGTTGATAGAATTGGTTGTGAAGAGTTGTCTGCATTCAACAACTGATTTCATTTGTTTATTAGTAAAAATAAGGAATATTAACCGTATCAATATTTTAACAACGTGATGTTAAATTCTATTTGAAAGTGCCAATCTTCTATATTAATAGAAATTGGCACTTTTTTATCAGCTATTTTCCTCCGTCTTATGATTTAAAAAACTCAATTTTGATACAAATCAAATAGACAGGAAGGTCTCATCCCTAAGACGTATCGGGGTTATATCATGATATAATTGACAGAGGTATTTTATTTAAAAATTTTTTCTTCACAACCTATGAACCTCATAGGTGGACATCTGGTTTCCAGAAATGAAATGAAAATGTTCGATTAAGTAGTGGTTTATTAAAGGATGTCATTAACCGGGAGGATTATATGAATAAAGGAAAACATCCAATTGTTATTGCAATTGCTTCGGTTTCTGGTGGTGGTAAGACAACAATAGTGTCACACTTGAATAGCAGTTTACCAAATGTTAAAGCACTCTTTTTTGATGACTACGAGTTCGATGGTCCTGATGACTTTATAGAATGGATGAATAATGGATGTAATCCTAATGAGTGGAATTTGTCACCTCTAATTAAGGATTTAAAGATGTTACTTATGGAACCATTGGATTACATTTTGCTCGATTTCCCTTATGCTTATAAGCACTCTAAAACAAGTGAATATATTGATTTCGCCGTGTTTATTGATACGCCATTAGATATTGCAATGGCACGCAGAGTAACTAGGGATTTTAAAGATAGTTCTGTTAAAAACATTTTGTTGGATATGAATAATTATATTAGAAGAGGAAGAATAGGTTATCTAAATATGCTAGAAACGATAAAACCGAATTCTGAGTTTATTGTGGATGGGACTTTGTCTATATCTGAAATTGTAAACAGTATTACTCTAAAGTTAAAAGAAAAGAAAAGGAAATAAATGAAAAACTGGATTCCTACAATCATTTAATAAAGGACACACAAAACTAGCTGAAATATAAGGAGAATGAATATGCTACATACATTATCTTTTATTGGCGACAGATTAGAAAGGAGGAATATTACATGGGGAGTTGGGGGATCACTTCTGCTTAGCTTTTATAAAATAATTGATAAACCCAATGATATAGATATTTTGGTGGATGAAACAAATGTAATAAGATTAAATGAATTCATGTTATCTATGGGGAAACCGAAAGAAGCATTAAATTTAAACCCTTATCATACAAAGGATTTCTCGAAATATAAAATTAACGGTGTTGATATTGATGTCATGGGTGGATTCGCAATAAAACATGAGAAAGGGATTTATAAACTATCACTGAACCAGGATTCTATTGTTACCCATAAAAACATAAATGGAGTAGACATTCCTTTATGTTCACTCGAAGATTGGTATATTCTATACTGGTTAATTCCAAATAAACAGGAAAAAGCATTGCTCATTGAACGTTATTTAAGAAATAATGGCGTAGCATATCCACAATTGTTAGAAGAAGCACTGAAACAGCCATTGCCAATTGAAGTGAAGGACAGCGTTACAAAATTATTAATCTAATAGGAAGCTTTTAGAAAAAAGGAGGAAGGTAGATGAAGACTTATAATAAACTTGTTCGAGATAAAATCCCAGACTTAATCAGTCGAAATGGCCAAATGTGTAAAGTCAAAAAGCTAGATCAAGTAGAATATTATAGAGAACTTAGAACAAAGCTTAAAGAAGAATTGAACGAATATCTAGAGACGGAAAATGACGAAGAAGCAATTGAAGAGCTTTCTGATGTTCTCGAAATTATACATGCCTTATCGAAAATTCACGGAAAAGAGTTCAAAGATATTGAAAGAATAAGGCAAAAGAAACTTGAAGAACGAGGTGGGTTTAATGAACAAATATATCTAATTAATGTCGAGGAGTTGAGTTAAGTCAATGGATATAAGAAAACCAAATGAGTTGGAAATAGAAAAGATAGTGGCACTTTCTCCACAAGCATTATTTGAAGGCACTTTGGGTCTAACAAAACCAACGCTTGAAAAAGCAAAAGAACTGATAGAATCGATCCTCAAAAAAGGTAGTTACTATTTGATAGCAACAGAAAACAATGAATTAAAGGGTTGGATTCTTCTAGGAGGAAGCATAGACCAGTTTTCAAATAAAACAATCGGATTTATTTATGAAGTATTCGTCTTAGATGAATATAGAGGGAAAAGCATTTCAAAACAATTGATTAAAATTGGTATTGAGCAACTTAAACAAGAAGGCTATTCAGAAGTTCGATTAAGTGTATTTGAAGGAAATCAAGCAATTAAAATATATGAAGGCCTAGGGTTTGAAAATAGAACAATTACTATGAGTAGGCCATTATAATTATCATTAACAGTTAGTTAGATTAACACAAGTAGATAAAATAAGTGCTGATACTTTTGCATTTTAAATAACGGATTAAAGAGATGTTATTTAAAATGCACTTAATTTATTTCTGTAAAAAAGAAAGCCCTTTATTTGTGAGGGTATTAATAAGTTCTGCTATTTCTTTTGGTGTTTTATCCATTCCGTTTTTAAGCCAGTTTTCTAACACGTGAATACTACCGCTGATAGCGAAGATACTAACGTACTCTGAGATTTCTGGATCTATAGGATAGATGGATAACCAGTTTTTAACAGTATGCTCACTTGCAACAACCATGACTCTTTTTTTGAAGGTGGAATCTCCGTGCTCCCCAAAGAGTGTTAAGCAAACATCACTATTTTGCGCCACATACTCGACAATTCTTTCTGTCATTTTTAACGATTCCTCATCTTGATGGTGATTATATGACATAAGCTTATCATTCATATCGTCAATGATTTCTTCCTCTATTTGAGTAAGAAGGTCAAATTGATCAAGGTAGTGAGAATAGAATGTCGACCTATTAATATCTGCTAGCGCACATATTTCTTTGACTGTAACAGTTGAAATTGATTTTTGTTTTAATAATTTCATTAAACTTTCCTTTAAAACCATTCGCGTATATTTTTTTCTTCGATCTACTTTAGAATTCAATGAAAATCACTCCTATTTATTACTTATTCAACAAAAAAAGCATTTGTGTTGTGCAAAAAACATATGATAATAAACTGTTTGTTGATAATCCAACACAGTGTCATTATAATTGTATGAGGAAATAGATGCAAGAAGGGAATGATTTCGATCGACATAGCAGCACGAATAATTAAACATAATAAATTAGTAGTTATTGCTTTTATGGTGATTGCTGCCATTTCTGTATTCTCACAGTCCTTTGTGTCTGTTAACTACAATATGGTAGATTATCTACCATACGATGCCCCGTCGACTGAGGCAATGGAGGTCATGGAGCAAGAGTTCGATGGCGCAGTTCCAGATACTAGAGTCATGATCAACGATGTTACAGTTCAAGAAGCACTTCAAGTTAAAGAACAACTTGCTGCGATCGATGGTGTGGAAGATGTAACGTGGTTAGATGATTCGATTGATATAAAAGCCCCATTAGAATTAGCTGATATAGATACGGTGGAAACCTATTATAAGGATGATAATGCCATTTTTTCTTTCAGCATTCGAGATGGAGATGAAGTACAAGTAACGAATACTATCTATGAACTAATTGGTGAAGACAATGCGATGGCTGGAGAAGCACTTGATACTGCTATATCACAAGAAATGGCAGGATCTGAATCGATGTATGCTGCCGCATTGTTAGTACCAATTATTATTTTAATTTTAGTTATTTCAACAACTTCTTGGCTGGAACCATTGTTTTTTCTTACAGCTATTGGAATCTCTGTTTTAATCAACTTAGGAACAAATGTTTTTTTCGGCGAAGTATCATTTGTTACTCAATCCGTTGCACCAATCCTGCAACTTGCGGTATCGCTCGATTATGCGATCTTTCTATTGCATAGTTTTTCCGACTATCGGAAGAAAATAGCTGATCCAGCCGAAGCAATGCGATTTGCAATTAAGAAATCTTTCCCTGCGATTGCCGCTAGTGCAGCCACGACATTTTTTGGTTTTATGGCACTTACCTTTATGAACTTCGAGATTGGTTCAGACTTAGGTTTGAACCTTGTAAAAGGTATTGTTTTAAGCTTTCTTAGTGTCATGATATTCTTACCAGCACTAACAGTTATGTTTTACAAATGGATTGATAAAACGCAACATAAACCATTGCTGCCAAACATGAGGAAAATCGGTAATAGTGTGGTGAAAGTAAGAATACCAGTGTTGCTACTTGTATTCCTACTAATTATTCCGGCATTTTTAGCACAAAGTAATACAACGTTTACTTACGGGACCGGAGATCAACCAGAACAAACACGAGCTGGTAGTGATAAAATTGAAGTAGAAGATGCATTTGGTAAATATACTTCTATGGTGTTACTGGTGCCAAAGGGCGATGTTGCTAAAGAAGAAGATTTAGTTCAAGATTTGGAAGCGTTTGGATCGGTAACAACTGTTCTGTCTTATGTTAATACAGTTAGCTCAGCAATTCCTCCAGAGTATTTGGATGAATCGATAACAGAGCAATTTTATTCAGATAATTACAGTCGAATTATTCTTTATACAGATGCAGGTCCAGAAGGTGACAAGGCCTTTTCATTAGTGGAGTCTGTTCAAGAGACAGCTGCTAACTATTATGATGATAATGCATATTCCCTCGGGGAAAGTGTGACTTTATATGATATGAAAAATGTCGTCCAAGAGGATAACAAACTAGTTAACTTATTGACGATAATCGCAATAGCGATCGTTTTATTAGTTACGTTTAAATCCGTTTCAATTCCGATTGTCCTACTGCTTACGATTCAATCAGCTGTTTGGATTAATTTAGCTGTTCCCTACTTTACAGATTCCCCACTAGTCTATGTGGGATATCTAATTGTCAGTACGGTACAGCTTGCTGCAACAGTTGATTATGCGATCCTTCTGATGGAAGCATACAAAGAGAATCGTAAGGAAATGACTGCGCTTGAGGCAATCAAGAAAACAATCGATGAGAAAATCTTCTCGATTGCGATTTCAGCTTCTATTTTGTCAAGTGTTGGCTTTATTTTATGGATTACGTCGAGTAATCCGATTGTTGGTTCGATTGGATTACTACTTGGAAGGGGAGCGCTATTAGCGTTTATTATGGTGCTTTTATTCCTTCCAGCGATGCTATTGGTATTTGATAAAGTTATTGATAAAACAACTTGGAAAGCAAATTTTTATAAGAAATAATAAGAGAATTACAAAAGGGGAATGATGATGAGAAACAAACGGATGTTTTATGTATTAATGGCTATAGTCCTTGTCGTGCCGTCATTTCTAGTAACTGCTAATTTGAATGATCATGTGGAAGCGGCAGAAGTTGCAACAGGAGAGTACGCTTCAAAGGATGAGGTAGTATATGCAACGCTTAGTCCTAACGGAGAAAGACAAGAAGTTTATGTTGTTAATGTTTTTGATGTAGTCGAAGAAGGAAATATTGTCGATTACGGTATGTATTCTAACCTTAAGAATCTAACTGACCTATCGGAAATTAAACAAGAGGAAGATAAAATCGAACTTACTTTACCAGAAGATAAATTCTATTATCAAGGAAACTTGGATAACGCAGCATTACCATGGGATATTACAATTTCTTATTTATTAGATGGTAATGAAATAGAGCCAACTGAACTTGCGGGAAAAGACGGAAATGTAGAAATAAAAATTGAAACGTCTGCCAATGAAAATGTTGATCCTATATTTTTTGAGAACTATCTTTTACAAATTTCACTTAATTTAGAACCTGAGATTTTTGATAATATCGAAACAGAAGGTGGAGTAATTGCAAATGCGGGTAAAAATAAACAAGTAACATTCACCGTTATGCCTGAACAAGCCGGAGATCTTGCTGTTAAAGCTGATGCCGTTGATTTCGAGTTACAGGCTATGGAAATAGCAGCGGTGCCACAATCGATGTCAATTGATGCCCCAGATATTGATGAAATGACGGGTGAGATGAATTCATTAACAAATGCAATTGGAGAGATTAGTAATGGTGTTGGAGAACTAAATACAGGGGTCTCAGATTTAAACAGTGGCGTTGCAAGTTTGCGTGATGGCTCTGGTCAATATTTAAATGGTATTTCCGAGATCAACGGGTCTTCTAGTGGACTTATTGATGCATCGGTAGCAATTGACGAAGGGCTAGCTCAGATTAATAGTTCGCTTAGTGAGAGCTCAAGTGAGATGGACTTAAGTGCATTAAAAGAGCTACCAAATGGGCTCTCACAATTAGCAGAAGGCTTGCGTCAAACGGCGGATGGCTTAACAAAACTAAACGAGAATTACACTGCTGCTTATAGCTCATTAGATGAGGCAATGGTGGCAATCCCTGAATACGAGATAACGAAAGAAGAGATTGAAGCCCTTAAAACGAGTGATGCGGATAGTGAAGTGGTTGAAAAATTGCTTGAAACGTATGAAGCTACACGTAAAGCTAAAGGGACTTATACCGCTACAAAAGAAGCCTTTGAGGCAGTAAATCCAACGCTTACAGAAGTTAGCACATCAGTTACGGAAATGGCAAACAGTATGGATACGATGGCTACTGATATTACAACCTCATTGGAAGGAATGAATGTGGCAGACTCTATAGAAGAACTACAAGCTGGATTGGCGACCTTGTCTAGTAATTACAAAACATTTCATGCGGGACTCGTAAGCTACACAGATGGTGTTGGCCAATTATCGAGTTCGTATAATGAAATTCATAGTGGAATCGTGGAATTGTCAGGTGGAACCGATGAACTAGAATCTGGTGTTGATGAACTTGATGATGGTACAGATACACTGTATCAATCTACTAAAGATATGCCTGAAGAGATGCAAGAGGAAATCGACCAGATGATTGCTGATTTTGATAAATCTGATTTTGATGCTGTATCATTTGTCTCTGCAGAAAATGAGAAAGTAAACTCGGTACAATTTGTGATTAAAACAGAAAGTATTGAAAAGCAAGAACAAGAATCAAATGAAGAGGAAGAAGAGGAAGAACCAAAAGGTTTCTGGGCCCGATTGCTGAATTTATTTAAAAATTGATAAAAAGTATGGGAGGAGCGCTTAGGCGCTTCTCTTTTTTATAAATATGGAATAACTATCTACCTCATTTTGTGAAAGAGCTATTTTTAAATAGAATGAAGTAGTTTATAATTAGTAGATACGAATTGATAGATGAATTCATAGACAGACTTTACTACTATAGAGTTGTAATTGAAACAAAAAAGGTGCGATGCTAAGCCGTGTTTGATTCGTTTTACATCTGAATTTTAGACTAACACTGCTGTCTTTTTTGGCGACTATTTGGGGAAAGGAAAGCTATAATGCAAAATACAAAACCAGCAGACGTTATCCTAATTGGTGCCGGTATAATGAGTGCAACTTTGGGATCATTATTGAACGAGTTAGCACCAGACTGGAAAATAAAGGTGTTTGAGAAACTAGCAAATGCAGGAGAAGAAAGCTCCAATGAATGGAATAATGCGGGTACTGGACATTCTGCATTGTGTGAACTTAACTATACAACAGAAAAACAGGATGGCTCGATCGACATTAGTAAAGCAATTGATATTAATGAACAGTTTCAGCTTTCCAGACAGTTTTGGTCTTATCTTGTAAACAGAAATATTATTCGTAACCCACAAGATTTCATTATGCCTTTGCCGCACATGAGTTTAGTCCAAGGAGAAAGAAATGTAAAGTTTTTAAGAAATCGTTTCAAGGCACTATCATATAATCCCTTGTTTCAAGGGATGGAATATACGGATCAACCCCAAAAATTGAAGGATTGGATGCCGCTAATCATGGAAGGACGTACCTTGAGTGAACCAATAGCAGCAACAAGAATCGATTCGGGTACAGATGTTAACTTTGGTGCTTTATCACGTCTGTTATTTGACCACTTACAAAGCGAAAATATTGAAGTGAATTATATGCACGCTGTTAAAGACATTAAACGTAAGGATAACGGTCTATGGGAAGTGAAAGTGCAAGGTAACGATAAAATCGAATATCATCGTGCTAAATTTGTCTTTATCGGTGGTGGAGGTGGAAGTCTGCATTTATTACAGAAAACAGGTATTCCTCAATCAAAACAAATCGGCGGATTTCCGATAAGTGGCTTATTCATGGTGTGTAACAACCCGGATGTTGTAGCGCAACATCATGCGAAAGTATATGGTAAAGCTAAGGTTGGTTCTCCACCAATGTCTGTTCCGCATCTTGATACACGATTTATCGATAACAAAAAAACTTTACTATATGGTCCCTTCGCCGGATTCTCACCAAAGTTTCTAAAGACAGGTTCAAACCTTGATTTGTTAACTTCTGTGAAAGTAGATAATCTATTAACAATGTTGGCAGCCGGAGTAAAAGAGTTACCATTATCAAAATACTTGATGCAACAAGTTATTTTAACAAATGAAAAGCGGATGGAAGAATTACGGGCGTTTATCCCAGATGCTAAAAGTGCCGATTGGGATATCATGGTAGCTGGTCAACGTGTACAAGTAATTAAAGATACGGAAGCTGGGGGTAAAGGAACACTTCAATTTGGTACGGAGATTATTAATAGTTCTGATGGCTCTGTAGCAGCATTATTAGGTGCATCACCTGGAGCTTCTACTGCTGTTCACGTTATGCTTGAGTTAATTGAAAGATGTTTCCCTGAATATCTCGATGAGTGGGAACCGAAAATAAAAGAAATGATACCATCTTATGGCATATCACTATCTGAAAATCCGGATTTTTATAAAGATTTAGAGAAATCGATAGAGCAGACGCTTCGTTTAGGCAAAAAGGACGCGCTATATTAGTAGTCTGCCTTTAAGAAATCAAGGTGAAACACTTAAAAACCTTAAACCTAAAGTGAATTTAGGTCTAAGGTTTTTAATTAATTATAGGTTATGTATTTCACGAGCGATAGATTCCAAGATATACATGACTGGAACTTGCGTCGTGATGTTGGTTTGTTGATAGAATTCTTCAGACATATAATAAGGAATATTTATATCTGAAATTTTTGCTATGGTAGAAAGCTTATTATTTGTAATACTAATAATTTTACTTCCTTCTTGCTTAAGCTGATTTAATTGAGAAATGGTAAAGGGATTTTCTCCTGAAACAGATAAGCCAAGTGCTACACTGTTATACCTTAGTTTAGAATGGATTGGGTAAGAAAAATCTCTAATATAAGTGGAAAAAGAGCCTAAACTTGAAAAGTACCTTGCACCATATTCAGCAAGAATGCCAGAGCTGCCATTACCGATAAATATAACATTATCTGATTTTGCTACTAAAGCTGCGACCTTTGTAATTCTTTCATCACTTTCCCCGTTTAATGTTCTTTCAAAGAATTCAACCAGTGCATGTTGAGAGCTTTTAATTGTAGTCTTCTCGCTCTTATCTAATTCCATTTTTAACTTTGTTTTAAATTCTGAGTAACCTTCACAATTTAATTTTCGACAGAAGCGTAAAACGGTTGCTGTTGAAACATGGGTTTCAGCTGCTAATTCGCGAATGCGCATATAGGCAACCTTTTCTTTATTTTTACTAATAAAGTTGTATATAGAAGTTTCTAATTCATTAAAAGATCCAATGATCTCGCTTGTAAATATAGCTATTATCTTCACCTTCAGTCTGTTTGGTTGTTGCATTAATTATAGCATAAACCATCTGATAAAACAGTGTGTTACAAATATGACACAAGTGACTTACTGTGTTAAAACGAACAAGATCAATGCGTTATATATACATTTCTTACTAATCCGCTTATGCTGATTATAGTTTCACCTAGTGAAGTAATATGGAAGTAGTCGATAGTGAAGAAAACTATTTTAGATACTAAATATGGAGGTATTTATATGAAGAAAACGTATTTTCCTGAAGGTTTTTTATGGGGAGGAGCTACAGCTGCTAACCAAATAGAAGGTGCATATAACGAAGGTGGTAAAGGTCTATCCATTTTTGATATGGTTTCATTTATTCCTAAAGAGGAACGTGGTAATAACATTGAGATGGATGTTACAAGCGAAAAGGAATTACAAGAGTTGTTAGAAGGAAAAAGAGGAGATAACTTTCCGAAACGTCGTGGAAATGATTTTTACCATCGCTATAAAGAAGACATTGCTTTGTATGCAGAAATGGGGTTTAAGACTTTCCGCCTATCGATTTCATGGCCGAGAATTTTTCCGAATGGTGATGAAACAGAACCTAATGAAGAAGGTTTAGCATTTTACGATAAAGTGTTTGATGAATTACTAAAATATAATATTGAGCCATTAGTAACAATCTCTCACTATGAAATGCCACTACATCTAGTGCAAAAATATAATGGATGGGCAGATCGCAGTTTAGTTGATTTCTTTGTCCATTATTCAGAAACAGTATTTAAACGATATAAAGATAAAGTGAAATATTGGTTAACATTTAATGAAATCAACGTATCTACTTTTTCACCTTACATTGGAAGCGGGATATTGGTTGATCGGGTCACAAACAAGGAGCAAGCTGTTTATCAGGCATTACATCATCAATTTGTGGCAAGTGCAAGAGCTGTAAAAGCATGTCACGAAATTATACCTGATGCAGTAATTGGTTGTATGTTAGCACGTATGGAAGTGTATCCAGAAACATGCAATCCAGATGATGTTTTAGCAGCATTAGAAGAAGATCAAAAAAATCTTTTCTTTACAGATGTTCAAGTACGTGGTTATTATCCGAGTTTTATGTTGAATTACTTTGAAGAAAATAATATCAATATTGAAATGCATACAGGAGATGAAGAAATTCTATTGCAGCATACGGTAGACTTTCTATCCTTTAGCTACTATATGACGATGGTTGCAAGTGGAGCACCAGATAAAGAGAAAGAAAAGGGTAACTTCTTTAGTGGCGTTAAAAATCCTTACTTAGAAGCATCTGATTGGGGATGGCAAATTGATCCGAAAGGTTTACGTCTTACATTGAAAAAGCTATATGATCGTTATCAAGTCCCGTTGTTTATAGTTGAGAATGGTCTTGGAGCATATGATAAAGTAGAAGAAGACGGGTCTATTAACGATGATTACCGAATTGAATATTTACGTGCTCATATTGAGCAAATGGGAATAGCTATTAAAGAAGGTGTAGACGTCATGGGATATACTAGCTGGGGTTGTATCGATTTGATTGCTGCAAGTACATCAGAAATGTCTAAACGTTATGGTTTTATCTATGTAGATCAAGACGATTACGGTAATGGTACATTAGAAAGAAAAAGAAAGAAAGAAATCATTTGATTGGTATAAAGAAGTAATTGCAACAAATGGTAATAATTTATAAAATGATCGGAACTTCATGCTCTATTAAACAGAAGTAAACGTTGACAAATAAGATTGAGCTTGTTATAGTTTGTTTACAAATTAATCATCCATTTAGGATTGTTACTGGTTAAGCGGGCAAAACCTAAGTTATTTCAAGTGCGGAAGAGTTAAAGACTCTTGTGCCCTGAGGTAACTTAGGTTTTTTTTGTGGGAAAAACGAATGGGTATCACGCTTTAAAGTACATTAGTACATAAGGATTTAGCCATTATAGGTTAATTGTTTTAGAAATAATATTTAAAAAAATCGGAGGTATAAGCATGGAACACAGAAAAACAGCAGAACAAATATTACAAGCAGTTGGCGGAGAAGACAATGTACAAAGTGTTGTTCATTGTATGACGCGTTTACGCTTTAATCTCAATGAAAATGATAAGGTGCAAAAAAACAAAATAGAAGATTTGGATGGCGTTATGGGTACCAATCTTAGTGGCGGTCAATTCCAAGTTATTATTGGTAATGAGGTATCAAATGTATATAAAGAATTGATTGCAAATAGTAATTTAAGTGAGGAAACAAGTAATGAGAAAAAATCAAATGGAGAGAAAAAGAACGTTGTTTCAGCTCTATTTGAAGTAATTGCTGGAGTTTTCACACCCATTATTCCTGCAATAGCAGGGGCAGGTATGATCAAAGGTTTTCTAGCTCTTTTTGTAACATTAGGTTGGCTTACGGATACGAGTCAGACCTACCAAATTTTAAATATAATTGGAGATGGTGCATTTTACTTCTTACCTGTTCTATTAGCAGTTAGTGCAGCAAGGAAATTTGGGGGTAATCCATTTATCGCCGCATCTGTCGGGGCTGCAATTCTTCACCCTAATTTGGCTACTCTATTTGCAACCGGTGAAAGTGTATCTTTTATTGGAATACCAGTCACGGTTGTTGCTACCTATTCCTCAACAGTAATTCCAATATTACTAGCAATCTGGGCTTCATCTTATGTGGAAAAATGGGTTGATAAAGTTACGCATCAATCATTAAAATTAATCGTTGTTCCAACCTTGACGCTATTAATTATTGTGCCATTTACGTTAATAGTAGTTGGACCACTCGGAACTGTTATCGGGGATTATCTCTCAATTGGTGTTAACTTCTTATTTGATAACGCTGCTTTTGTTTCATCAACGTTATTAGGTGCAACGTTCTCATTAATTATTATGACAGGAATGCATTATGCATTATCGCCAATTATTATTAATGGCCTTGCAGTTAATGGCTATGATTATATGATTCCAGCAATGTTCGTTGCAAATATGGGACAAGCTGGTGCTGCATTAGCTGTTGCATTACGTACTAAAAATGTGAAATTTAAGTCATTGGCGTTCTCTACAGGTGTTACCGCATTGATGGGGATAACAGAACCAGCTATGTATGGTGTTAACATGAAATTAAAGAAACCATTTATTGCTGCAATGATAGGTGGTGCATCTGGTGGTCTATATAATGGCTTAACAAATACTAAAGCGTTTGTAATCACTGGTAATGCAGGACTACCTGGAATTCCAGTACTTATAGGTCCAACTATAGTGCATGCAATTATTGCCCTTATTATTTCGTTAATCGTGTCTTTCGTAGTTGCGTATTTTATTGGATTTAAAGATGTACCAGTTGCCGATAATTCAACTGAAGTAGAAAAAACGAGTAAAGAAACTACACCTAAAACAGAAGACAAGATAACATCTGAAGTACTAGTTAGTCCGATTAAAGGTGAGTCAAAGCCGTTATCAGAAGTTAATGATCCAACGTTTGCCCAAGAAATGATGGGTAAAGGCTATGCTATTCTTCCAACAGAAGGTAAGGTAATGTCACCAGTTACAGGTACGATTACAACGATTTTCCCTACAAAACATGCTCTTGGTATTACAAGTGAAAATGGAGCAGAAATTTTAATTCATGTTGGTTTAGATACAGTTAAACTAGATGGAAAACATTTTCAAGCTGTTGTAAAAGAGGGCGATCAAATAAATGCAGGTGATGCCCTACTTATATTTGATATGGATGCAATCAAAGCTGCTGGATATGACACGATCACGCCTATTATTATTACGAACACAGCAGCATATAAAGAAATAGCTAATGTGAAACAACAAGGAAATGTTGCAGTAGGTGAGGACTTTATTAAAGTAATTGTTTAATTGGCACTATTATGATCAATTTTATTCAATTAATGAGCAACATGGCCAGTGACTCGGCCATTGTTGCTCATTTTTTAGTGAAAAATCAGGAGACGGTTTTCTGCTTCTAAATAAGTTTATCAAATTGTGCTAAATCTAAAAAATATGGAATGACATTTCGTCTGAGTAATAATGGATCAGTATGTTCATCATTGTTGCCCATTTCACAAGTGAATGCGAGAGAGAAACCTTTTTCCCTTAAAAGAGAGACATTTCTTTCGGTGAATAATCCAAATGGATAAGCAAACACGTCATTTACAGGTACATATTCGTTACAAACTCCTAAATCCTCAGCAAACGCCTCGTCTGTTGCTTCCATCATCAGACTAAGGGAGTCATTTTTACGTTGATGAAAAGAATCGGTATGATTTGCATATTCAAATACATCAGTCATTTCTTCTAGCTCCTGTTTAGACATACAAATAGATTTATTAGTATCGAATGGTTTTACCTCCTCGTGCAACCAGCTCGTAACAACAAAGGCAACTGCTTTAAATCCATAGCTTTTCAAAATTGGATAGGCATATTCTTTCACAGATTGAAAACAATCATCAAAAGTAAGTAAAATTGATTTTTCGGGTAGTGGTTTTTGATGCTTATAAAAGTCTTTGACTTCTTTTAATGTGAGTGTGTGATAATGATTTTCTTTCAGATAGTCCATTTGTTCTTTGAATTGCTCAAGTGTAACAAATAAAGAAGCAGGTAAAATGTCATCGTAATTCTGATTAACGTCAATATGTGATGGTTGATCTGGATTGAAATCATTCTTTTTTCTAATTTCATGGTATAGAACTGTTGAAAAATGCATCGCAATTCCTCCTTGTATCGACTAATTATATATCCAATCGAACCAGAGTTATATAATTTAAGGAAGATGTCATAAAACGTCCTTATTCCTATTTTCTCAAAAAAACAGCAATGAATACAAACAAATCGTAACTATTACTATTTACAAACATAGAAACATAATTTATAATAGTCATCAAAACGTAATTATTACGATTTATAAAAACGTAAAGCGGGTTTTTAATTTACAAATCGTAACCATTGCTATTTGCGAGGAGGCATAAGAATTGGCTAAAAAATCAAAGGTTGTGGAGGAGAAAAAACGTCAAGAAATGGTAGCAAAGTATGCAGAGATAAGAAAGGACTTAAAGGCTAAAGGTGATTATGTATCACTTAGTAAGTTACCACGTGACTCGTCGCCAATACGCTTGAAAAATCGTTGTCAGATAACAGGTAGACCTAGAGCATATATGAGAAAGTTTAAGATGTCACGTATTGCCTTTAGAGAGTACGCACATAAAGGTCAATTACCTGGGATAAAGAAATCAAGCTGGTAAATGCCTAGTTTCGTAAATAAATTGAGTAGGAATTGTAAGTTTCATACTATTTATATAGGAAAACGAGAATAAAAGTGAAGGATGGGGAATATGAGAAAACACAGTATTAATATGGGCATGTTTAGTCTAATAGCACTTCTGATTTTAGGAGGTTGTGGTGCAACAGAGACTACAGAGAAGAATGATGAGGTCGCAGCAACTGCTGAGCAAACGGATCAAGTGTTAGCTATTTATACAACGTTATATCCATTGGCTTACTTTACTGAACAAATCGGAGCAGACCATGTTGAAGTAGAATCAATTTTACCACTTGGAGCAGATGCTCATACATACGAGCCAACCTCTAAAACAATGATCGAAATTGCTGAGGCAGATGCCTTTATTTATAACATAGCCGAGATGGAAACATATGCAGTGAGTATAGAAGAAGCACTAGAAGGTGAAAATGTAATTATTTCAGAAGCAGCAGAGGATATACAGTTATTAGATTATGCTGATGATCACGAGGAAGAAGAAGAACATGACCATGGTGATGAAGATCCGCATGTTTGGTTAGAGCCTATTCGTTCTATTGAATTAGCAGAAAATATAAAGAATACGTTGGTTGAATTAATGCCGGGTGAAGAAGAAGAATTTGAGAAGAATTTTCAAGATTTAAAAACAAGATTAGAAGAATTGGATAGAAGTTTTAGAGATGAGCTTGCGAACACAGCAAGAAAGGAGATCTTGGTAACCCATGCGGCATACGGTTATTGGGAAGAAGCATATGGAATTGAGCAAGTGGCTATTTCTGGTCTATCTTCGAGTAATGAACCGTCACAAAAAAAATTAGAAGAAGTGATAGATATTGTCAATGAACATGGTATTCGTTACTTACTGTTCGAACAGAATATAGAGCCTAAGGTTGCTAAAGTGATTCAAAATGAGACTAATGTTGCCTCTCTGAATATTCATAATCTGTCAGTGCTAACAGAAGAGGATGTGGAAAATAATGAAGATTATTTTACTATAATGAACAAAAACCTTGATACGTTATTAACAGCTTTAGAAGAATAATAAAATAAGTTGCAGGGGCATAATGTGTTGTCCCTGCATTATAGTGTAGTTAGAAAATGAGAATAGAGAAATTAGCGGTTGGTTTATTCCTCAATTCTTTACTTATTTATAGCTGATCTATTCTTTTCTCAGCATCTTGTAAGTATAATTCAAGTTCGTCTCTTGTTAGATAGGGAACTTGACCATAAAAAACGTGATCAATCACTTCGACACTATTTCCATTAAATAACCAGCCGGATGTAATGGTGCGAATAGGTTCTGTTAATGGATTTTCTTTCCCATCTATTTGCTGTGGTTGACCAGTAGGAGTAAAGAATAAAGCTCGTTTTCCTTCAAAACGTTTTTGTACTTCAGCATCTTCAAAGCTATAGGCAAAGCCGTGTTGAAAGACACGATCCATATAGCCTTTCATCATTGCAGGCATACCATTCCACCAGCTAGGGAAAATATAGATATATAAATCACTTTCTAACATGTATTGCATTTCAATTTGGACATCTTTAGGGAACGCTTTCTGTTCTCTTACAAATTTCCCATCTTCAATATGGATCATATCTGCTCTGCCTAAAATAGGGTTAAAGTTCATCTTATACAAATCTCTTATGTTTACTTGATACCCCTTTGATTCTAGTGCTTTTGTTAAGCGATCTAGTAAAGCATGAGAAAAACTACCTTCTCTTGGATGGGAAAACACAATTAAAGCTTTCATATCATTCGCTCCTTTTGTTAGACTACTATGTTAATTAATTCACAAATAGTAATAAAAGCATAGCATGGATATATTTAGAAAACAATGGTAGGTTAAGAGAGTAGTGATGATTTATCTAAAGGGAATAATGGAAGAAGAATAGTGAAATTAACGTCAAAAAACGCTCAGTTTAAATTGGTTCTGAACGTTTTTTTGTCTATTAATAGCTTTTTTCAGCTAATTTCTGCTCGCTTCTTTATCGACCAACTATACGAGAAGGTAACGGAGTGACATTATCCAACCCAAAATCTTTTTCGCTAACCAAGTAGTTAGAAAAGAAACGTTGATCTATTCCTGTTAAGTGATGAAAGAAAGAAACGTCTACCATCCAATCATGTTCAATCATTTGGCGTATATCTATAATTCCCTTTTTAAGCACTAGATCAATAATAGATTTTATTTTTTGTGGTTTCTGAATTGGGATAGTGTCATCAAGTGGTTCCTTCTTTAAATACCCTTTTCTGTGAAGAGCTGCATAGAAATTCCGGTGACTTTTTGCATCAAAAATTTCTAGATTAGCTGCTCTATAACCTAGTACTTGAAGAGAGGTACCCCATTTCTTTTTTAAATCGATATACGCATCTGGGTTAGTAACGTGATATATATCATTCATGTCTGCTATAAAGGCGTCTTCTGGTAAAAGGAATGCACCAGCAAATATATCGGCTTCTTTTTCAAATATTTTATGTTCCTTGCGATCTAGACTAGAAAATTCTGATCGATAATGAAGCAATAAATGTGCTAATTCATGTGCAATATCGAAGTTTCTTCGTACAGATGAACGTTTCATATTTCCTAAAATGATGTAAGGACGTTCTTGATTTGTCCAAAGGCTATAAGCGTCAATATCGTCTCCAATTGCTTTTTCAAAAATAAAGACCCCACTCTTCTCTACTAAAAACAAAAGGTCATCATTTGTATCATCTCTAAATCCTAATCTATTGCGGGCTAGCTTGGCTACTTTATTTATTTGTGTAAATCTATCTTCACTTGAAGTGTATAGGTAATTAATGATGTCATTTCTTAAATCAATAATTTTTAGGGAAGGATAACTGATTTTAGCTGTTAAGTAATTTACAAACGTATCTAGATATTCCATGTGTTTTGCTTCTGCCTGTGTTTTTGATATAACATTTATCAATTTAGAGCGATAAGCAATATGTGTCATTTTAATATTATCTCGTATCATAGTGCGATCTAGAATATCCTGCGTATAGAAGTACTTACTTTTTACACCAAATGTATTTTTTAATGCATTAACCACCTGCATTTTTGGCGATGTGTACTTGTTTTCATATTGCCAAACTGCTTGTTCTGTAACATCCAATAGTTCAGAGAGCTGTTTTCGTGAATATCCGCGCATGATACGAAGATTGGTTAAATTCTCACCAATAAACATATCGTTCCTCCTCATGTAATCAGAAATCAATCGTGTATTCATTCATTTTGTTTTTCTTCAAAGATTCCAATATCGAATGCGGCTGGATCTATGATTTCTTCATTAGCTGTTGGTGCAATAACTTCCCTCTCTTCATCTGTTAATTCCGCTCCAGAAATATAGGAGGAAAGCTCTTCTATCTTATAAGCAATATTATCTTCGGGATTGGGCAAATAATGCATAATTTTAGCTATTTGATATGCATCATCAAGTTCATAAGTAAGAATATGAAATTCATCGTATGTTTGGTAGTGATCTAACTCTTCTTTTATTTGATTTTCTGCAACAAACAAAGAGAGTTGTTTGGGATGTTCAAATGTAAGTTTTTCCTCAGATTGTGGAAATAAACCGTTATTTATTTTGGAAAGCTCATGAAGGTAGGTACGATAACTACTATTGGCTAAGCTATTCGGTGACTTTGCTTGTGAAAAGCATTTTTCATCAAAATAAGCCGCGTTTTTGATAAGAAATAACTTTTTTGTCTCTCCATGAATAAATTGGAGATAATCCCATGTTAGACCTGCCTTCGACTTCTTGAAAGAGAAACCATGATTGATACACTCTTCTGCCAATTTGCTTTCAATAAAATTACCTTTTGTCCAAGCGAACGCAGAGCTAATCTGCATTTTTTCACTACGTTCCTTTCGATGTTCAATATATTCTCGATACCCTTCTACAATAGCGTGTACGATCATTTCATTGTATTCAGAATTAAACTTGTACTTATCCAACCATCCCACTCCAATCTATCAAGATATAATTAACTCTATTTTATATTAAAATAGATGACGTGAATATGATTTTTTTTAATTTTTTTAAAGTAATATGATAAGTACTGATTTATTTTTATAGTTTCTTAATAGAATGAAAGAATAAAACGTAATGAACAAACGGATAAGTAATCGAAACCCTTGGTATCAAAATTCGAGAATAATAGTTAGCAAAATCTGCTTAACCTCATTAATTATGATAAGATGTAAATTATTGCTCCGAAAAACAGGAGGTACTAGATGAATAATCTCTTAAAAAAACTACAACACAAACACTTTATATTTATTGCAATACTAGCAATTTCTTTTGTTGCGTCCCTTCTATTCGTTTATAATAATCATTCCTTTTATGATCAGTCAATCGCTGAAGTTATCGAAATAAGTAGTGAAGATCAAACGGAAGTAACAGATGAGCATCAAAATGAAGATGTTATTTATACACAACAGCTTATTGCAAAGTTGAAGAATGGGGAGTCAAAAGGTGAGCTTGTTCATTTAAGTAATGAGTACTCTGGCTCAGGAATTTATCAGCCCGAATTTCATATTGGAGATGATTTATTTATTTCAATTGATTCTAGTGAAGATAATGGTGATTTGACTGGAAGTATAATCGATGTAAAACGGGATCAATCTTTATTGCTCGTTGCATGGATCTTTATTTTTGTATTAATGGCAATTGGAAGACGCCAAGGTATATTCGCGATTATTAGTTTACTAGTTAATGCTGCTTTGATCGCTTATGCGTTGGATATTTATATCAACACTGCGGATGCTAGTCTCTTATTTATTATGAGTATCGTCGTGATTATAATGACAGCAGTGTCTCTGTTGTTAATTAGTGGATTTAATGAAAAAACGTATGCTGCAATTGTATCAACAACGCTAGGAACATTTGCGTTACTCTTTATTACAATGTTTGTACTTTGGCTAACAAATGAGCAAGGCCTACGTTTTGAAGAAATGGCCTTTCTAACCCGGCCACCTCAAGCGATATTCATGGCGGGCGTACTTGTTGGTGCATTAGGTGCTGTAATGGATGTTGGGGTGACAATGTCTTCCTCTTTATTTGGTTTATATGAAAAAAATCATCATATTTCTTTTAAAGATCTTAAAGCATCAGGTCTTGAAATAGGTAAAGATATCATGGGAACCATGACAAATATTTTATTTTTTGCATACGTTAGTGGGACAATTCCGACACTACTTCTTTACTTTCTCAATGATGTTACGTTAGGTTTTACACTTTCAATGAATTTATCATTGGAATTGACTCGCGCATTAGCTGGAGGAATTGGTATTGTTTTAACAATTCCGATTGGATTATATACTACAATTTTCTTTATTAACCGAAAGAGGGCGAAATTATGAATGCTTTAGTAATATTAGCAGGTATTCTCTTTGTAATGATGGCCGTCATTGGTGGGAAGAAAGGAGTACGTTCATTTATTGCATTATTCATAAATTTTATCGTGTTATTAATTACGGTATTAATGATGACAGATCAAAATGCTAATCCAATAATATTGACTTTAATTGCTTGTACGATCATAAGCTGTATTAATTTGTTCTTTATTAATGAAGTAAATATTAAAACGAAAACAGCTTTTATATCTACGGTATTGACGACTTCAATTTTACTTTTATTTATTTTTATTGTTACAGAAAAAACGATGATTCAAGGTTTTGGCGTGGAGGAAGTTGAGGAACTTTATATTTATTCTTTCTATATTGGTATAGATTTTGTGAAGGTAGCGGCTTCTGTGATAATTATGAGTACGATTGGAGCAGTAACGGATGTGGCTATTTCTATCAGTTCACCGATGTTTGAAATAAAAGGACATAATCCTAAAATATCGAAAAAAGAACTCTTTCTGGCTGGATTAAGTATTGGAAAAGACTTACTGGGTACAAGCGCCAACACACTGTTCTTTGCTTTTTTTGGTGGTTATCTAGCTTTGTTAATCCGATTTAAAGATTTAGACTATTCACTTGGTGAAATAATTAATTCAAAGGTATTTGGTGCCGAGATGATCACAATTCTTTGTGGTGGGATTGGTGTTGCCTTGATTATCCCGATTACTGCTCTAATAACTTCAACCGTTTTAGTTAACAAAGAAATAAATAATACTTCCAAAATCAAATAGTTGACTTAAAATATTTAACTGTTTTATGATGTTTATCACAGTTAATATCTCTGAATTGAGATATTATACTGAGATAGTTGTTTTATGACTATAAATAAGATTGAAAAAATAGAAAGGTGTTATGATTATGTCTAAAGTATTATATATTACAGCACATCCGCACGATGAAAAGATCTCTTTTAGTATGGCTACAGGTAAGGCGTTTATTGATACATATAAGGATGTTAACCCTAATGATGAAGTGATACACATAGATCTTTATAAAGAAAACATTCCTTCGATTGATGCAGATGTTTTTGAAGGTTGGGGAAAACTTCAGTCTGGTAAAGGATTTGAAGAACTTAGTAAAGAAGAGAAAGAAAAAGTAGGACGTCTCAATGAATTGAGTGAACAGTTTATCGGAGCGGATAAATATGTATTTGTTTCACCTTTATGGAACTTCTCTTTTCCACCTGTAATGAAAGCTTATATTGATTCAGTTGCGGTTGCAAATAAAGCATTTAAATATACAGCCGAAGGTCCTATTGGCCTTTTGACTGACAAAAAAGCTTTGCATATTCAAGCTAGTGGAGGAATTTATTCTAAAGGCCCAGCTGCTGATATGGAAATGGGACATCGTTATTTAAATACTGTTATGAATTTCTTTGGTGTACCATCCTTTGAAGGTTTGTTTGTTGAAGGCCATGCCGCAATGCCTGAAAAAGCAGAAGAGATTAAAGTAGACGGTATTAACCGTGCAAAAGATGTAGCACACACATTTTAAACAACTAAAGCTGTTTTCTTAAGGATTATTGTTTATGATAAGAGCCTCCATTAAAATGGAGGCTCTCTTTATTCTTTAATGATTCTATGTTAAGGATGCTGTGTAAATATTCTTGATGGACTTCTCTATCATCGCATTAAATTCTGCATCTGTTTGATTTGCATTTAGATCCTCAGATAGTGCTCTTGAGAAACTTGCTATTAGACCTGAATTATTAGCTAATTTTTCAATTGCTTCTTCTCTTGGATAACCTCCAGAAAGTGCGACTACTCTCACCACCTGTGGATGGTTAATTAATTCTTTATAAAAATTATCTACAGTTGGAATAGAGATTTTTATCATAACATTTTCATTAGCATTTAATGTATCTAGTTGATTTAAGATTTCATCTTTTAGGATTTGCTCAGACTGTTCCTTATCTGCACTGTTAATGTCTACTTCGGGTTCAATAATTGGAACTAAACCAGCAGCAAGGATTTGTTTACCAGTATCAAACTGCTGTGCAACAACTTTCTTTATACCTTCAGGGTTTGCCTCTTTAATAACGGAACGCATTTTAGTTCCAAAAATATGTTTTTCACTTGCTCTTTTTAATAAATTATCCAAACCTGGATTGGGCTTCATTAATTGAACACCCTCAGCTTCATCTGCCAAGCCTTTATCTACTTTTAAGAAGGGAACAATCCCTTTTTTCTCCCATAAATAATTAGCGGTAAAAAGATCTTGAATCTTGCTGTCCATAGTCTGCTCGAATAAAATAGCACCGAGTATATAATCAGAATCAAATGTTGGTGAGGTAATAATACGTGTTCTCATTTCATGAACAAGGTCAAACATTTCTTCTTCACTAGTATAAGAATTTTCTGCTACGCCATACTCTGCTAATGCCTTAGGTGTACTTCCGCCACTTTGGTCTAATGCTGCGATAAAGCCTTCTCCATTTTTAATAACATCAAATTGTTTTTTCTTCATGATTACAACTAAAGAAGTACTACATAGTAGTATGTCTTATGAACAAATTTCTATTTCTCAACATAGAATTTATATTTTCCCTTTCCTTCACTTTTCACTTGATACATTGCCAGGTCAGCTTTATTCATTAATCCAGATGGATTTGTATCATCAAAAGGGTAAAGCGCAATACCGATACTAGGTGAACTTAGAACGTTATCGTCATTTATTACATGTGGTTGTATCAAAGTGTTAATCAAATCATTAGCTATTTGACTTACTTCTTCTCGATTTGAAATACCTTTAAGTAAGATAGTAAACTCGTCGCCTCCATTACGCGCTACAAGTGTATCTTTATTAACACATTTTCTTAATTTTTCGGATATCGACACAAGTAATTTATCTCCTACATCATGCCCTAATGTATCATTAATTTTTTTAAAATTATCCAAATCGATAAACATAATTGCAAATGGCTCATTTTGGGTTGTTGCTGATACTAATGAGTCTTCCAGCAATCTTCTGTTTGCTAAACCTGTTAACGCATCATGATATGCAAGAAATTGTATCTTTTCTTCATTTTGTTTGTTCTCGGTAATATCTTTTGCTATTCCATAAATACCTACAAGTTTGCCTCGCACAAGTATAGGGATATTAGTAATGTTTGCAATATATGTTTGTCCCACACTATCGCGCAAAGATATTTCATAATTCTGTGCTTGCCCGCGCATGACAACTTCCATATGCGCGTATGCTTTTTTATGGTCTTTCTCTAGTATAAAGTTAGAACTAGAAATACCAATTAGTTCTTCTTTATCGCTCGCGAGTAATTTTGCGCAGGCACTATTGACACTTTCAAATCTACCTTTTAAATCAAGTGAATATACTGCATCTGGATGATACTCATAAAGAGATTTATAACGTTTTTTACCTATCTCTAGTTGTTCTTTCTTCTTATGAAGTTGTTGAAGCAGTTGCTGGTTTTCTGAAACTATAAAAATTTGTCTTATCATAACTAGTAAAATGGAAATAGCTGAACCAATCGTAACAATATCAGTATTGGTATTACGATAGATCATAAAGACAAATAGAAAAGTAACAGTTAAGTATGGAAGAATAAGACGAAAAACTCCCGTTTTATGAATGGCTCTTTCATCTGTTTGATTCAACGTGGTTTCGGTCTTTTTAAAAACACCTGTTAAGCCTACAAATAGAATAGCTAATATAAATAAAGGGTCTATCAGGCTTCCGGAAGAATAACCGTCTATAGATATTAAATATAAAAAATAAGAGTCAGCAAAGATCTGTATCAATAAACCGATAAAGAGTAAATATAGTAATTTGTTTTCTTTGACTAGTTGATTTTGGAAGTAAACACTTATTATCCCTGCTAATAAGACTAAATCTCCGATAGGATATGCCAAGGAGACGACTAAAGGAAAGAGAGATACATCACCTGCAGCAATAGTGGGATGGATTAGAAAATGCCAACTGAAAGTAGAGGCAACTGTCATCACAATTACAAGGTCGAAAATAAACTTCGTAAAGTGATACTTTCTTTTGGTACCTGATAATTTATATGTAATAGCAACAAAATAAAAAACAATTTGTAAAAGGTAAAACAAATCAGGCAATCCAGGAAAGGGGACATCTATTTTGAGGATGTTCTCATAAAAATGCCAGAAGAATTCAGCTATAAATGTACTCGATGTTCCTAATAATAAGAGAAGCCAAAAGTTCCGCTCTGTTTTCTCGCTTTCTTTGGTTGCAGTATATAACCAAATGGCGGCTATGAAACAGCCGAAAAGAGAAAGGAAGTTCCCGACCAAGGATAGGACACCTTCATTACTTTTCCATGTGATCAAAAAAATATAATAAAGACCTGTATAAATAAATATGAATAATATGGATAATTGTTTCTTTTTACGTATGTTCATGTGTGTGTGCCTCACCGTCTGTGCTTATTCCGTGCTAGTTCTATATACCCGTTTTTTTAATTTTCAACCTAGTTAAATAATGTTTCTCTATCTAGTACTATAATACTAATTTTTTTGATAATTCAATAGTTTTATTGCTAGTATTGGTATTTATAAAACAATATTTTGTAAAATTTGTCTTTTATAGAGGTTTATTAGCTACTGTTGTGGAATTAGTACATATATAGAGAAAATCGAATTTAACTGTCTAAAAAGTTAACAGAGGGGGTGTAAGGTTGAATCAAACGAGGTATTCAAGACTTGCTAATATTACAAAGTTAATAAATACAAAGTTAGAATTACGAGAGGTGTTGGAGAATGTTGTAACCGCAATATCTGAAGAGATCGTTCAATGTGACTCTGTTGGGATCTATTTACCTGAAGCTGATGGTACATTTAGAGGATATGTAGGTAAACCTCAGGTGATTAATGGCATGACACTTGATATGCAAGTCATTGATATGGAAGAAGACTTACTTGCTAAAGAAGTTGTTGATACACAAAAGGCAATTTACATTCCAGATACAATGAAAGATGATCGTCCTGATTCAAGAGCTGTCAAGGGATTTCAGATTAAGTCTTTACTAGTATTACCTATTTCACATGAACAGGAATTATTTGGTTTAGTCTTTTTGTTTGATTACGGTATTCCAATGAACTTAACAGATGTGGAAATAAAAACCGTAGAGGCTTATGTGAATATGGCTGCTGTTGCGATTCGAAACTCAACTAATTTAGCGCGTAAGGAAAATCTTATTAAGGAAAAGCAACTATTACTTGATGTTACACGTGATTTATCCATGTGTTCCACTATGCAAGATGTATTGGATAAGTGTTTTTACTATGTAGGTAAAGTTTTAAACAACACGAATGTAGGCGTTCATTTATTAGATCCGATTAGGAATAGAGAATTTAAACCAGCAAAGTTAAGCAAGGATAGTGATTGGACAGAAGAAAATTGGATGAATACACATAAAACATTTAATTTAGGTCAAAACAATGATGCTTTATTTCAAGAAGTTATTAAAACCAAGAAGGCCATTCTAATTCCAAATGTGTACGAAGATACAAGACCAAGTCATCTTGTTTGTCGTAATTTTGGTATTAAAGGTTTATTTATGGTTCCTTTAGTTTCTATGGGTGAAGTATTAGGTTTAGTAGCAGTTGCTAAATTGGAAGAGCAACACATCGTTTATTCAGAAGCGAGTATGCAGTTAGCGCAATCTATTGTAGATACAACAGCATCAACATTAGCTAACTTATTATATATGGAGAAACAAGAACAAATTATTGAAGAAAGAACATCAGAAATAACAACTAAAAATAAAGAATTAGAAAGCGCTATCTCTGAATTAAAGACAATTAGTCGAGAAAAAGAACTAATTCTTAATTCAGCAGGAGAAGGGATTTTTGGTTTAGATCTTGCAGGTAATATTACGTTTTGTAATCCTGCTAGTGATTCTATGCTGGGCTATGAGAAGAGTGAATTAATAGGGAAATCGTATAAGGTTATTTTTAATGGAAATAAAGCAAATTTAAAAGAGAATAATTATAAAATTAAAGGTTTTGATGTGGATTCAGAAGGATTTAATAAGAATGATAGCTTTTATAGAAAAGACCGTTCAAGCTTTCCAGTTGAATATGTTATCTCATCAATAAAGGAACAAGGTGAAATAATAGGTGATGTTATTACGTTTAAAGATGTAACACAGCGACAACAAATGGAGGAAGAAATTAAATATTATGCGTATTATGATAGTTTAACAGATTTACCTAATAGAAATCTCTTTAAAGATAGACTTAACCAGGGAATTATAAAAGCGAAATATACAAGTCAAAAGTTAGCTGTTATGTATTTGGATTTAGACAGATTTAAATTAATTAACGATTCTCTAGGACATAGCTATGGGGATTTATTATTGAAGGATTTTGCAAATCGTTTAAGAGCCTGTATTTCTAAGTGCGATACAATATCTCGTCAAGGTGGTGATGAATTTTCAATATTTTTACCAAATATAAAAGGTAAAAATGAAATATTAGCTGTTATTAAATGTATAAATAAAGCCCTTTGTCAGCCATTTAATTTAAAAGGACACGAGATCTATATTAAAGTTAGCATAGGTGTAAGTATGTTTCCTAGTGATGGTGATAATACTGAAGAATTAATTAAAAATGCAGATACGGCTATGTACAGATCAAAAGAAGTGTCTGGTAACAACTGTAATTTTTTTGTAAAGGGAATGGATACGAGAACTTTTGAAAGTATCAAATTAGAGAACGCTTTATACAGAGCTTTAGAGCAAGATGAACTAGTCATTCAATATCAGCCTCAAGTAGACTATCAATCCAAACAATGTATCGGTATGGAAGCGCTATTGAGATGGAACCATCCGACAGAAGGTATGATACCACCTGATAAATTCATACCAATTGCTGAAGAGACAGGTCTAATCGTTTCGATAGGAGAATGGGTAATCGAAAAAGCTTGTGAACAATTAAAAACCTGGCATGAGCAAGGATATCCATTGATAAGTGTAGCTGTTAATTTATCTGTTCGACAATTTGAAGAGAATGACTTATTTACTAAAATTAAAACTATTCTTAAGAAATTTAATTTATCTCCTGAATTTTTACAAGTGGAACTTACTGAGAATCAAATTATTAAGAATAAGGATAGCACCTTACGAACAATGGAGCAACTTAAAGAGTTAGGGATAAAAATAGCTATTGACGATTTTGGTACAGGCTATTCATCTTTAGGCTATTTAAAGAATTTCCCTATCCATACATTGAAAATTGATAAGTCATTTATTCAGGATATTATAGAAGATAACAATAATGCAGCGATTACGAATACAATTATTACATTGGCCCAAAATTTAAATCTTAACGTAATTGCAGAAGGTGTGGAAACAATAGAACAAGCAGAATTTCTAGCTTCAAGGAGCTGTTATTTCATGCAAGGATTTTGCTTTAGTCGTCCGCTTAGTGCCACTGATTTTGCGCAGCAAATTTTTATAGATAATAAAATAGAAGCAGGAGGAATTATATGAAAGCAGCTCGTTCCGTATTAAATTACTTAAGAAATAGTGGAGTGGAATATATTTTTGGGATTCCAGCAGGATCAGTTAACGCGATATTCGATGAGCTTTATGATATGCCTGAAATACAGCCAATAGTAACGAAACATGAGGGTGCAGCATCATATATGGCGGCTAGTTATGCTAAATATGCAAAAAAAATGAGCGTGTGTATAGCTTGTAGTGGTCCCGGTGGAGCAAACCTAATGACGGGTGCGGCAAACGCAATGCGTGAACATTTACCTGTATTATTTATTACAGGAGCAGTTCCTGTAAATACAGTAGGATTAAATGCTTCTCAAGAGCTAGATGCTGAGCCAATTTATCGGAATGTAACGAAATACAGTGTAACGGTTAACACTGCAGATGATCTGTTGGCGGAGGTTGCTAAAGCAAATGAGATAGCTATATCAGGGGTTCCAGGTCCAGTCCATATTGCAGTTCCCATTAATGTTCAATTACAAGAAGTTCAAGTGACAGAAATGCTCGCGCCTCCTAAAAGAGAGCCTATTATCCCTGATGTAGAAACAATACAAATGGTAGCTAAAGAGTTAGCTAGTAGAAAGAAAGGCTATGTTTTTGTTGGTCAAGGAATTAGAAATTCTGTAGAACAAACAATAGAATTAGCAGAAATTCTTAACTGGGACATCATAACAACCCCACAAGCGAAAGGATTTATAAAAGACGATCATCCATTACTAGCGGGTGTCTTTGGATTTGCTGGTCATGATAATGCCTCGTCGTTAATTAATGAGGGTAACGGAGAAGCCTTATTGGTAATAGGATCAAGTTTGGGGGAAACAGCGACAAATAATTGGAATGTAAATTTAAACAAGAATCGCTTTACTGTTCAAATTGATTTTGATGAGACAGTTTTCAATCGAAAATACAAAGTTGATCTTCCAGTATGGGGCGATATTGATTTAAGTTTATTATTTCTAATCGAAGAGTTAAAAGAATTAGGGTTCTCCAAAAATGACATGAATACTAGTGAGAGAAAGTTGGATAATGTTGATCAAGATGCCTATAATACAAAAAATATCCTGTTAAACATACAAAAACACCTTCCTACTTCTACTAGATATACAATCGATATAGGTGAGTTTATGTCTTATGTGATTCATCATATGAATGTGCTTGATTCAGATAGCTTTGATATTAACGTACATTATGGTGCGATGGGAACTGGGATTAGTTCGGCTATAGGTTCAAAATTGGCTGAGCCAGAACGACCTGTTGCTTGTATAACAGGAGATGGATGCTTCTTTATGCACGGTATGGAAATATTAACGGCAAAGGAAAATAAGCTACCGATACTGTTTGTGGTTATGAATAATGCGCGTTTAGGGATGGTGTATCACGGACACTCGCTACAATATAAACGTTCCCACCAGAGCTTTGAACAGGAACCCGTTAATATTGCAGCAATGGCAGCAGCTATGAATATACCAAGTTATCGCGTAGACAAATTAGAAGATTTGGATGAAGCAGCGATTAAAAATTTGCTTGAATCTGATGGTCCAGCAGTTTTAGAAATCGCTTTGGTAGATAACAATACACCACCAATGGGCGATCGCGTCAAATTCCTTTCATCATTTAGTAAATAAAGGCTATTTACTATCGAATTAGCGCTCGCTCCGCCGGATTAAAGGTGAGTTCCGTCGAATTAGCTTCTCGCTCCGCCGGATTAAAGGTGAGTTCCGTCGAATTAGCTTCTCGCTCCGCCGGATTAAAGGTGAGTTCCGTCGAATTAGCTTCTCGCTCCGCCGGATTAAAGGTGAGTTCCGTCGAATTAGCTTCTCGCTCCGCCGGATTAAAGGTGAGTTCCGTCGAATTAGCTTCTCGCTCCGCCGGATTAAAGGTGAGTTCCGTCGAATTAGCTTCTCGCTCCGCCGGATTAAAGGTGAGTTCCGCCGAATTAGCGCTCGCTCCGCCGGATTAAAGGCTAGTTCCGTCGAATTAGCTTCTCGCTTCGCCGGATTAAAGGTGAGTTCCGTCGAATTAGCTTCTCGCTCCGCCGGATTAAAGGTGAGTTCCGCCGAATTAGCGCTCGCTCCGCCGGATTAATAGCTAGTTCCGCTGAATTCTATCAAATCCCAATAGCAAAGTAATATTTTTTACAAAAAAAGTCTAAATAAAAGGATGTTTTTTATAAGAGAGGCTGACTTTAATAAGTCAGCCTCTCTTATTTAATAGTAGGTTAGAAATCTATATATGCGAGTAGGAGCTTTTGATTTCATTAATAATTGCTCCAATAGTTTGTCCTTTAAATGCACCATCAACCGGTTCGTTTGTAGGACTTAAGAAATAATAAGCATTGATATCTTCGTTGTAATGAAAGCCAATACCTTTTAATGCATGTTGTAATTTATCGGGGATTTGCTCTAAACCAGTTTTTTGCGTAAAGTATGCTGTTGGGTAAACCTTTACATCTACATCACCCGTTCCAGTATAAACAACAAATAAATCGTTCTCATTTTTAATAACCCACTGTCCTTTTGAGTATAAGGATAATCGAGCATCTTCTAATGCGTTTATCGCATTTAAGTTAACACCAAAGAAGTCATTTATGATTGTTCGAATTTCATCACCTGAAACATTGCTTCCGCAAGAATTTAGTTTAGAATCTATTAAATCTCTAGCAATAGTAATTTGCTCTTGCTTATCCTCGTGTAATGGAATTTTCTCTAAATCGAATCCAAAAACTTGTTTAACAATCCAACAAATCGCCGTGCTAGTAAGCTCAGGTCCCAGAGAAGCTAAATAATTATCCATTAACTCTATCTTTGTCATTTGTTCAATTTGTTGTACTACGTCAAGTTCAGAATACGAATACTTCTTACTATTAATCGTCTTTTTAACGCCTTCTATTAATTCTAAAGGGTATCTTGGTTCTACCATAAAAATTATCTCCTTTTCGTAGTGAGAATATAATCGAATTTATTGGATGGATATTTGGTAAGAATCATCTTTTTGATTGATTTTTTTCTTCCTTCCTAATAAGTCTATAATTGCTCTTCCGTCACTAAAAAAGCCATCTTTATAATACTGTGAGATAGCGGTATAGAAAGCTGTAATGTATGAGTAAAAAATAAATCCTCTAACCGGGAGATAATCAAAGTGTACAAAGTACCATTGAATAATTTAATGAATATCGCATGTCCAGTTTCATGTATTAAAATAACTAAAGGTATTGATAAGGTTAATTATAAAAATATACCTAGAACTTTATATACACCAACTTTATTTCATAGTGGTTATCCAATACCGAAATAAGAATATAATTTACTCAACTTTCTCACTTAAAAAATAAGTGCTAATTGTTTGCTTTTATGAGTTTGAAGTGTGTTTAATACTGAATAAACATAGACTCTGTCGTAACTGCCATGTTGATTTCCGCTTCAGGCAGTCGCTTTCCGCGGGCAAATGTTTTCGATGGGATGAGTAATCGCAATCCCACAAAAAGGGAGACCATTTGCTACCGTAGCGTATCTAAAGTTGTAAAATATTTACGACAGATTTTCTCTCAAGTGCGTCAGGTCAAACGGACTGATGATTACCAAAGAAGTGTGAAGTCAACTCCTATTTTAGATTGTGAGACTTTCTTGTTGTACCAAGACTTAAGTGCCTGTTTTACAGTGCGAAAGTTGAGTAATTTAGAACAGTTTAAAAGTTTTTGATTCCATTTCACCACTGTTATATTAGAGAACGTACTTTGAAGTATAATTTCTATAACTGACACATGGTAATGAGAATATTTAATCAAAAAGTAGAAACTATATTTATAGATCGCTTAGTTATATAGTATAGGAAACCAAGGATAAAAGGAAGTTAATGGATGTTTTTTTGATGTGAATTTTCCTTTTTTAGCTCTTTTCATAAATGGATATTAAATTAGCTATGGTATACACTAAAAGAAGTAAATTCAAATCCAGAAAAAGATATAAAAAGCGGCTTTGAAACAAACTTCCCACTTACTACGCCAATAAAATATCTAGCTGTTTGTAGTTATTTAACTTTAAGGGCTAATTACAACTAATAGGGCAGTTCAACTAACAATAAAGTTTACGAAAAGAGGGATATAATGACAAAAAGTGTAAAAGAAACTGGTTGGAATTTAGAAAACACATATGCTACGCTTCCTGATCTGTTTTTTTCAAAGATTACTCCAAACCCAGTTCGTGCACCTAAATTGGTTATTCTAAATGATTCATTAGCCGAATCTTTAGGTTTAAATAGTGAGGCATTAAAAGCTGAAGTTGGTGTGGAAGTGCTCGCAGGTAATCAGACTGTTGATGGAGGATTACCTCTTGCCCAAGCATATGCTGGACATCAATTTGGGAATTTCACAATGTTGGGTGATGGAAGAGCCATACTACATGGCGAGCAGATAACTCCTCAAGGAAAACGATTTGATATTCAATTAAAAGGCTCAGGTAGAACACCTTATTCACGAGGTGGTGATGGTAGAGCAACACTTGGTCCTATGTTACGAGAGTACATTATTAGTGAGGCTATGCATGCGTTAGGAATTCCTACTACCCGGAGTCTCGCTGTTGTGACAACAGGAGAGCAAGTTATTCGTGAAACGGATCTACCTGGTGCGATTATGACTCGTGTGGCTGCTAGTCATCTGCGAGTAGGAACGTTTGAATATGCGTTAAAATGGGGTGAAGATGACGATTTACAGGCATTAGCTGATTACACGCTAGAACGGCATTTTCCAGAGGTAGAAAGAAGTGAACATCGCTACCTATCTTTGCTAAAAGAAGTGATCAAGCGTCAGGCAGCACTAATTGCAAAATGGCAGCTAGTTGGCTTTATCCATGGTGTAATGAATACCGACAATATGGCTATTTGTGGGGAAACAATAGATTATGGTCCATGTGCATTTATGAATGTTTATAACCCGAAAACGGTATTTAGTTCTATCGATAGACAAGGTCGTTACGCCTATGGAAATCAACCACCTATTGGAGGCTGGAATCTTGCACGATTTGCAGAAACACTAGTACCTCTGTTGCATGAAAATCAAGAAGAAGCGGTGAAGATAGCACAAGATGAATTGTTAAAGTATGAGGAGCATTATCGTTCAAATTGGTTACAAGGAATGAGAGCGAAAATAGGGATAGTTAAAGAAGAGGATGAGGATGAAGCGCTTATTGTAGATCTCCTACGTATGATGGAGGAGCATGATGCTGATTATACCAATACTTTTCGTGCACTAACATTTGATAATTATGAAGATGAAGTCCTATTTGAAACCCCAGCGTTTGCGAAATGGAAAGAAAGATGGCACGCACGATTGGATATTCAACGAGAATCAAAAGATGTTATACACAATTTAATGAAAAAGAGTAATCCTGCAGTTATACCTCGAAATCATCGAGTGGAAGAGGCGCTAGAAGCTGCGGTGAAAAATAACGATTATAGTGTAATGGAGCAACTTCTTGCCGTTCTTAAAAAGCCATATGCACACACTACAGACCAGGAAGTATATGCTTTTGTACCAGCTAGAACAGATCGTTACTACCAGACTTTTTGTGGCACGTGATAGAGTGAAAATGGGGATGGGGTCGAGAAACTCTATGCCCCAATTTCACTGGTACATAGTTTAAATAATTTTTTTATCGTATACTATATAAATGATACTACTAGAGAATAGTAGTTTATGTTGGTAAAATTAATAATGATTGGAGAAATGATAGTATGGTAGAGTTACCAAATTGCCCCGAATGTAATTCAGAATATACATACGAAGATGGAAGTCTACTAGTATGTCCTGTATGTGCACATGAGTGGACTTTGGATTCTGAAAATGAAAACAGTGAAGATGAAAAAGTATACAGAGACTCGAATGGTCATGTGCTAAGCAATGGAGATTCTGTAACAGTAATTAAAGATCTTAAAGTAAAAGGAAGCTCAAATCCTTTAAAAATGGGAACAAAAATTAAAAACATTCGTTTAGTTGCTGATGGAGAAGATGGACATGATATTGATTGTAAAATTGATGGTTTTGGAGCAATGTTAGTAAAATCAAAATTTGTTAAAAAACTTTAAAACCTAAAAGGCTATGTAGTGTCAAAGAGTTGTTGACGCTACATAGCCTTTTCAATACGTTACGTTCAAATCAAAATAAATGTATAAAGAGCAATATTCTGTTAAAATAACCCATAGTAATGAATAAGGGAGACGTTTATATGATAAAAAATAAACAAATCGTTTTAGCAAAAAGACCTCAAGGAATGCCAGATAATGATACATTTAAATTTATTGAAACAGACCTGAAAGAACTAGAGGCTGAAGAAGTACTGGTCCGTACGATATATGTTTCCGTTGATCCATATATGAGAGGAAGAATGCAAGATGTAGCGTCTTATATTGAACCGTTTAAAGTTAATGGTGTAATAGAGGGAGGCTCAATTGGGGAAGTAGTGGAATCAAAGTCAGCTAACTTTAAGCAGGGAGATATTGTTATTGGATCATATGGCTGGCAAACGTCCTATATTGCAAATGAAAATGAAATAAGAAAAATTGACCCATCACTTGCTCCTATATCAACACACTTAGGTATATTAGGAATGACTGGTTTAACTGCTTATTTTGGTTTGCTTGATATAGGTGATCCAAAAGCAGGAGAGACAGTTGTTATTTCTGGAGCGGCAGGAGCAGTAGGATCAATAGTTGGCCAAATCGCAAAAATAAAAGGTGCACATGTAGTTGGTATAGCTGGTTCAGATAAGAAGACCAAACTATTAAAAGAAGAATTCAACTTTGATGCAACGATAAATTATCGAACAACAGCTAACATGGAAGAAGCATTAAAAGAAGCTTGTCCTAATGGTGTTGATGTTTACTTTGATAATGTAGGTGGGGAAATCTCTGACGCAGTTTTAACGCAAATAAATAAACATGCCCGTATCCCAATTTGTGGAGCAATCTCTTCTTATAATTTAGAAACATTAGACATCGGACCTCGTGTTCAAACAAAACTTGTTAAGAAAAGTGCGCTAATGAAAGGTTTTACCTTAGGTGACTACTCCAGTCGTTTTAATGAAGGAACGATGCAATTAGCCCAATGGTTTAAAGAAGGAAAGTTAACATACCGCGAAACAATTAAAGAGGGATTTGAGAATATTCCTGATGCTTTTCTTGATCTCTTTAAGGGAAATAATATTGGCAAGCAACTTGTGAAAGTGGCTGATCAACAGTATAATAAATAAGTAAATTACGGCAAATTTTAAAGGACTACACAGACGTCAAGAGATTTTGACATGTGTAGTCCTTTTATTTGTTCTTAAGCTCCGCTTTTTTCAAATTTGTCCCGATGCTCTTTACCCCATTCGGTCATAAAATATAGTGTTTCCTCAAGATCTCTTCCGTACTTAGTTAGTGTATATTCAACTTTTGGTGGAACTTCAGGGAAGATCTCGCGCTCAATGAGCTGTTCTTTTTCCAACTCGCGAAGCTGTTGTGCTAACATTTTCTTGCTTATTTTTGGAATCTTTTTTTGTAATTCTCCGAAGCGCATTGTTCTATCAAGTAAATGACAAAGAATTAGCGCTTTCCATTTTCCACAAACAACATTTAAGGTTACTTCAATTGGATGTTCATATGTTTTATCCATTTTTTCACACTCCATAGGTAACTATCTAGTAACTATTACACCAAAAAGTGCCTACTTGAATAATATCTTATTCTATTACTATCATAGGTGTATTAGTTAGATAGTAAATACCCGATTATGAGGTGATTGAAACCATGGGAATTCCAATTTTAGAAAAGGCGAAAAAGGAAATTAAGACCAATATCATTAAGAATAAAGCTAAATTGGCTGGGTTTCAGTATCATCTTTTGAATGATAGAGATAATACACATAAGAATTTAATTGATTTTAGGGAAACCCTACTTATCATATACGCCGATTCTGTGACGTCTAACACGAATGATTTGTTTGTGCGACTACAAAACTGGAGTTGTGCAATTTCTGGAGAGCTATTAGAGCAACAGCTATCAATAGAAGAGGTGATAGAAGAGGCATATTTTTCTAGAGAGGCAATTGACCTTCTAATTAAAGAAGAGGCAAATTATTATGAATTAACAATTGATGATTTTTATGCGATTATTTCGTCGTTTCATACTACAGTGGAGCAGGCTGGACAATTATTAGGTTTAGCATATAAAAAAGGGCACACGAAAAAAACGAAAGTATTTAATTCAAAAGTACGGGAATTGTCTACCCCGATGTTGAAGCTTACAGAAAGTATTGGTTTTTTTCCTTTGATTGGTGCTATTGACAATGATCGAGCAAAACAGTTAATGGAGACAGCGTTGACACAAGGAAGTGAATTAAAGGTTAAGTATATCATCTTTGACTTATCTGGTGTCCCTGCTATTGATGAATGGGTAGCTTCGCAAATAATCCGGTTTGTCACAGCACTTAGGTTAATTGGGATCGAGGCAGAATTAAGTGGGATTCGCCCTGAAATAGCACAAAAGCTTGTAGGGTTAGGAATAGAATTTAAAACTATTCAAACCTTCTCTAATCTTCAACAGGCAATAGATCATGTAAATCATTTGAAGACCGCCCAAAAATAGAGCATTCCCAAATTTGGGAATGCTCCTAATTACTTAAGGTTTACTGGTGCTCTTCTTCTTTCAGTTCTGTTACATCTACTTCAAACTCAGTCTCGGATTTTTTTGTATAATTAATGAGGGCCTTTTGTGACTCATCATCAACATCATGAATGTAGACATACTTCCCATTATAAACAACATCTTTCATAACAGGATTGTCTTTTATATCTTTTGCTCGCATAAGATTCACCTAAATCGCCTCCGATAATTTATTAACTTATACTTTATCATTAACCGTTATCGATTTAATTTAAACATTTGCTTGGTAGATATAGACTGTTATTTATTTGTGTTATGTTGTTTACTAGGTAATGTACGATCGGCGTGTGCCTTTCCTTGTCGCTTTTCAATTTGCTCCGCTTTGTGTTGTGTATCGTGCAATTTTTCAACAAATTCATGTGTATCATCCATAGTACGAATCCCTCCTTGTTTAAAATTTATTTATACGTTTTCTCTTGCAAGATGATTCATACATTTAAGATTAGCTTTTTATTTTAAAAAGCATCCTAAAAGTTTCGTTATTTAATTAGATTAAATGACTTTGCAACAGTGATAGCTTGGACTCTATTTTTCACTTGTAATTTCCCGAAAATATTAACAATATGATTTTTGACTGTACCTTCCGCCAACTTATATGTCAGAGCAATTTCTTTGTTTGTTAGTCCGTTACTCATAAGATTGATAATTTCCAATTCCCTTTTGGTTAACGACTCAATAAGCTTAGGTGTTAGCCCTTTTGTAACCAATTCTGTTACTTCGGTGGTATTTTCATCAGAGCGAAAGCGTTCAATTGTAGTGGTAAGTCTTTCTTGAGAAAGAGGTTTGACGATGTAATCATAGGCATGCACATCAAAAGCAGATAAGGCATATTCTTTGTGCGATGTCACAAAGACCAACCTCGTTCGCCAACCGCTCTCTCTTAAACGCTTGGCAAAATCAAGACCATTTTCTTTATGCATATTAATATCAATAAATACTAAGTCAACTTTACAGTTCTTTAGATAGGAAAAGGCTATTGTCGTGTCTTGAAAACTTCCAACGATTTCAACGTTATCAATCTTCGCAAGCATGCGTTTCATAATCAAGTGCATAGCAAATTCGTCGTCAATAATTACTACTTTCATCTTGTACTCATTCCCTCTTCTTGTTTTACAGCGTCTGGGCTCATTCCAATAGGAGTAGAGAAATAAAAAGTACTACCTTGATTAGGGACACTTTCAAACCACAGTTCCCCACCATTTATTTGAGCAAATTCTCTACATAAAGTAAGTCCAATACCAATACCTTTTTCTCCCGCGGTTCCGTTCAAAGATTCAAGATATCCTTCTTGATCTTGTAGTAATCTAAGCGCTTGATCTGGAGGTACCCCTTGACCACTGTCTTTTATAGATATTATTACTTTGTCTTTTACCTGATCTGCACGTAATAGGATAATCCCTTCAAATTCTGAGAATTTAATAGCATTCGAAAGAATATTTCTGATAAGTAGATCTAATATTTCTTTATCCGCATAAACAACCATATCATTAGCTATTTCTGAGATGACCGTAATTTGTTTTCTATCACTCTGAATGTGTAATAAATCTGTATTCTTCCGAATAATTTGCGATAAATTCCATGATACAGGATTAAATGACATGCCACCTTTTTGACTTCGGAACCAGTCAAGTAGGCTTTCTACCAGTGAAAAGGCATTTTGAATTTGTTGTTCCATTTCACGGGCAATTTCAGCGTGCTTGTCTTGATACTCTTGTAATTCATCTTTAAGGATCTCCATCAGATTCATCAGTAATGAAAGTGGATCACGAATGTCATGAGCAACAATTGTGAACATCTTATCCTTAAACGCATTCAGTTCTTCTAACTGTTTTGAACTAGCAAGTAGTTTTTCCTCATTAAGTACTAATGCTGTTATGTCATTTAACCAGAGTGTTTTCCCAACGATTTTCTGTCTCTTATTACGAACATGTGAAATGTAAACATGATAATAGTGAAAACCTGTTTCGTTCGCTAACTTTATTTTTCTTTGCAAGGAATCGCCAGCTGTAATAGTTTTAAGTAGTTCTGGATAGTAGGAGAGTATAGTAGTGGCAGATTGTCCAATTACTGTCTTGTCAAGCTCTTGAAAAACTTGGCTAGCGGAGAAGTTAAAGCTTGTGATGTTATTATCTAGGTCAAGTATTATTACTGCGTCCTTCATTGAATTAAAAACTTGATTTAATGCATGTGGCAACAATTTCATCATGTTTAAATGATAGATTCCCCATATAATAAGAATACCTGAAAAAAGAAGTCCAAATGGAGAAAGGTCGATAGGTGTTTCCATAAAACCGCTTAAATATATAATGGAAATAAGATAAGGTCCACAAGAGCCTATCATCATTACTAAAACTTGATTCTTCATATGGCTTGCAGCTTTTCGGTACATATGCAATAAAAATAACATTCCGACAATAAAAAGTACGAAAGAATATATGATGTGAAGCATATAAAATGGGCCGATTTTTATGGAAACTAGAGAAAAGCTATTCCACTCATAAAGCCAAGTATCTTTATAAAATAAATGATGCCACTCATTCGTATAATGACTTACAAATGTAAGAATAGGTATAATGGAGAGCTTTACTAGTATCCACTTTTGCAGAAGCATATGATGACTCGTAAATTGCAACACCATGATAAACCAAATAAGTGTTCCAAAAGAGATACCGATATATTCCACTTTAAGCCAAAAGTGTATTTGGTTTAAGTCTGAGCTAATTATTTCAAAAGCATAACCAAATGAATAACAAGCCCCTGAGCACATACCTAAAAATAAGCTGACAGCAACAGGTGATTCTCTTTTTCTCCATGCGAGATATGCAATATAAAGCAAACAACCAGTGATGGCCAACAATAGTAAAAACAACACTTGATTTAAGCTCATTTTCGAGGAAACCTCCTCTCATTATTTTTCATTATATACTTAATATACCATTAAATTAAGTAAGTTCACCTTTTTTTAAACTATTCAGGCTAATTACTGTATAACTGTATTATTAATTACTGAGAATAGCTATTATAATAACGGATTTCCGGAAATTTTTGTCTTTGCTATTTTTAACAGATAAGATTGTCCGACAAATTCATTTGTATAAGCCCATCTTTTTTCCTTATTGAAATTATTCATAGATAACTAATAAAGAAACGTACACACAAACTGGTATTAAGATAGAAATTTGAAACCTATACTCCTTTTATTTGTATTTATATAAGGTGAACAATATGATTTATTGACGTATTGACTTATATCTTATATGGAAAATATTTTATTTATGGCAGCTCTAATTTTAGAAATAATAGAAAAGTCCATTAACAAAAACAGAAAAATCCATTCATAGAAAGTATAGCCTCCTCTACAATAACAATGAGAATGATTATCATTATTAATTTGTGCATTAGTTGTTATTAGGAGGAAAAAGAGTTGTTATGACTACTTTAGTTAAACCTGTGAAAGAAAAGGTGAAGTCAGAAGAAGACATTGTAATAAAATCACGTCCTATATTTGCAATAAGTATTATTGCAGTAGGCATTATTCTTATTTTAATAGGAATGGTTACATCAATAAGTACTGGTGCTGCAGGGATCTCTTTTTCTGTTGTATTGGATGCAGTATTTCACTTTAATCCAAGCCTAGAACAACACCAAATAGTATACAATCTTCGTTTTCCTCGTGCTTTAACTGGAGCACTAATAGGGGCGGGTTTCGCAGTATCAGGTGCAATTATGCAGGGAATGACACGGAATCCTCTTGCAGATACAGGCTTACTAGGAATTAACGCAGGTGCAAGATTTGTTTTAGTAGTGGTATTTGCATTTTATCCTAATATGGAGTTTAAGTATTTAATCTTGTTCTCGTTTATTGGGGCAGGACTTGGAGTTGGTCTTATTTATGCAATTGCCTATTTTGCTAAGGGTGGACTAACACCACTACGATTAGTCTTAGCTGGAGCAATTATTGGTTCACTTGTAAAAGGAATCACACAAATTATTTCATTGGTTTCGGGTGTATCATATGAATTGGCTTTTTGGTCAGCGGGAGGGATTTCGGCTGTTGAATGGTTTCAAGTAAAGGTGATCATACCCTGGATTACCATTGGCTTACTTGGGGCTATTGCAATATCTCCTAAACTAACAATATTAAGTCTTGGTGAAGAAGTGGCAATTGGATTAGGACAAGGAACGAAAGTGATTAAGGCATTAGCGGCAGTTGTTGTACTCCTTCTTGTTGGTGCTTCTGTGTCAACTGTTGGTGGAGTGGGGTTTATTGGATTAATCGTTCCACATATTGTGCGTTTTTTAGTTGGTGTCGATTACCGATTAATTATACCTTGTTCAGCTGTTGTTGGTGCAGTAATCGTGGTTATTGCCGATATTGGTGCCAAGCTGATAAACATGCCTTATGAAACTCCATTAGGTTCAATTATGGCTGTGCTTGGTGTTCCATTTTTCTTATATCTAGCTAGAAAAGAAAAGAGAGAATTAATATGAAGCTAGTTACAATAACGGAAATTCAACATAAACGAATGGTTAAAAGTTTAAAGTTAATACTTATCTTTGCTATTCTTTTAGCGATCGTTTTTGTTATTAGTATGAATACTGGAACAGTCAGATTGTCACCGCAAGAAGTATTCGATACTCTATTAGGAAATTCATCAGATAAGCACCATATTATTCTATATCAACTTCGATTACCGAGAATGATAATTGCAATTATGGTTGGAGCGAGTCTTGCGATTTCGGGGGCTATTTTACAAGGGATATCAAGAAATGGTTTAGCAGACCCTGGAATTATAGGGATAAATTCGGGTGCGGGTTTAGTGGTATTGCTTATCGTTGTGATGAAACCAACTTCAACAGGAGTTAACCCCTATATTTTACCGTTATTTGCTTTAATAGGAGCTGCACTTACAGCATTGTTGATTTATTTACTCGCCTTTAAAAAAGGAGAAGGAATGACGCCGACTAGGCTACTTTTAGTTGGTATTGCAGTTAGTGCAGGACTATCAGCTGTCTCGATTATTTTAACTTTAAGACTTAATCCGAATGAATATGACTTTGTGCTTCAGTGGAATTTAGGAAATCTTTATGGTGGAAATTGGAGCTTTGTTTTAGCTTTACTTCCATGGACATTACTTTTATTACCGTATGTTTATTATAAATCACATGTTTTGAATTTATTAAATTTAAATGATGCCCTAGGTACGAGTCTTGGACTTTCATTAGAGAGAGAAAAGTTATATTTACTAGCTGTGGCTGTTGGTTTAGCAGCATCTGCTGTAGCTATTGGAGGCGGTATTGGTTTTATTGGATTAATGGGACCGCATATTGCGCGAAAATTAGTAGGACCTAAACATCAATTTATGCTTCCAGTAACAGCGTTAATCGGATCGCTTTTGGTATTAACAGGAGATACAATTGCCAGAAGTATTATGAAATATTCTGAACTACCTGCTGGCATCATCATTACTTTAATAGGAGCACCATATTTTTTATACTTATTAATTAAATCAAAATAAAGGGAGTAGGATCGATAAATGAAAAAAAATCTATTGTTTTCAATCGTTAGTTTAACGGCATTAATGTTTCTAATAGTGGGCTGCAACACGCAAACAGAAGAAGTAAGCTCAGAGGAAACATCGAATCAGGAATCAGAAGAGGCGGAGGAAGCTATTTATCCACGTACAGTAACACACACTAATGGAGAGATCACGCTTGAACAACAGCCTGAAAAAATAGTAGCTATTAACGAACATATTATAGATGTTTTAGTTATGTTAGGACATCCACCAATAGCCAGTGAAGCAATAGAGGAGGTCAGCAATTCAACTATTATGGATCCTTACTTAGAAGGTCAAGATATCATTGATTTAGGTAATAGATTAAATTTGGAAACACTTCTAGATATGGAATCAGATTTAGCTATTTTAACAACAGACAAAATAAATGAATTAGAACAAATTGAACCACTTGCACCAACTGCAGTTATAGAGTGGGGGACAGACTATCCTAGTAGTATTCGAAAAATTGCAGAGTTAATCGGTGAAGAAGCAAAGGCAGAAGAAATTATTACAGACTATGAAACGAAAGTGGCAGAAACTAAAAAGGTAATTGGTTCAGAATTCGATGAAACCGTTCTTGTACTTCGTGCAAACGGAAAAAACTTTACAGCTATTAGTACAGAAGATTTTAGTCTTTTGTATGAGGAACTAGGCTTTTCACCTGTTGCTGATATAGAGTATGGTGGAGAATTAACAATTGAAGGGGTAAGTGCAGCGAACGCTGATCATATTATTATCGCAGAATGGGCTCGGAATTCAGATCCAGAAAACCCAAATTCTTTAATTAATATGTGGCATGATAATTCCGTATGGCAAAGCTTAGAACCAGTGAAAAACGATAATGTTTATGTGATGGATAAATTGTTTATTGAGCCAGTATTTTCTTCCCAATTTGAAATACTAGAATTAGCTGAAGAGATTGCTACAAAGTAATATAGTTTGCTTATTGAACTCCCACTGTACTAGTGGGATATCATGCTTTTGATGGAGGAATTGTCAATGAAGGACATTATCGTCACCGAGAAGTTGAATATAGGCTATGAAGAAGCGATTATTGTAGAGGATTTGAATTTAAAGATTCCTAAACATCGTATTACTGCATTAGTTGGAGCAAATGGTTCGGGTAAATCAACAATTTTAAAAGCTATTTCTCGTATTTTAAATCCTGTTGGTGGCGCTGTTTATATAAATGGTAAAACCATTAAGGAGCAAAGATCAAAGGAAATAGCAAAACAGTTAGCTGTACTTCCACAAAATCCAGTTGCTCCTGATGGATTAACTGTTGCAGAATTAGTCAGCTATGGACGTTCACCTCATCAAGGAGGATTTGGTGTATTAAGTAAACATGACAAAAAAATGGTTCAATGGGCTATCGATGTGACTAATATGAGAGAGTTTGCAGACAGGTCCATAGATAGACTATCAGGCGGACAACGACAAAGGGTCTGGATAGCTATGGCCCTAGCTCAAGATACAGAAGTTTTATTGCTTGATGAGCCAACAACTTACCTTGATATTGCTCATCAATATGAGGTGCTTTATCTATTAAAACATTTAAACGAGAGAGAAGGACGAACTATTGTAATGGTAGTTCATGATTTAAATCATGCCAGTCGTTTTGCTGATCATATGGTTGCTATCAAAGAAGGTAAGGTGATGCGTAGCGGAACCCCTCAAGAAGTTATGGAACCCGAGTTGCTTTTTGATGTCTTTGGCATTTATTCGGATATTATAACTCATCCAAGGAGCGGACTTCCAATATGTTTACCGTATGTCAAGGAAGAAAAGGGAAACACATCCGAATCAAATTCACTAGATAGAAAAGCTGCGTATCATCTATCTTATGAGGGAATATATTGAAAATTACTAACCGCGTATTAACTAAACTATAAGTTTATATTACTTAGGGAGGATTTAGATATGATAAATAAAGAAACTTATCCAATTGCTCAACTAATCCGTGATCGAAGAACAATAAAGAAGTTTAAGGATAAAAAAACACCGGTAGAATTGATAACGGAAATTCTTGATACAGCAGTTTGGGCTCCAACTCATAGATTAAGAGAACCGTGGCGTTTTATAGCATTCATTGGAGATGGACGAAAAAAAGTAGTTCAGTTGATTAAGTCAGAAAGTGAAAAAGGAAAAATGGGAAGGCCACTCAAACGAGCTAAATTGGAATATCTTTTATCTATTCCTTGTCATATCGTTATAGTTATGAATGAAGATCCTCGTACGAAGGTTTGGGAAGAAGATTATGCTGCTGTGTGTGCATTAATTCAAAACTTCCAGCTTACAGCATGGGAGCGTGGTCTTGGTGTTGTTTGGAAAACGGATGAATATATTTCTTCGCCTAAATTTAGAGAGGGGATAGATGTAGTACCAGGTGAAAAAATTGTTGGACTTTTGCAAGTAGGATATCCAGATGCAATCCCAAGATATTCTAAAAGAATACCTGCAACTAAAAAGCTAACAGTAATTGATAGGTTTATGGATAAAGATAAAAAAGATAAATTTAAGTTAGACATCAATCAAAGTAATGTTTTTTTTGACCTTCCTGATATGTCTAAAACAGCTGCGATACAATTTGCTGGAGAGAAATTAGTAGAGCTAGGGTATGTTGGGGAAGCGTATGTTGACAGTATGCATGAAAAAGAGAGCATGAAGTCTACATATCTTGGCAACGGAATTGCGACACCTCACGGGTCAAAGTCAGCCAAAGAAGCTGTTGTAAAATCCGGAATTATTATCATGCATTTCAGAGATGGTATTGATTATGAAGGTGAGAAGGTTCATTTAATGGTTGGTATTGCAGCCGAAAGACAATACCATTTAGACGTTTTATTAAAAGTCTCAACGATGTTTGAAGATATCAAGAATTCAGAAAAAGTTTTTGCGGCGTCTTCTTTAAAAGAATTTATTAATCTTTTTGAAAAGGTCGATGAAGAGAGTGATCTTTTTTAATTATAGATTTAAGTAGGAGTAGTTAATTACTATGAAAAAACAATCTTACATTCTAGTAAATCCTCTGGGTTTACACTTCAGACCAGCTAGTTTAATTATTGAAAAAGCATTATTATACACCTGTCAGATTACACTTTGCAGGGATACTGAGGTTGCTCATACAAACAGTATAATGAGTCTCTTAAAGCTTGGAGCTAAAGGAGGAGAGGAGATTATTGTAATAGCTAATGGTATTGATGAAAATGAGGCAGTTAAAGCTATTGGGGAAATTATTGAGTCGAATAAAGACTAAGAAATAGCTATTAATAAAAAGTCTTTTTAGATAACATGATAATACAGGTAAGACATTTTAGAATAGTGGTGCGGGATTATAACCTGCACCACTATTTGGCATTCTAATTGACAGAATTTTAAGTTTTGTATAAAATGATAATGATAATCATTATCATTTATTCGTTTGTTATTATGTGAATTTATTCTATCATCTTAGTTAAGAAGACCTCTACATTAAAAATTAGTTGGAAATTAGCAAGAGATTAATTGGTTTTTACCATGATTTCACTTCAACAGAAAAGCAACTGAGAAAGGATAGATATCATGGACAATTTTAAGAATGAGATAAAGCATCTTTGGTTTACTATTGAAGGTCATTATACGTTGAAATTAAACACAAGACAGATTCATGAATTAATGACAAATACTAATACGCTCATATATGTCCAAACAGGAGAAGCAGAGGTTTATGATGATCTTAAGTCTAAGATGGTTTTAAATGGTGATTTACTTTATTGTAATCCCGCAAAAACTACACGCATTGTAAATATTGGTGATAGTCCGTTGAAAGTAAAGGTGTTTACATTTACTTGTAGTAAAATTAGTCGAGTTAAAGGTGATTGGCAGGCGGTAGCTTATATCATTCCATTCAATAGTTTTCTTACTCACAAGTCTGCAACAAATGCTAGGTCTGTCATGGAAAGTCTTTGGGAAATAGTGGATGATACTAGAAATAATCAACAAATTGAAATACAAGTTTTAATTAGAAACTTATTAGAAAACTTAATAGAAGCTGATGGAATAAATGATAAAAGCGTGTTTGATGAAGATGCAGGCATCTTGCAAATAGCAAAATTAATGAAGGCAAACACACAAGAAGAGTTTATGATAGAGGAACTAGCTGAAAAGTCAGGGTCAAGTGTTTCTGTGTTTTATCAACGTTTTAAAAAAAGAATGGGATTGAGTCCTGGTCAGTATATAATTGAACATCGTATTCGCAAATCAAGAGAGCTCCTATCTGGTTCATCGTTCAAAGTATCAGAAGTAGCTCATTCCGTAGGTTATAGTGACGAATATTATTTTAGTAGAATTTTCAAGAAAAAAGTTGGTCTCTCACCTATCCAATTTATGCATTGTTCACGAAAGAAGATTGCGGCATTATCTTGGGAGATTGAAGAAACGCTACTTGCATTGGGGATCAAACCATGCGTTGCTATAATGAATACACCACGGCCATGGCGTTGGGAGAAAGTGATTGATAGCTTAGCAGACCAACTTAGGGAAGCGAAACCTGATTTAATAATTGCACCTTCTGGAGAAGAAGCCTGTATGGAAATTTTATCTGAAATTGCTCCAGTTTATTTCATTGACTGGAGAGGGGAAAACTGGGATTCAAATTTAATAAAAACAGCTGAAATACTTGGAATGAAGGAAGCCGCTTTTGCTTGGCTTAGTAATTATTATACAAGAGAAGAGCAAGTTCGAAAACACCTCTATCAAGAGACAAAAGGGGAATCATTCCTATTAGTAAAGGATAATCAGAATTCTTTAGGTATTTACGGTTCAAAAAAGGGAAGAAGAATTGGAGAATTTGTTTACCAGAGTCTCGGCTTAAAGCAGCCAGAATCATTAAAAGGAATCTCTTATCTTGAAGTGAAGCGTTGGAGCGACCTTGAGGATTTTGATGCGGATCGGATTATTTACTTAATTGATGAGTTTTCTGAACAATATCGGCATAAATTAATGGCAACAAAAAGCGATAATGTATATATATCAAATTCTTATCCGTGGACGCATAATTCAGCGCTAGGACATGAGCTAATGCTTGATAAAGCACTGTCTCTATTTTCATAAAAGGTTCGATCTAATAAAGTAAGTTCACTTTACTTTTTAACTATTTGGAAATTTTATTATATAAGCATTCTGTTATCTACTAAAAATAGCTAGGATAGCAATACATGACAATTTGTGATAGCATTTAGATTAATACAGAAAGAGGAAGTGAGCATACGTGATAGAAATAACAATTCCGACACCGGATATTACAATTAAAAAGAAAGACCATCCAGAGTTAAGTAACATCTATGGTTTTACGGACTTTCACCTTATACCTAGAGATAAGGGTGGTATTTTTTTGTTTTACAATGACGATAATGAACTGTTATTCGTCGGGAAGGCAAGAAAGCTAAGACCTAGAGTTAAGAAACATTTTGAGGACTCTGTATCTGTAATAAAAGAACACAGACATGAAGTTACCAAGATTGAAGTGTGTAAAATTGAAGAACCTGTCGACAGAGAAATTTATGAAACGTACATTGTTAATAAACTTAAAGCTAAATATAATGTAGAGAAAGCGTTTTTTAAATAAAATCGATAAACGAAAAGCAATACGTACAGTCAAATGTAGACTATGCCTATTGCTTTTGTTATGTTATAAAGAACATTTACTTGTTGAACATGAAATTGATAACTTAAAGGATGACTAATAAATTGCATACGAATAACCTACAAACTTCGAATAATTATATATATAGTTGCTCATTTCCCGAAGATGAGAGATCATTATTTGCTTTGGAAATGCGCACTTTCTTTGGGAAGGAAGCAACGTCTAACGTTTTGGAAAGTACGGTGGAAGTTGATCCTACACGAAGTCCATTTCTAAAGGAAAGAATTCGTGTAATTTATGAAGGCGAAACGTTAGAAGATCTAATCAATCAAGTGAAAGACTTAGACTTGGCTGAGGAAACGTTTAAAATAATCTATGTCAAAAACCTTGGCTTAACCAAGAAAGAAAAAGAGGGTTTTGAGCTACGACGTACAATAGAGAAAGATATTGGACTACATGTTACAAGTGAAGCTGACTTTCATAATCCAGATCGATTACTTGGGGTTATGTTTGTGAATGGTCGTTGGGTATTTGGTGACTATGTTAAAAATGAACCAGTGTGGTTACATCATCAAAAGAAGCCACATAGTTATTCGACAGCGCTTAACACACGTGTTGCAAGATCAGTTGTAAATATTGCTATTCCAAAAACAGAGGGTATCAAAGCGATTGATCCTTGCTGCGGAATCGGAACTGTATTAGTTGAGGCTCGATCAATGGGTATTGATATTGTAGGTAGCGATAGAAATTATCTCATTCTAGATGGGGCGCGAGAAAATATTGCACACTTTGGTCTTACGGGAGAAGTGAATCTAGCAGATATCCGAGATATCACAATGAATTATGATGTAGCTATCATTGATTTGCCTTATAACTTGTGTTCTGTCATAACGCATGAGGAACAAATTGAGATGCTTGCAAGTGCGCGTAGATTTGCAAAGAAAGTAGTAGTGATAACCGTTGAACCAATTGACGAAATTTTACTAACAGTTGGTTTTACAATAGTTGATAGGGCTGTCGCTAAAAAAAGATTATTCACCCGCGAAGTTATTGTTTGTAACTAACTGGGCTTTAACAGTAGGGAATAGCTATCCCCTACTGTTTCTTTTAATTATTTTCTATTATATGTAAAGTAAACCGTACAACTTTCTAATAATTCTTATTAACTTGAGTGTTTGTAAAAAACAAGAGAAAAATCCGGTTGACAATTACTGTCAGGTGTATTACATTAAGTAATGTTCAAAGCTTTTAACTTATTGACAAGTTTGATGTAAGCGTTTTAAAAATTATGGGTACATCTACTTATTGGAGGTTTTATATGACGGAAATTTAATACAACCATCTACAATTGCTGTTTAGTAAAGCTCACTCAACGACTCGTATTTCTATTGCACATCTAAGAGCCCTCTTCCCTGCTCTATTTTACATACTCAGAAAAAAGGAACAGAATCTAACGTTCTTAACAACAAGAAAGTCTTTATTGAAGTTAGTGTCTAACTACTCAATATAGATTTATGGAGCAATATGGTTACGCTTTCAAAAATTGTGTTAAGAGAGGAGAAAGAAGTAATGCGACATTTTTTTAAATTATTTATATCTGTTTTTTTATTGCTTGTTTTATTTATGCCATCCACTGTTTTAGGTGTTGAAGAAGGGGATGAACTTGAAGTGCCTGAATTGAGAAATGCCTCCGTACATGATCCATCAATAATTAAGGCTGAGGACAGTGAGACTTACTATGTGTTTGGTTCACATATCGCGTCAGCTAAATCGACCGACTTAATTAATTGGGATACATTCACTACTGAGTATAGTACGCCAGAGGATAATCAACTTTATGGTGATTTATCCGAAAACTTAGCGGAATCATTTGCTTGGGCAGGGGAAGATGACGCGGATAGTAGTGGCGGATTTGCTGTATGGGCGCCCGATATTTTTTGGAATGAAGATTATGTAAATCTAGATGGGACAACTGGAGCTTATATGATGTACTATAGTGTTTCTTCTACGTATATTCGATCTGCAATTGGGATCGCGGTTTCAAAGGATATTGAAGGACCGTATCAATACGTTGATACAATTATGTACTCTGGTTTCACGAACTATGAAACATATGATAATAGTAGTGATGTAAATAAACACTATGAAAATACAAATCTTCCAGAATTAATAGAGGATGGTGTTATTGAAGATGTAAATCCAGATTGGTTTACTAGTGAAGAAAATGGTAATTACAATAATGCACTTTATACAAATGCCATTGATGCGAATATTCTCTATGATGAGAATGGAACGTTATGGATGACTTATGGTTCCTGGTCTGGCGGAACTTTCATTTTAGAACTAGATAAAGAAACGGGTCAACCACTTTATCCTGGAGAAGATGGGCAAACAGAAGATGGAAGAATGATTGATAGATATTTCGGTACTAAGATTGCTGGTGGATATGGAAGATCTGGCGAGGGAACTTATGCAGTATATGATGAGGAGACTGGCTATTACTATCTTTATATCACATATGGCGGCTTAGCTTCTGATGGTGGCTATCAAATGCGCCAGTTTAGATCAGAAAATATCGAAGGTCCGTATGTAGATGCTGCAGGAAACGAAGCCGTTTTCCCAGAGTCATTTGACGAAGGTGTTGGGAATTTCCCTGCAATGGATGACCATAAAGAAATAGGAAATAAAATGATGGGTAACTTCTTGTTTAAACGGGATCTTGGAGAAGCAGGCACTGGAATTGGAACAGGCTATGCCGCACCAGGACATAACTCTTACTATACCGATTCCGATACAGGAAAAGAATTTTTGGTTACGCATACACGTTTCCCAGAACAAGGGGAGACACATGAGGTTCGTGTACATCAAACATTTAAGAACACGGATCAATGGCCGGTACCAACACCATATCGCTATGCAGGTGAAACAATCGAAACGGTTTCGACTGAGGCTATTGTTGGCGACTATAAGTACATTAACCATGGAAAAGAAATTACTGGAGATGTAACCGAATCATCATGGATAAAATTAAATGCCGATTATACAATCTCTGGAGCTGTAACAGGTACATGGGAATTGTATGACGATTATCGAGTGGAATTATCGATTGATAATAACACCTATGATGGCGTATTTATTCGGCAGTGGGATCCTACTTCCGAGAGTTGGGTTATGACGTTTAGTGCGATGTCAGGTGAAGGAGTCGTTATTTGGGGAAGTCACGTGGAAAGTTCATCGGATGCCGAGTTGGTAGCAGCGATAAAAGATGAATTAAGTAACGCGATTCCAACTACTGTCATTAGTGACGTATCACTTCAAACTGTAGCAACAAGAGGAACACAAATTTCATGGGAGTCTTCAGCACCTGACGTACTAGCGAATGATGGGACTGTTGTGCGACCAAGATTTGGTATGGAAGACGCGCCTGTGGAGCTTAAGGCGACGATTACATTAGGAGATGTTACTGAAACATTGTCGATTACTACTACTGTTTTAGCTGAGGCTGAAGGTGGCTTATCTGCTTATTACAACTTTAGTGATAATTTGAAAGATCAATCTGGCAAACAAGAAGATGCCACAGTAACGGGTAACAGAATTAATAATGATGGTGGATCGATTACATTTGAAGATGGTGTGGTTGGTCAGGCAGCAAAGTTTGATGGTGAATCGGGCTTACGCTTAGCGGATGGTTTAGTTTCGAGTGATACGTATACTGTATCATTATGGATGAAACCAGAAGAAATTACACAGTATACAACTACATTTTTTGGTGCGAGGACAGAGAACAACTGGATTAGTCTTGTGCCAAGTGGGCCATCTGATGGAAATACGGAGTTATGGGCGCATAATGGAGCTGATTGGTATGATGCAGTACCGAGCACAAATATTCCTGCTAACGAGTGGACACATGTAGCTTTGACGGTTGAAGCAGGAAATATTGTATTTTATATTAATGGTGAACCACAATTCACGGGTGATGAATTCCCAGATATATTTACATCGATAGATGCAGTCTTTGGTCTTGGTGTTAACTACTGGGATACACCATTTAAAGGTTTAATGGATGAGGTTCGTATTTATGACGGAGTGGCTCTTTTAGAAACTGATGTAAACGAACTTTATCAAAATCCAAATGGGTTAACAGCTAACTATAAGTTTGATGATAATTTAGAAGAAGAAACAGGGAATTTAGAAGCAGGAACTATTACAGGTGATCTTATTGATAATACGGGTGGGAGCATTTCCTTTGATAGTGGTATAAATGGTCAAGCTGCATTATTCAATGGCGAATCTGGTATAAGGTTACCAAATGGTTTAATTGATACGGATACGTATTCTGTATCCATGTGGTTAAATCCAGATGAAATAAATGACTATACCACAACATTCTTTGGCACAAAAACAAACAGTGAATGGGTTAGTTTTGTTCCGATTAGCCCAATTGATGGTGAGGAAAAAAACACCAATCTAATGGCTGATAGTAGTGGTGGACGTTATAATGCATCAATCGGTGAAACGATCCCAACTAACGCATGGACACATGTAGCTTTTACTGTTGATAATGGAGAGATTGTTGTATATATCAATGGTGAGGAAGCATTTGCTGGTACGGACTTCCCTGATGTGTTTAGCGCCTCAGATGCAAGCTTTGGCTTAGGTGTTAACTATTGGGATGCACCATACAAAGGTTTAATGGATGATCTGCGTATATACGGCGAAACAGCTATATCTAAAAATGAGATTAAAGCTTATTATGATCTTGTTATAGGGGAATATGAAGAACCTGGACAAGAGCCAGAACCAGAAATTGATACAATCGAATTAGAAACATTAATTGAAACAGCAAAAGAGTTATCTGAGGAAGACTATACAGAAGCGTCATTTGCTGATTTACAAGTAGCAATAACAGGAGCGGAAGAGGCACTTGGATCGATTGATTCACAGGAGTCTTTAGTTGCAGCAATAAATGCCTTGCAAGGGGCAATTGATGTACTGGTAGAACAGGTGGAAGAAGAGCCAGAACCTGAAATTGATGTAACTGAGTTAGAAGTATTAATTGAAAAGGCAAAAGAAATACAGGCTGATGGTTATACGGAAGATACGTTTTCAGCATTACAAGAAGCAATTAAACAAGCGAAAGAAACGCTTGAATCGATTGATTCAGAAGATACCGTTGCTACAGCTATAACAGCATTACAAACAGCAGTTGAGGGTCTTACACCTGCAGAAATAGAACCAGTAACAATAAGTGATATTGGGGATTTAGAATTTACCGATAATGTTTATAAAACGAATTTAAATGAAAAAGTTACAGTTTTGACAAAAGAAGTTCTTGAAAATTTAGAAGAAGGAACTTCAATTGAAATGGTCTATAATAATGTCAAAGCATCATTCCCGATCGAGCTTTTAAAAACGGGTGAAGATGTTACATTTAGTTTTGGTACGATATCAGGTATGACAAACGTTACGCATGCGGACGCTTTAAGTACCTTGTATGACTTTACATTAACTTCAGGTGATGAGGATATTAGTTTGGAGACGCCAGTATCATTAACCTTTACTGTTGATCCAACGAAAGTAACCGATTGGGAAAATGTAAAAGTTGTCTATATAAACGAAGATGATGTGAAAGAAGAAGAGATCACGCCAATCTCCTATGATTCAGAAACAGGTGAGGTAGTTGCAGAAGTAACACACTTTAGTATTTATGGTGTCTTTGAAATAACACCTGCTTCAGAAGTAGATGTAACAGAATTGGAAACATTAATTGAGACAGCAAAAGAATATGCTAGTGTAGATTATACGGAAACATCATTTGATAATTTGCAATTAGCAATCACAGAAGCGGAACAAGCACTTGAAACCATTGATTCAGAGGAAACATTAACTGCAGCTATAACAGCATTACAAGCTGCCATTGATGGACTGGAAGTGGTAGAGCCAGAACCAGAACCAGAAATCGATACAACGGAGCTAGAAGCATTAATCGATACTGCAAAAGAAATAAATGCGGACGGTTATACGGAAGCCTCTTTTGCATCGTTACAAGCAGCGATTACAGAAGCGGAACAAGCGCTTGAATCGATTGATTCAGAGGAAACATTGACTGAAGCATTAACGGCATTACAGGCTGGAATTGATGGGTTGGAGGAACTACAGGTAGAAGAGACAGAGCAGCCAGAGCAACCAAAAGAACCAGTTGAGCCAACAACTCCAGTAACAGAGGAGACTGAAGGTGACGATAGCGAAGAAAATAATACAGTAGAAGAAACAGACCCAGTGACAAGCGAAGAGTCTGACGAAGCTGAAGTTAATGGTGAGAAGTTACCAGAAACTGCAACAAATCAGTACAATTGGTTAGTGTTAGGTGGAGCATTATTAATCATTGGTTTTGGTAGTCTTCTTGTACTACGAAGAAGAAAGAATCAAGCGAATTAATACTAGTAAAGTAAAAGAACCCTTTAGTTACAATATGTAGCTAAAGGGTTCTTTTATTGGTTTGATTATATCAGTGTACTTTAATTATTATGAACTTAAGTAGTTCGCAAAAACAACCTAAAATAAATGGATAGGATTAAAATCTAGTAATCTAGACTTTAATCCTATCCGTTTTTTATAAATCAGATGCGTATTTATTAAGCTTTTTACTCATTGCTTCAATTTCATCAATGAAAGCAGAAATTTCTGTCGTTGAGTTAGCTTGATTTTTCCCGAATGCTACCATTTTATCAATAGAAACGGTAATTTCATCTACTGATTTTTGCGTATTTTCTAGAACATTTTTAATCTTTTCTGTCGAAGTGATCGTTTCTTCTGATAACTTGCGAATTTCTTTCGCGATAATTCCAAAACCATTCCCCTTGTCACCTGCATGTGCTGCTTCAATTGCTGCATTTACACCTAGTAGATTGGTTTGAGAAGCAATTTTATTAATAAAATTTATTACTTCTCCTGTTTTCTTCATTTCTTCGTTTGTATGATTAGACTGATTGAGCAGCGTATTACTTAGCTCAGACAGTCCATTAGCGCTTTGCGATATAGTTGTTACACGATCATTTGCCTGCGTTAATGATGTGACGATTTGCTCTGATATTTTTCGTAACTCTCTTTCGTTTTGCTCTTGTACTTGAATTGCAATGGCCCCTATTACTTTCCCATTTTCTAATATTGGATTCGCCATTCCCGTGAAATGAAAGCCATAAAAGTCTTCAGGGATAACATCTTTAATTACTTTATTATTTTTCAAGCAATCTGCTAAAGGTTCATTTGGATCAATCTTTTGTCCTTTTTTAACACCTAAATCGACTTTTTCGCCTGGATAATAAGCAAGCCATTCTTCTAGGTTTGTTACACCGATTGCCATTTTTGGGAACATAGTATGAAACATAGGAATTACATCTAAATATTTATCTAAGATAGTTATGTCTTCGTGCTTAAAATGTGTCGATTCTGTATGAGTCAATTTTAAAATATCATCCTTTTCTGTGCATGCCTAGTATTTAGTATAGTATATAATAAATATGGCTTATTGAACAATGTAAATCGTTTACAAATGAAAGACTATCATATAAACCCTTGGCTAGTTTTGCCGTTTTTGATAGAACCGTTTATAATTGGTTAGCAATAAAAAAGGGAGAATAAAAATGAGAATAGATAAAAGAATAGATGCACAAAAAAAGCAAATAGGAAGAAAAACCGATAAAGGTCTATATAAAACTATCTGGAGATGGCACTTTTATGCTGGTATTATTTTTGCTCCTATTCTAGTTTTACTAGCTATAACAGGTTCGATTTATTTGTTTAAAGCTGAGATTGAAGCTGTTATTTATCAGGATTATTATGAAGTAGTGCCAGAAGGAGAAGAAGTAGCTCCTTCTTTACAAATTGAAGAAGTAAAGGACTTGTATCCAGATGCGGTTGTCACGCAGTATCGTCCTGGTGAAGATGATAGAAGGTCGAGTGAAGTGACAATCAATTTGAATAATGAATCCTTAACAGTATTCATAAATCCTTACACAGGAAAAACAATTGGTGAATTAAATAATGATGATCGAATTATGGATAAAATAGAAGAAATACACGGTGAATTGATGGCTGGGACATGGGGAGATCGCTTGGTAGAATTAGCTGCTTGCTGGGCTATTGTGCTAATTGTAACTGGCTTTTATTTGTGGTTCCCGAAAAAAAGAAAGAATTTAACCGGTATATTTTTCCCACGTTTTAATAAAGGTAAAAAAATATTGCGAAGAGATTTACATGTTGTGCCTGCCTTTTGGTTAACTGGCGGCTTGCTATTCTTGATTATGACAGGCCTACCTTGGTCAGGTTTTTGGGGAGAAAACTTTCAGTCTATTATTACAAATACAGGTGAAGGCTATCCACCTTCTATTTGGGTTGGTGAAGTACCAGCGTCAAATATAGAAACGGAAAATGTAGTAGAAGTACCATGGGCAGCTGAGAATCTAGATGTACCAGTTTCAAGTATACAAGCGGTGCTTCCGCTATCGATTGATAGAGTTGTAGAAATCGCAGAAGAAGAAAATATTTATCCTACATACGCCGTATATATTCCACAAGATGAGGAGGGCGTGTATACCCTCTCTGTATTTCCACCAAAAGCCCAAGATGAAGCAACGATGCATATTGATCAATATACGGGAGCAATCCTAGCTGATTATCGATATGATAACTATGGATTTATTGGTAAGGTAGTAGCATTAGGAATTACCCTTCACAAAGGTTCCCAGTTCGGTTTAATAAACCAACTAATTAGTCTTTTCATTTGTTTAGGTGTCGTTTTTGTAGTGATTAGTGGTATCTATTTATGGTGGAAGCGAAAACCAGAAAAGGGTTTGGGTGCCCCTGCTGCACCTTTGATAAGAAGAAAGAAAACATTTTTACCAGTAATGGTGTTATTGGGAGTGGTTTTCCCACTTGTTGGTATATCTATCATTCTCGTTTGGTTAATAGATTGGCTTATTATTCAAAGAATAGCTCGTCTAAAAAAATACTTTAATGCATAAATGACTTGAAAAGGTGGTGTTTGTTCTGAAAAATCTTCAAAGGAATTCAATTTTGCTCATTAGTATTTTAATGATTAGTGCTTGTTCCGTTCGCAGCGATGCGGAGAATTTATATTTAAAAGAGGAGCCATTAGAAATAGAATTTCATCTCCCTACAACTATCTCGGTAGGTGATGAGGTTATAATGGAAGTACTATTAACCCAAAATGATCAAGTAGTCGAGAGTGCGGACCTTGTCCATTTTGAAATTACCGACAAAAATGCTACTATAATAGCCTCGATGGAAGAAGCTATAGAAATCGGAAAGGGAATATATAGAAGAACGGTCAGTTTTAAACAGGATGGTCTCTATTATTTAGAAGTACACGCAGAAAATAATGAATCTATTATTACACCGCGAAGGCAATTAATAGTAGGGACACTTACAGATGCTATGTTAGATTCGTTAGAAGAAAGCCCGGCGAGTGAGGAAACAGAGCATCATCATTAAATATATGTGAAATGAGGGTGATAAAATGATGAATAATCTGCTTCGAAGTAAATTAAAACAGTTGGTAGATAGTAAGAGCTTCCAAGCGATCATAATTGGTATTATTGTATTTAACGGACTTGTTATAATAGCTGAGACATACTTTAGGGGTAATGATCTACTCCAACTCTTAGATAGAGTAATCGTTTGGATCTTTGTCATAGAATTAGTCTTAAAAGTAGCTGGGCTTGGTGTTAAGGGTTACTTCTCTAAAGGTTGGAACATATTTGACTTCTTAATTGTGGCAGCAAGTTTACTTTTCTATGCAACCAATTTCGTAAGTGTAATTAGATTATTAAGGGTATTACGTTTATTAAGAATGATTCCTGCCATACCGGCTTTACGAAAAATAGTTGACGCTTTAATGAAATCGATTCCTGCCTTAACGGGGATTTTAGGGTTATCTTTTTTGATTTTTTCGATATACGCGATTATAGGAACAACATTATATAGTGAAGTGCTTCCAGCAGAATTTTTCGGTAGCTTCCATGAATCGCTTTTTACATTATTACAAGTTGTTACATTTGAATCATGGGCAAGCCAGGTTGCTAGACCAATCGTTAATGAAATGCCATGGGCTTGGACTTACTTTGTATCCTTTATCATCATTGGTGCGTTGGTTATATTAAATCTTGTTGTAGCTGTTATCCTAAGTTATTTAGGTCAAGAGGATGATAGTAATCGTGATAAACAGCTCGAACGTTTATATGAAGAAAATCAAGAAATGAAGCAGGATATAAAAGAAATGAAGCAATTAATGCTAGAGGTTCATAAGTTAAATAAAGACAATTAAAATTGCTGTAGGGAATGGAGTTACCCTATGATGGCAATAATTATTAAGATAGATATTTTTTAAGTGAGGTGTAGTTAAAATGGGTGGAAGTAATGATTCGTTGAAAAATGTAGCTTCTGTAGGTGATTTACTTGCTATGGAAAGAACAAAACTAGCTAATGATCGAACGATACTAGCCTTTATCCGTACATCATTGGCATTCTTTGCAACTGCAGCAGCACTTATCGAATTCTTTGATCAGAATGTAAAGTTAGAAATTATAGCATATAGCGCAATATTTTTTGGAGTTATGATTTTGGTGATCGGAATTTATAGTTATTATCGTTCAAAAAGGCTAATTAAAAATGCAATGTGTAAAATTGATAAATAGCTAAGCGTGTTAAAATGAAAGTCGACTCATTTTTTACTTGAAACGTATTAAAATAGTGCGTAAAAAGGAGTGGCATATTAAGATGGAATATCAAGAAAAGGTACGTGAGGATTTAATTATTTGGCGTAGTAAGGTATTGAAGCGTTCAGGTCTATTTAATCAACTATCAAAAAAAGCCCAAACAAAAATAAATGGGTTGATTCCAGAAAAGGCGCATAAGATTATTACCAATAGTATTAAGAATATGGTTAAGGCAACTTTAGTTGGTTCCAATATGATTACGAATAAAAAACAATTAAATGATAAAAGTCTGTATGAACGGGATGAACTTTTAAAGGAAAAACTTATTACTTATCGAAAAACAGCGGTGGTTGAAGGTGCTGGTACGGGTGCTGGTGGTATCTTTTTAGGTCTCGCTGATTTTCCTTTGTTATTGTCAATTAAAATGAAGTTTCTATTTGATGCTGCTGCCGTTTATGGATATGATGCGAATAAGTATGAAGAACGTTTATTCATACTCCATGTCTTTCAATTGGCTTTTTCTAGTGATGATAAGCGTAGAGAAACGCTCGCTATTATTGAGAATTGGGAAGAAAAAAAAGAAACGCTCGTTGATATGGATTGGCAAGTTTTTCAACAAGAGTATCGAGACTATATTGATTTAGTTAAATTGTTGCAACTGATTCCAGGTTTTGGAGCAATTGTCGGGGCATATGCGAATCACAATCTCTTTGACACGTTAGGTGAGACAGCAATGAATGCTTATCGCATACGATTTTTAGCGGCAAAACAATTGAATGGTTAGGTTTAAATGAAAAGAAGGTAAGAGTTAGACTTAAAGCTGAGCATTTAAATCACTGACCATCTATGCAACATATATAAATAGTAATTATTGTATAACCTTTTTCTTTGTTTTGACTATAAATTTCCATAACGTGTGTATAATGAAGGGATAAGCAAAAATTTAGAGAACAGAAAGTTGATGAAATATGAGAAGTTTTCCTATTTTAAAAAACAAGATACAAGAATCATTTTCTGAACCGATTTACCGTCAAGGACAAGCCTATTTTAATAACGGACATATTCGACATCTCTATTATGAAAAAAACCAGAATAAATGGCACGGCAAAATTGTTGGAAGTGATGAATATGCTGTTAGTATTCAGCTAAACGAAAACGATATGGCGTATGAGTGTGAGTGTTTAGCCTCTTCGGAATATGGCGAATGTAAACATATCGTTGCTTGCCTATTAGAAATAGAAAGAAGACAGGGGAATCGCAGTTATCTGCCTGATGAAAACAAACAAAAAAGGGTACAACAGAAGATGGTTAACCACTTTATTAATACCTTTTCAAACTTTTATCAATCAGAAGGCTATACGCAAGAACATATAAACAAGCATCAGGTGCATGTTGAGTTTATTGTGAAAACAATGTACCGATCATCAAGTTTATGGACACTGGAATTAAAAATAGGTATAAAACGAACCTATGTTGTGAAAGATTTGAAACAGTTTCTAAAAGCTGTTGAGCAACAAAGAAATTATTATTTTACCGATAACTATACGTATGAACCAATGGAACAAGTTTTTAAACAAGAAGATTTAGATTTGATCCATTTATTAATAGATGTAAGTCGAAACGAAGAAGCTTATATGGATCCCTATTTTTCCTATCGAAAAGAAGACCGTGTTGTATATATTCCGCCAATGGTTGTGGATGAATTTTTGTCAAAAATACTACATACTACATACACATTTGAGAATGGGGATCAAGTCTATAACCAGATAGAGCTTATTGATAAAGATCTACCATTTCATTTCAAGTTGGATAAAGGTGCAGAGGAAGAATTTCATTTAGATATTACGGAAATGATAGATATGTCGTTTTTTGAGCTTTACAATTATGTCTTAAAGGACAATTATCTTTATAAGTTAACTACCGAGCAACAAAATATCTTATTAGAGATTTCTTCTGGATTGCTTCCAACTGTACCGACCGTAAATGAAGAACAATATATTACGATCTCTTCTGATCAGATTGAGTCCTTTCTATCTATTGTAATACCTGAAATGAAAAAGGTAGGTCAGATAGAGATTGCAGACCAAATTTCGAATCAAATTATCCAATACCCATTAAAAACGAAACTATTAATTGATCGAGAAGAAGATACTTTACTAGTAGACTTAGAATATCACTATGGTGATAAAATAATTAATCCATTTAATGAGACTGAACCAGATATGGATGAAACAAAGGAATTAATGATTCGAGATACACGGAAAGAGCAACAAATTATGTCTGTTATAGAAAGTGCGTTATTAAAATATAATGGAAAAAAACTCTATGTCGAAGGTGAAGAGGAAATTTATAATTTTCTATACCGATCCGTTCCTTTCCTAGAGGATAAAGCAGATATATTCCTAACAAATGCAGTAAAGGACCTTCTTTTACCAGAAAGCCAAGCACCAGAGACAACATTTGATTTTAATCGTGATGGAAGCTTACTTGAAGTTAGTTTTGATATGAAGGACATCGGACAAGAACATATTCAAAATATTTTAGACTCTGTCATTGAAAAGAAAAACTACTATCGTCTTCCAAATGGAATATTCGTCTCAATAGAGGGTAATGAACAGTTTCAACATATAAGACAGCTGTATTCTGAATTAAATACAAATGAAACGGATATTCGGTCAGGTTCCTTACAACTTCCAGTTTATCGCGCTTTGCAAGTTGACGATATTATCAATGAAGGAAACAAGAATAAGGTACGAATTGGGAAACAGTTCCGTCACCTTATCCAAACATTAAAAAATCCGGATGAATTAGACTTTGAAATTCCAGCGAACTTACAAGCAGAACTTAGAGATTACCAGGAAATCGGATTTCAGTGGTTAAAAACTTTAGCACACTATTCGTTAGGTGGTATTCTTGCAGATGATATGGGCTTAGGTAAAACCGTTCAAGGGATCGCTTTCTTGCTATCTGAAAAAGAAGAGTTAAAAGAAACAAACCCAGCTTTAATTGTAGCGCCAGCCTCACTTGTTTACAATTGGAAAATGGAATTCGACAAGTTTGCTCCTGATCTTGATGTAGAAGTGGTGATCGGGACACCGATTGAGCGTGCAGCAATTTTGGAGAGAAAAGTTGCGCCGGATGTTTTTATCACGTCTTATCCCATGTTAAGACATGATCTTGATTGGTATAAAGATGTTCAATTTAGCTCTTTTTTCTTAGATGAGGCACAAGCAGTTAAAAATGCTGCAACCAAAACATCCAAAGCAGTTCGAACTATTCGTGCACATAAACGTTTTGCTTTAAGTGGTACACCAATTGAAAACTCTTTAGATGAACTGTGGGCAATCTTCGAGGCGATTTTGCCAGGATTTTTCCCGACGCATGCATTGTTTCGTAAACTTTCACCAGAAAAGATCTCCAAAATGTCACGTCCATTTATATTAAGACGTTTAAAGAAGGATGTTTTAAAAGAGCTTCCTGACAAAATTGAATCCACACATGTATCTGAGTTAACTGTGGAACAAAAAGAATTGTATCTCGCTTATTTAGAAAGAATCCAAAGGGAAACAAAGCAATCACTAATGGATGAAGGATTAAATAAGAGTCGGATTAAAATATTAGCTGGTTTGACACGTCTACGGCAATTATGTTGTCATCCATCTTTATTTATCGAGAATTACCAAGGTTCATCGGGTAAATTGGAACAATTAATAGACATTGTAGGTAATGCCTTAGAGAATAAAAAGCGGATGTTAATTTTCTCTCAATTCACTAGTATGCTTCACATTATAAGGGAAGAGCTTACGAGACAAGGGATTGGCTTCTTTTATATTGATGGCCACACACCTTCTAAAGAACGGGTTGAGATGGTTGAACGATTTAACCAAGGTGAGAATGATATATTTCTTATCTCGTTAAAGGCTGGTGGAACTGGACTAAACTTAACTGGTGCAGACACGGTAATCTTGTATGACCTATGGTGGAATCCTGCTGTGGAAGATCAAGCTGCAGGAAGGGCTCATCGTATGGGACAAAAGAATGTTGTGCAAGTCATTCGTTTAATAACCAAAGGAACAATTGAGGAAAAAATTGAAAAGCTTCAACAGCGCAAAAAAGAACTGATTGAAAAAGTTATTCAACCAGGTGATACGATGCTATCGAGTATATCGGAAGACGATATTAGAGAACTGTTGAGTATATAAAAGTAAAATAAAAGGAGAGGTAGCTAAAAAGCCTCTCCGTTTTTAAAGTGGAATTCAATGATATATACGGCAAACGTATAGATCATTTTTGTATGAAAAAATTAAAATAAAAGAACTAATAGTTTTAGTTGTAAAGGTAACTATTTAACATTTTGACTATAAATCGGATATACGGATAAAATGCAAAATATATTAGAGACTAGTAATAGATAGAAAAGAGGTATGCTGGATGTTGATTAATAATCCAATTGAGGCGATTCTCCAAGATCACGAGATAATGATTTTAGATGGTGCTTTAGCAACAGAGCTTGAAATACGTGGCTGTAATCTAGATGATCCGCTATGGTCTGCACGTGTACTACTTGAGAACCCTGAGTTAATTTATCAAGTCCACCTTGATTATTTTCATGCAGGAGCGGATTGCGCAATAACAGCAAGCTATCAGGCAACGGTTGATGCCTTTGTAAAGCGTGGGATAGATGAATATGACGCACTGGAGTTAATAAAGAAAACAGTTTACCTTGCAAGAAGAGCCAGAGATAACTTTTGGCGAGAAGAAGGAGCGCAAAAGAAACGACCGAAACCACTTGTTGCAGCCTCCGTTGGACCATATGGGGCATTCCTTGCAGATGGATCGGAGTATGTTGGTAATTACGGTGTGACAGATGAAACATTAGAAATATTTCATCGGGCTAGGATGCATGCACTAATTGAAGCGGGAGCTGACCTAATAGCATTTGAAACAATACCATCTCTACAAGAAGCAAAAGTAATAAGCCGCTTAGTAACAGAGTTTCCACATACATATGCATGGTTAACTTTTACTGTGAAAAATGAAAAAGAAATCAGTGATGGCAGTTTGTTAGAGGAATGTGTAAATGTGCTAGAGGAGAATAAGCAAATAGTCGCAATTGGTATGAACTGTTTGCCAGTTTCTATTACTACAGAAGCAATCACGAACATAGCTTCATACACAAAAAAACCAATTGTTGTTTATCCAAACTCTGGTGAAACCTACGATCCGAAAACAAACAAATGGCATGGACTGAAGTCAGCTGATAGATTTGATGTGAAATCGGAAGAGTGGTTTAAAGCTGGAGCACGTATAATTGGTGGGTGTTGTAGAACAACGCCACATCATATTACAGAGCTCTCAAAGAGATGGCGTCCTTCTGTTGAACTATCGGATAGCTAAAGTAACCAGATTTAATAATGCAAAAACTAATTAGGGATTGACACAACAGTCTTTATTCGGTAAATTACTAAAGTATGTTTTATTTTAAGGAGGATACAATGGAGACTCAGAAATTGACAGAAGTAAAAATCGCAACAGCAGATCCATCTGCCCTTGGCCTATTTGGTCTTGCAATGGTAACGTTTGTAGCATCATCGCAGAAATTAGGATTAACAGAAGGACTAGCATTGATTTTACCTTGGGCATTTTTCTTAGGTGGACTAGCACAATTATTTGCTGCTGTTCAAGATGCCAAGCATAATAATATTTTTGGAACTACGGCATTTGGCGCATTTGGCCTATTTTGGTTTGGTGTCGGCACAACGTGGCTAATGCAATTAGGTGTATTCGGAGAAACATTGGCAGCAAATGCAGATCCTAAACAATTTGGGTTCGCATTTATAGGTTATTTAATCCTATGTCTCTTTTTGACAATTGGAGCTATGGAAACACATAAAGTTCTATTCTTTATCTTCGTCTTTATAGACTTCTTATTTATCGGCTTATCTTTAAGTACATTTGGTGTTATGTATGAGGTGACACATATGTTAGCTGCAGTATCAGAAATGTGTATTGCCTTACTATCCTTCTACGGTGCAGGTGCAATCGTGTTAAACAAACATTTTGGATATGTATTCTTACCGATAGGAAAGCCATTTGGGATTTTTAAAAAATAAATAAAAGTAAAAAAGATGATTCCTGCGTAATAGGAATCATCTTTTTTATTATCGATACGGTTATTTTATACTACCCCTTGTGAAACCATTGCATCGGCTACTTTAACAAATCCAGCTATGTTGGCACCAACAACGAGATTACCTGGAGCACCATATTCTTCTGAAGATTTAACGCATTCACGATAGATGTTTTTCATTATTTCTTGCAATTTCGTATCGACTTCTTGTGCTGTCCAAGCTAATCTGGCACTATTTTGTGCCATTTCTAATGCGGATACAGAAACACCACCAGCATTTGCAGCTTTAGCAGGTCCAAATAGAACGCCTTGATCAATAAATAGATCAATTGCTTCTTGTGTGGAAGGCATATTTGCACCTTCTCCAACCGCTTTTACACCATTTGATAGTAGGAGATTCGCTGCCTCTTTATCAAGTTCATTTTGTGTTGCACATGGTAAAGCAATATCACATGGAAGTGACCAAATTCCTGCGCATCCCTCTACATAGATAGCGTCCGGATGAATGGCAACATATTCGGATATTCTCTTGCTTTCGACTTCTTTTAATTGCTTGACCGTATCTAGATTTATACCACTCTTGTGATATATATAGCCACTTGAATCACTACATGCAACAACTTTTGCACCTAATTGTATTGCTTTTTGCATAGCATAAATTGATACATTACCTGAACCAGATATAACAACAGTGTTATTGTTAAAGCTTAATCCTTTACCTTTTAACATTTCGTCGACAAAATAAACCAAGCCATATCCTGTTGCTTCTGTTCGGCCTAAGCTTCCACCATAATTGATGCCCTTCCCGGTTAAAACACCAGCCTCGTAAGCACCGCGTAATTTTTTGTATTGACCAAACATATAACCAATTTCTCTCGCTCCAACACCTATATCACCAGCTGGTACGTCAGTATCTGGTCCGATATGTTTACTTAGCTCTGTCATGAAACTTTGACAGAAGCGCATAATTTCTAAATCTGATTTACCTTTTGGATCAAAATCAGAACCGCCTTTACCGCCACCGATTGGTTGACCAGTTAAAGAGTTTTTTAATATTTGTTCAAATCCTAAAAACTTAATAATGCTAGCGTTTACTGAAGGGTGAAATCGTAATCCACCTTTATATGGACCGATTGCGCTATTGAATTGAACACGAAATCCTCGATTTACTTTTACGTTTCCCTCATCGTCCACCCATGGGACTCTAAAGTGAATTAATCGTTCCGGCTCTACTATTCTTTCTAGAATTCCCTGTTTAATATATACTGGATTTTTAACAAGTACAGGTACTAATGAATCAAAGACTTCTTTAACAGCTTGTTGGAACTCTAATTCACCTGCATTGCGCTCTTCGACAATTTTAAATTTATGATTAACGTAATCCTTTACGATTTGAATTTGGGTTTCATCAACTTTTTCAATTACTTTGATATAAATCAGCTCCTATTACTATTTTAAAATTCAGTAAATTGCTTTTTACTGTCAATTAATTTTATAATTAATTGATTGATAGTTACAATATAAAGAAACGATTAAGTTAATGCGTTTAACGCATTGATTGTTGGAGGTGTTATCTATGGAGATGCGTCAAATCAACTATTTCATGGAAGTTGCTAAAAGAGAACATATGACAGAAGCTGCCGATGCACTACATGTCGCACAATCTTCCGTTAGTAGACAGATATCTAATTTAGAAGCTGAGCTAGGGATAGATCTTTTTATACGTGATGGAAGAAGAGTTAAATTAACGCCAATAGGTAAAATATTTTTAATGCGAATGATAAAAACGACAAACATGATGGAAGAGGCAAAAAGAGAAGTAAAAGAATACCTGAATCCAGAAAGTGGAACTGTTAGAATTGCCTTTCCAATCAGTATGGCAGCCCATACATTACCATCGGTTATCTATGCCTTTCGTATGCGATATCCAGAGGCTAAATTTCAAATGAGTAATGCGCTCTATTATGATTTAATAAATGGGGTTGTACATGGTGATTTCAATCTTGCAATGATTGCACCGATGCCGTTAAAGGAGCAGGAAACAAGAATAAGTGGGACTACTTTATTCACAGAAAATATAATAGCACTCGTACCTATTCACCACGCATTAGCAAATAGAACATCTATCAAGTTAGAAGAATTAAAAGATGATTCGTTCGTCGTTCTTCCAGAAGGTTTTGTGTTTCATGATCAGGTTATCGAGGCGTGTAATAAAGTAGGATTTTCACCTAAAATTGCATTTGAAGGGAAAGATATTGACGCTTTAAAAGGACTAGTTTCAGCTGGTTTAGGTGTAGCGTTAATGCCTGAAATGACATTGATTGATAATACACCACAATCAACAATAATGGTTCCATTAAGTAACTCAAATCTATCTAGAACTGTCGGTGTAATCTATCCAACACAACGAAAGTTACTCCCGACAGAAGAGTTGTTTTATAACTTTTTACTAGAGACATATGATAAATAGTATTAATTGATATACACTATAATTTATTTGTCTCGGCCCAATTTGGTGTTTAAAAAGTATATATTGGCTTCGTAATTTGCCATCTGTTTTTCCTAAGATGTTATTTTTAAGCAACTGCTTATAAACTAGCGCATTTTTGATCATTTATAAGAATCGATGTTTTATTCATTTTGCACTGTTTTAAATAAGCGTATATGCAAGCTCTACAGGTCTAATCTCATTTTATTTGTACTAAATACTATGTTAGAATTTTTAACAGTGCGATTGAAAAAATTCTATAAAACAACTATCAGGAGGAGATTACGATCTCATTTGAAATGGCACCAAAATGTGAAACGTGTAGACTTGTAGCAACAACAAAGGTTGAAGATGAAATACTATTAACTGTTCTTCATAGTGAGGATGGATTTGTTTACTTTAACTTAACTGATATAGAAAACCAACGTGAAGATATTCAAGTGTATATAACAGAACTACAGCCGAAAATCCTATCAGGAGCGTATTGTGCTGAGTTAATTGATATGGAAAAAGAAGAAGTATGTTGTTAAATGTAAGCCCCTCATTGAGGGGCTTTTTTATTGCATTTTATTTTAACAAAGTACATGTTTATTATGCCAAAGAGCTTGGAGATTATGTTCACTATATGATGTGGAAATATATAGATCGAATATTTTGGTTATAGATTCAATGTTAAATATGCAAGAAAATTCACTGATAATTTCTTGATTTACTGCACAATTCACTTTCTTCATATCCGTTCACCACTAATTTATACTTCTGTGAAAAATATCCATTAATAATCATATCCAGAGTAATAAAATAATTTTTTTGAGGAGAGTCTTTATGCCACAACAAATTGATGTAAATCAATTAGATCAAGCAAAAGGTAGTGCAGCATTGACGAAAGAACTATTAACACAAGCTATTGAAAAGTCATCGTCAGATCAAGCGATGTCAAAAGAAGCAATTAAACAAGCGCAAACTGAACTTGCACAGGCACAAACTGCAGTTAGCCAAGTACAAAGTTCTATAATGGCTCAAGAACAACAGCAACAAGCAAAACCCGAATAACCTTCTTTATTTTATTACAGTAAAGGCGTTTCATGCGCCAAAATGCTAGATATTTTTGTCTAAACTACTACCAATAGGGTGATCTAAGGGAGCCTGGCATTAAGCTGAGGCTCCTTTAGAGGTTCTTTAAAAAGGTTTGTAACACAATTGTCATTACTTTCGTTGATTTGCTATTGAATCGATATATTACTTTTCATTACAATTAAAGATGTATTTAAAATACACTTTTTAAACAATAAAGTATAAAAGGGGAGTTAGTATGACAATTCAAGACCAACCTATCTTAGATGAAAAAACAATACGAATTGTGAAATCAACAGTACCAGTGCTTGAAGTTCATGGTGAAAGTATTACGAGCCGATTTTATCAACGACTTTTTGAAAACCATCCAGAATTAAAAAACATATTCAATCAAACGAATCAACAAAAGGGAAAACAATTAAAAGCATTAGCGGGTGCTGTTTATGCTGCAGCTGTTCATATTGACAATCTAGAAGCTATTTTGCCAGCAGTTAAACAAATTGCTCATAAACATAGAAGTCTGAACATTTTACCTGAACATTATCCGATTGTAGGTGAAAATTTATTAGCTGCGATAAAAGAGGTTCTTGGTGATGCTGCAACAGACGATATTATAAATGCATGGGGAGAAGCATATGGTGTTATTGCTGATGTATTTATTCAAGTTGAGGTTGATATGTATAAGGAAAACGAAGAAAAAATAGGAGGATGGAAGGGATATCGTGACTTTAATGTAATCAAAAAGGTAAAAGAAAGTGATGTTATCACCTCGTTTTATTTGAAACCAAGTGACAATGGATCTATACCATTTTATCAAGCAGGGCAATACATAACAGTCAAGATAGAAAAAGAGGGCGCACCTTATAACTTCTTGCGCCAATATAGTTTGTCTAGTAAATCCAACGATAATTATTTTAGAATAAGTGTTAAACGTGAAGCTGGAATAGATGGAAATCCAGATGGTGTTGTATCAACATATTTGCATGATACAGTAGAAGAAGGTGATACGCTTCCTTTGAGTGCGCCTTCAGGGGACTTTTTTCTAGTAGAAAGCGAGAAACCACTCGTCTTAATTAGTGGTGGTGTTGGATTAACACCTTTAGTTAGCATGTTAGAAACAGCTGTTGCAGAACAACCGAATCGACCAATTTATTTTATTCATGCTACACAAAATAGTAATGTGCACGGTTTAAGAGATGCGGTCAAAGATATTACAGATAAGTTCAGTAACGTAAGTAGTTATGTAGTATACGATAATCCGTTGGAAGATGACCAGTTTGATAAAGAAGGATATGTAGATTTACCTTGGCTTCAATCTATTATTCCAACAAACCAAGCTTCATTTTACTTCTGCGGTCCAGAAGGATTCATGCGCGTCATTAATCGAGCATTAAAAGAGTGGAATGTTGAGGAAGAAGAAATACATTTTGAATTCTTTGGTCCTGCTGGGAGTCTTGAATAAATAATAAGTTATAATAAGAGTTTAATGATATTCTTGTTCAACTCAAAACAGCGCGTGCATTCTCTATTAAATAATTTTGTTATTTTTACCAAAGTTTATAAGTGCTTCATAGGGGTCCCCTTCTAATCCTAGAACTTCACAAAATGCAGGCTCCGTTTTATATCCCTTTCGTTTAAGTAATATCACTTTTTCTTTTATAGAGGGATGGTTAGTCATTAAGAAGTCTTCAATTACCATATGTAGATAAGCATGTTGTTTTTTTACGTATTGAGGTTGACCAAATAACTCAAATTCAAATCCTTGAAAAAAGAAATTCGCTTTTGAAACGTTGATATTCCTAATCACGGACTTTTTAAATAAAAACTTTTCTTTATCGCCATATAAAGACTTTACCTTTTTCTCAAACTTGTTTGGGTCAAAAACTTTCATAATAATATCTAAGTCAGAATCCTCCATATCAATTCCAATCGGCAAGGTACCACATAAGATTGGGTTATATTCCGATAAGTTTCTGATAATTCTTAGACTATTTATCGCTTCATAGGCAAGGTGCTGTTTCTTATTGCCACGTTCTAAATAGCCGATTGTCTCAAACATATAGATTCCCCCTACATCGAAAATGATAATACAATTATTTGAGAAGAAAATTGATCAACTATAAATTACAATATCTAATTATCGTTTTCTATCTTTCGTTACGGCTAGCACCCACCAAATTAACACAAATTGGATTGGTAGTCTTATCCATAGTGCAAGTGATGGGATACTAGTATATTGCTCTGCTGTTAATGCCATATAAATATTAACAGGAAATACTAGTAGTAAGAATACTGTTGCCAAAACTCCGGTCTTCCTTCTTGTATTTGGATATAGTAAAAATAATGCTAGTAAAATTTCGACCATTCCAGACAAATATATTACAGTATAGGGAAACGGGGTCCACTCTGGTAAGGCAGAAAGGAAAAAGTCAGCCATAAGAAAATGGCCAATTCCAGCTATTAAAAATAAAAGTGCGAACAAATATAAACCAATGATTTTATACATATAGATCTCCTTTAGTTAAAGCTTGTTTTGTTAGCGTTTTAGTTAAAATGCTCCTTATGTTGTTTGATTTCCGGTTACTCGATCTATCAAAAAGACTTGCCTGCGGAAAGCGACTGCCCGAATTGAAAATATATATAGATAAAAGCACCCACAATTCGTGTAAAACAATGTGGGTGCTACATATTGTTATTTACTTCTTGGCTGCTTTGCTAGCTTTTTCATTGATAAATAAAGCAATGATAACACCTAAAATTGCTAAAATAGAAGCAAATAGAAATGCGTTATTATAACCATTTAGCATAGCGTCATTAGCCAGTTGTAACTTTGCCTCACTCTGTGATAGTTCTGCCAATGCTGACATGTCAGGTTCATAATTAGAAATACCAGTTGATAATATAGTGAACAATATGGCTGTTCCAATAGAACCAGCAACTTGTTGCATTGTGTTAGCCATCGCTGAACCATGTGCATGCCAACTATCTGGAATTTGATTTAAGCCAGCTGTCATAACAGGCATCATAGCCATTGCAAGTCCAAACATACGAATTGCATAAATGGTTGATATGAATACTAATGGTGTATCCATTGAAAGGTTGGTAAAAACAAATGTCGTAACTGCTACGATAGTTAATCCAGGTACAGCAAGTACTCTTGCATCATATTTATCAAATAGCATACCGGTAATAGGAGACATAATTCCCATTACAATTGCACCAGGGAGTAACATTAACCCTGAATCAAGTGGAGAGAAACCTCGTAATGTCTGTATATACATAGGTAAAATCATTTCGGCACCAATCATCGACATCATTACAATCATGGTGATAATAAGTGATAATGTGAAGATGTTAAATTTAAATACTCTAAATTGCAACAACGGTGTCTTTAATTTTAATTGTCTCCATATGAATAGTCCAAGAATGACTGCCCCAGCTATAATAGAAATAACTACAATCTCACTAGACCAACCTTTTTCTCCAGCAGTACTGAATCCATATAATAATCCACCAAAACCAAATGAAGATAACAAAATTGATAGAATATCAATTTTGGGTTTGGTAACTTTCGTAACGTTTTTAACCGAAAAGATAGCTAAAATAATTGTTAAAATAACGATGGGTAATACGACATAAAAAAGTGAACGCCATGAGTAGTATTGTAATAATAATCCTGATAAAGTTGGTCCGATTGCTGGTCCAAAGGAAATGACAACTCCAGCCATACCCATTGCTGCTCCACGTCGTGCCTTAGGAATAACAGTTAAAATTACTGTCATCATAAGTGGTAACATAATTCCAGAACCAGTAGCCTGCACGATCCGACCTGCTAATAATACCGGAAACGTGTGAGCGAACGCACTAATTGTTGTACCTATTCCAAAAACAGTAAAAGCGGTTAAAAACAATTTCCTTGTTGAAAAAGTCTCAATTAAAAAGGCGGTAATGGGTATCATAATTCCGTTTGTTAATAGAAAGGCAGTGGTGAGCCATTGGACCTTGTTTTGTGTTACATCTAAATCAACCATAATACTAGGTAATGCAGTTGCAAGTAACGTTTCATTTAAGATACCGACAAAGGCACCAATTAACATTACTGCTAACATTGCTCCCATTTTTTCATTTTCTACTTTATCTTGCTTTATTGCTTGTGACATAAATTATTTCTCCCCCTCGATCAAGTTATGAACTAACTTTTCGAATTGTAATATTTTTTTCTCTAATTCAGGTTGTGTCTTTAAATATAAGGACAATGCTTCTATTAGATATAAAGCAGGGACCTCTTGTTGACATTCTTTTCGAAGGTTAGTTAAGCAATCCAATAACTTCTCTTTTTCGTTATCAGAAATGGTTAATCTCTCCACTTTAGGCTTTAGCATCGAGAGCATATCATCTAGCTGTTCAGCTATTGAAACATGACTTGTTCGATTTGAGTTACATAACAGTTCCTCGTTTAGAATTGGTTCCATATTTACTATTGATTCAGCAAGTGTATCCATATGGGCAACGATAAATTTGGTGAGCTTTTTAATAGAGATCGTTATACCTTGAAAGACAATGAGTGAGATATACTCTTTCATCATACCTTCAAGAATAGTCGTTAAATCCCAAACCGTTGCTTTGATTCGTTCACCATAGACTTCTAAAAGTTCATCTTTATGTCGTTTAATTAAACGTATACGAAAATCCTCATTTATTTTAGACATGACATCGTCATTTTTGTGTGGAAACTCTTTGAACATTATTAACAAAAAGGAGCGATCTCGGTGGATTTGTTCTAACTCAATTTCTAACTTCTTCGTGAATACTTCTTTTTTAGTTAACGAAGTAGATAAGTGAAGTGAATCCAATTTTTGATATAATTCTTCATGATTATTTTTCATTAATTCAATAAATAATTGATCTTTGGAATCAAAATGGTTGTAGAAGGCGCCCTTAGAAATATTGGCAGTTTTAGCAATTTGCTGAATAGAAGTATGATGATAACCTTGATCAGCAAATAACTTAATGGCAATTTGTTTTAGCTCTTGTTTTTTTGCGATTGGTCACCCCTCCTAATATAAACGAACGGTCATTTTAGGTAACCGATTGGTCAATGTTCATGAAAACCATCATAATTAATAGTTAAGCTAATGTCAAGAAAAGAGCACGTAAATAAAAAAGCCTCTCTTCAATTTGGGAGAAGATAGCTTTGGTTATTACTTCATTTAATTGTAAAAAGAGATCTTTTCCATGATATAGATCGCAATTAACTGAAGTCCATTAGACTTCTTAAATCTACTTGGTTTTCAATCACATCTGCTAGTGTGTAGTCATCTAGTACTTGTAAAAATGCTAGTAGTGCTTTATTTAATGCGTGTTTTAACTTACAAGCCGGACTGAGGATACATTGATTGGTCTCCCTGTTAAAACATTCTAGAATGACAAAGTCATCCTCCATCAACCGTACAACCTTTCCAATGTTAATATCTTGTGGGTCTTGTGCAAGTTTTAATCCACCATTTCTGCCTCTACTAGTTTGAATAAACCCTAATTTGTTGAGCTGAAAAACAACTTTTCGGACATGTTCTACAGATATAGAATAGGTGTCTGCTATTTCTTTAATATTTGTTAACGCATTATCCTCTTTTGACCCAGCCAGCATTAAAACGCGCAAGGCATAGTCTGTATGTTTTTTTAAGCGCATTTCATCACCCTATCCAACGTATGTTTACTAGCAATCATATCTTATTTTTAATAAAAAGTCTTATAAAAAGATTAAAAACATACTATTCAGTCTTTTTAAACACACAAACAGAGTAATCGCTTACAAAAAGTGATAGAATAGGAGCGTAGATAAACACTGTTTGAGAGGAAGCGATTAAATGAAAGTATTATTTATTGGAGGAACGGGGCTTATTAGTAAAGAAGTTTCCAAGCTGGCTGTGGAAGAAGGTGTGGATCTTTACTTATTAAATAGAGGGAATCGAAACTCTTTTGTACCAGAAGGAGCTAAAGTGATTTATGGTGATATTAATAACCGAAAGGAAATGAATACATTATTAGATGAGCACCATTTTGATGTTGTTGTTAACTGGATCGTGTTTACAGAGGCAGATATCGAGCGAGATATTGCTTACTTTACTGGAAAAACAGAACAGTATATATTCATTAGTACTGTCGCTACATATCAGCGACCTCCGCTTCACTATATGGTCGACGAATCAACGCCACAGCATAATCCATGGTGGAAATATGCTAGTGAAAAAATAGCCTGTGAAGATAGGTTAAGACAGGAACTTCGTGAAAATGGCTTTCCAATGACAATTGTCCGACCTTCACAGACATATGGAAATACTAGTATCCCTTTTGCTGTTACAAGCGGTGTTCATCCGTGGACATTGATCGATCGGATTATAAACGGGAAAAAGATTATCGTACCTGGTGATGGAAGCTCCTTATGGACAATCACGCACAATACCGATTTTGCAAAGGGTTTAGTTGGTTTATTAGGGAATAGCGAAACAATTGGGGAAGCCTTTCATATCACTTCTGATGAGGTGAAAACATGGGATCAATATCTTGCTGTTTTGGGTAAGGTTGTTGGTGTTAAACCAAGGATCATCCATATGACTTCAGAATCTATATCTCTTTTTATGCCGGAGTTTAAGGCGCCGTTATTTGGGGATGCTTCTACTAGTTATGTTGTTGATAATAGCAAAATAAAATCCTTCGTTCCAGGTTATAAAGCAACAACTAACTTTGAGCAAGGGATACGAGAGTCGATTGCTTATTTTGAAGAGAATCCAGAATTACAAACTATTGACCATGTCCTAAATGAAAAAATGGATTATGCGATAGCTAGCTATGAGGAGTTCTTAGCGCAAATTAACTAGAAAGAAAGCGTCACAACCTATTCAGAGGTCTGACGCTTTTCTTGTTTTTTCGTTTCGGTTAAATAGCTTAATACCCCGATGGCAACTCCTAGTACAGCACCTCCGGCTACTTCAATTGGTAAATGTCCAAGCATTTCTTTTAATTCTTTCTCCCTTTTATCATGGCGAACACCAGAATGTTCGTATGAAAGATCATCCAATTGTTCATTCAAGTCATTTACCGCAATTGCAATTTCTCCTGTTTGCCAGCGAATCCCCATTGCATCGTACATGACAATCAAACCAAAGACAGTACTAACACCAAAATCTATTGATGGCACCCCCTTTTTCAAGGCTACATATGTAGTGAGGGATGTAACGGCGGAGGAATGCGAACTTGGCATATCCCCTGTACCAAAAAGCTTTGTCCAGTCCCAGTTGCCGTTTTCTAAATAATTTAACGGTACTTTTAAAAATTGCGCGATACCTATTCCAGATAAAGCTGTTGTTATTGATCGATTCAACATTTCGTCACCTCTAGGTATAAGATGAGAAACAAGGACTTATTTTATACGAAAAAAATCATCTTTTATATTCTTTCATTGCAACTAAATTATCACCAGTCACATTCCTTATAATTTCTTCACTTCATCGCGCCAATTATAAATAGGCTTCCAATCGAGGATTTCTTTTGCCTTTTTGTTACTTAACAATGTTTCATAACCTGTTAGTGGTTCACGGAAATCGGTTACACCAGGGAAAGCTTCCTTCATTAAATCAGTACTTTTTATATTCATACTACTGTTATCTGCCGCGATATTTAAAACTGCCGTTCCAAGTTCGTTCTTTTCTACTGCTAATCGATAAGCGATTGCTGCATCACGGGCATCAATGTAGCTCCATAGAATTGCTATACGTTCTTTAGGATTATCTATAAACCCCGGGAAATTTTTATACATATGTGGTGCTGCGATAACGTTTCCAATCCGTAATGAGACAACCTGCATTCCTGTTCGGTTATGGATCATTTTAGCGGTTTTTTCGTTAACTATTTTAGATAGACCATAGCTATCTTCTGGTAATGTCGGATGTTCTTCATCTATAGGAACATATTGTGGTGTTAACCCGCTTTTTGAAAAAACGATGCCATAAATAGATTCGCTTGATGTAATAACAGCCTTTTTAATACCTAAGTTCCCTGCTGCTTCTAAAATATTAAATGTTGCCATTGTATTATTCTGAAATGTAACATCAGTTGGGGCCATGTATGCTCTCGGAATAGCTGCTAAATGTACAACTGCATCAGCACCGACCAATACGTCATATGCCTCACCTAAATTTGTTAAATCTGCAATAATTGTTTCGCAAATTGGATTATCAGGTAGTTTATGATCAACATTTAATACCTTATACCCACTATTAATAAACTCTTCGATAACAGAAGGACCTAGTAAACCACTACCACCAGTAATAACTACTTTTTTCAATAAATTCACCTCTTCTAATTTGATTGCGCTTTCATTTATCATTATACGCGTTTGCTTACATTATTTAAAAGGATATGGCCTGAAAGTAAGTAATAAACGTGTATAATCTTAGTAAGATAATAAAAGAGAAGAGGGTGTGTAAATGGAAATAGTGATTAGTAAAATGCAACAAGAGCACTGGGAACGAGTAAAACAAATCTATGAAGATGGAATTGCTACAGGTAATGCAACTTTTGAAACAAAAGCACCAACTTGGGAAGCATGGGACAAGGGACATCTTGCTACTTGTCGCTTAGTAGCGCTAGTTAATAATGAAGCAGTTGGTTGGGTTGCACTTAGTCCAGTTTCAAGTCGTTGCGTGTATCAAGGTGTTGCTGAAGTAAGTATTTATATAAAAAATGGTTATACGGGTAAGAAGATTGGAAGTAAGTTGATGGATGCGCTTATCGAAGAAAGTGAAAAGACGGGATTTTGGACACTTGAAGCAGGTGTTTTTACTGAGAATAGTGCCAGTTTAAAACTTCATCAGAAAGCAGGCTTTAGAATAGTTGGCACAAAAGAACGGATAAGTAAAATGGATGGTAAGTGGCGAGATGTAGTAATACTTGAACGAAGGAGTAAAGTCATAGGGAATGATTAGAGATGCAAGATGTATCTCTAATCATTAAACTAATCTATTAGTGAATAGTCATTTCGAAATACTTCTATAAGGTCTTTCGCATGATAAATAACTTTATCTGGTTGCGCTAGTGTTGTCGGCATCCTATGCCGGTGATTTAACCAAATCGATTGCCATCCAGCTTGTTTTGCTCCTACAACATCATTTTCAAATGAATCCCCAATATAGATTGTTTTTGCCTTGTCTAATTGTAGCTTTTCTTCAATATAGTTAAATACTTCTGATTCCGGTTTTGCATGTCCAATTTCCCCAGAAATAAAAAGATGATCTTCTGGAATCCACTTTGATAAACCGAGTTGTTTAATTTTCATTGTTTGATGTGCTTTCTCTCCATTGGTAAGGACAGCTAATTGCTTTTTCTCTTTAAAAAGTGCCTCTAATAATTCTTCCACTTCCTTAAAAAGAGTGATTTTCTTTTGCTCCGCTAAATATGTAGCTTGAAATTCAATTGCTTCTTGATAGCTAATCGTAATGCCGAATTCCTTACAAGCTTCAGTGATTCGATATGTTTGTAATTCAACGGTAGTTACTTCGCCAGTTATACTTTTATGAAATAATGCATCACTATATTTTCTACTAGCTATGTAAAGCTTAGTATGCTCTTCATCCGTAAACGTCTGTTTAAACTGTTTAACTACTGCCTTTTTAAAAGGTAATGTTTGATCATAAAGTGTGTCATCCAGATCAAAAATGATTGTATCCAAGATTGTTGCCTCCCGTCATTCTATCCAAGTCCACTGTTAATCATAACATGCTAGATTGATAAGGATGAAGGGTTTTTTGGATTGATAAATAATTACCTTAATTTTTTGAATATTGTAAGTTGAAAGTAAATACGAATGCTGTTAAAATGATCACAAAGATTAAATTGCTTTTTATAGAATAAGTCTACTAGATAAATTGTTTGGGATTTTATAGATAAAAATAGATGGGTGTGGTGATATGAATAGAGTGTATAATTTTTCAGCTGGACCGTCAATGCTTCCTTTACCAGTTTTAGAGAAGGCGCAATCAGAATTATTGAGCTATCGTAGTTCTGGCATGTCTGTAATGGAGTTAAGCCACCGTTCGGCTTTGTTTACGGATATTATTACAGGGGCAGAAAAGCATTTGCGACAATTGATGACCATTCCTGATAATTATAAGGTACTATTTCTACAAGGTGGTGCATCGCAACAATTTGCGATGATACCGATGAATTTACTTGTTAAAAACGGTAGAGCTGATTATATAAACACAGGATCATGGTCTAAAAAAGCAATAAGTGAAGCAAAGAAATTCGGTGATATTCGCGTCATAGCTTCTTCTGAGGAGGAGAACTTCACTTACATACCAAAGATAGATCGAAGCATGATTGATCCAGAAGCTGACTATGTTCATATTACTACCAACAATACAATAGAAGGAACAGCTTATACAGAGTTCCCAGATACAGGTGATGTTCCATTAATCGCAGACATGTCTTCTAACATATTATCAGAAGAAATTGATGTATCTAAATTCGGTTTAATTTACGCTGGCGCACAGAAAAATATCGCACCAGCAGGGTTAACACTTGTGATTATTCGTGAGGATCTAATTGGTCATGCATCGGATAATTGTCCTACAATGATGGATTATAAAACACATAGTGAAAGTGGATCACTTTATAATACGCCACCGACTTATGCCATTTATATTGCTAAGTTAGTTTTTGAGTGGTTGAATGAACTAGGTGGTATTCAAGAGATGGAACGGATTAATCGTAAGAAGGCACAAATTTTGTATGAGGCTATACAGGATTCATCGATGTTTGCGTCACCAGTTAGGGCAGATAGTCGTTCGATTATGAACATCCCATTTGTTACGGTTAATGGAGATGCAGATTTAGAAAGTGCCTTTATTAAAGAAGCACAAGGATTAGGTTTGGAAACACTAAAAGGTCATCGTTCTGTTGGCGGCATGCGAGCTAGTATTTATAATGCAATGCCACTAGAAGGTGTAGAAAAGTTAGTTGGTTTTATGAAAGAATTTGAAGAGAATTATAAATAAATAGGTAGCAGGAGTGGTAATGATTCTATCATTGCCACCTTTTTATATAAGTTGAATCTATGCAAGGTGTCAGATCGGAGGGTTAGTGATGAATGAAAATACGTGTATCTATTGGTCAGATTTTACTGTTGGAGAGTGGCATTTTTATTTAGCTGCGACTACAAAAGGTTTATGTTATGTTAGTTCACCAAATAGTAAGCGGGAAGAGCTTCAAAGTTGGATCACTAAGAAGTTTATTTCTGTTAACTTAATAGAAGATACTGATCAGCTAGAACCATATAAAAATGATTTAATCGCCTACTTCCAAGGTGAATTAACAAACTTAAGCTTTGCTACTGATTTACAGGGAACGCCCTTCCAACAGAAAGTGTGGCAAGCACTTCACCACGTACCATATGGAAAAACGTATAATTACGCACAAATAGCTGAATTAATTGGAAAACCGACTGCTGTTCGTGCAGTTGGAACAGCGATTGGTGCAAATCCAGTGCTTATTTCGGTTCCTTGCCATCGCGTAATTGGTAAAGACGGGACATTAACAGGTTATCGTGGTGGTATAGAAATGAAAAAGCATCTCTTGAAACTTGAACAACATACATTAACAGAAGGTTTATCTTAGACAAAAGGACAATTCTTATTCATCGTGGAATGGTTCTTTTTTGTTGTGAGATAATAGTGATGATCACGTATAAAAAATAAGTGTTTTTTGCTAATAATGCTGTTATAATTTGTTTTTACGTTATATTACAAGGGAAAAGAGAGAGCATATGAATCCAATAAATATATCCTATAAAATGCCGGCAGAATGGGAAGAACATCAACGTACATTTATCTCATGGCCTGTAAAAGAATCGATGTGTTACCCTGAAGATTACGCGACTGTTTCCGATGGTTATCGTGCTATTGTAGAAGCGATAGCAGTCTATGAGCCTGTTACTGTTTTGGTCAATCAGGCAGAAATAGAGAAGGTACAATCACTTTTTAATAACGCGGCTATTGAACTACTTGTAATTGAACATGATGATGCGTGGTTACGTGATAACGGACCAACATTTGTTGTATCAGAGGCAGGTGAGGTTGCAGGTGTCAACTGGATATTTAATGCGTGGGGAGAAAAATACACGCCTTGGGATTTAGATGATCTTGTTGCATCAAAAGTATTAGCGAATTATCAAGTGAAACAAATAGATGCACCAATCGTAATGGAAGGTGGTTCGTTTCATGTTGATGGAGAAGGAACATTAATTACGACTGAAGAATGCTTACTCCATCCAAATCGAAATCCATCCTATACAAAGACAGAAATTGAAGGTTATCTAAAAAAACACCTAGATGTTTCGAAAGTTATCTGGTTGAAGAATGGTCTTGCTGGTGACGAAACAGATGGTCATGTCGACAATATTGCTTGTTTCATTGCACCTGGGAAAATAATGATCCAGGTGTGTGATGACCCAACTGATGCGAACTATAAGACTACTCAAGAGAATCTTGCGATATTAGAAGCGGAAGTAGATGCAAAGGGAAGAAAGTTAGAAATCGTACCGGTCAAACAGCCGCCACTTCGAACAGATGGTGACGACCGGTTAACATTGAGTTACCTTAATTTCTATTTTGTTAATGGAGGTATTATACTACCGGTTTTTGGTGAGGATGCAATAGAAACAGATAAAGCTGCGATCGAACAATTCAAGCAGTTATTTCCTGAACGTGTTATACACCCAATTGATGGAATGGCAATTATTCGCGAAGGTGGTAATATCCATTGTATGACACAACAAATGCCCGTTAACAGGTAAAGAAGGAGAGATAGTAATGGTCCGAAATATAACATTTGCTGCGACCCAGATGAGTTGTTCCAATCAGATAGAAGATAATATTACGAAGGCAGAAGCACTAGTTAGAGACGCTGCAGCACAAGGTGCACAAGTCATCTTATTACAAGAACTATTTGAAACACCATACTTCTGTCAAAAGGAAAAACCTGCTTATTATAGCTATGCGACTGAATTAAGTGAAAACAAGGCAATTCAACACTTTCAACAGATTGCTAAAGAGCTAAAGATTGTTCTTCCAATCAGTTTTTATGAAAAAAAGAACTATGCTAGATACAATGCGCTTGCGATGATTGATGCAACTGGTGAAATATTAGGAACGTATCGAAAGAGTCACATTCCAGATGGTCCTGGGTATGAAGAAAAGTTTTACTTTAACCCAGGTGATACTGGCTTTAAAGTTTGGGAAACGCGCTTTGGAAAAATCGGTGTAGGAATCTGTTGGGATCAATGGTATCCAGAAGCAGCAAGGGTGATGGCGTTACAGGGTGCTGAGGTGTTGCTTTATCCAACAGCAATCGGTTCAGAACCAGAAGACGCATCGATTGATTCAAAAAATCATTGGCAAGCATGTATGCTTGGTCATGCAGCTGCGAACTTAATGCCTGTAATTGCATCCAATCGAATTGGTGTTGAAAAAGATGAAGAATCAGAAATTACTTTTTATGGCTCTTCATTTATTGCAGGTCCAGAAGGGAATAGAATTGCAGAAGCTGGAAGAACTGAGCAAGAAATCTTACTTGCTACATTTGATTTAGATGCGTTAGATGCACAACGAATTGAATGGGGTATTTTCCGTGACCGCCGTCCAGAGCTTTATCACGTTATTACGACAAATGATGGGCAACAACCAGCCAAATAATGTAGAAAGATGATCCTCCTATTTTAGTGTGAGGGTCATCTTTTTTTTTTTTTTTTTTGTTTTTTGTTTTTTTAATTATGCAGTAATACAGTATAATAGAACGTTGTTTTGACGATATAAAACTGTTATATTATATAGTGTAATTAAAGTATAACAGGGGGGATTTTTTTGAAGAAATTAGTAAGTGTTTTTGTTTTGCTAGTTGTTTTAGCTGCATGTGATAGCAGTAGCAGTGAAGAAGTAACTAATTGGGATGAAATAGAAAAATCAGGTGAAATTGTTTTTGCGACAGCAGGTACGCTATATCCAGCTTCTTATTATCCTGAAGGTTCTGATGAGTTAACTGGGTATGACGTTGAGGTAATCCGAGAGGTAGCTTCACGCTTAGACTTGGAAGTTAAATTTGAAGTTATGGCTTATGATGCTATGCTGGCTGCATTGCAATCTGGACGTGTTGATATAATTACAGCTGGTCCTAGAGAAGAGAGCAAAGACAATTTTATTTTTAGTCAACCTATTAAATATTCTTATTCAACTATGATTGTTCGTTCAGAAGATCATTCAGGAATAGAGAAGTTGGAAGACCTTGAAGGGAAAAAGGCTGGTGGAGCTGCGACAACTGTATATAGCGATATAGCAGAGAAGTATGGGGCTGAGGTAGTAACGTACGGTAATGCAACCAATGATGTCTATTTACGTGATGTGGAAAATGGCCGAACTGATGTTGTGATTAACGATTACTATTTACAATCCCTTGCTCTTGAGGCTTTTCCTGAGATGGAAATAGAATTGCATTCCGACTTAAGGTTCCATCCTCAAACAGTTAGTGTTGTGGCTGACTTAGGTAGTGACGAACTAGCGGAGAGAATCGAACAAACCATTGGTGAAATGAAAGAGGATGGAACACTGACTGAAATATCCGCGGAATTCTTTGGTGGTCAGGATGTATCGCAAGAAATAACTGAAGATATTGAAGAAATAGATGGAATAGAATAAAAATAGTGCATAATCATGAATCCCTTAAAGTTTGAAAGTATGAACCTCGGGGATTTTATTGTGTTTACCTAATATGTATTAGAGAAATTTATTATTCACTAATAATTAGTTTATTATGCCCGATATAAGATAGAAGATATCTTATAAATAATATTCTTTCGAAACCTTAGTACAAGTGGAGGGTAACTTTTGTACACACAACCAGATCTTAACTACTTTATTGTTTTAAATGGTGAATATGATTGGCCTATTGTATTTTTATCTGTTCTTATGGTTTGTTTCGCTTCTTATGTAGCAATTTCAATGAATGATCGCATACAAAAAAATAGTTTTTTTGATCGTAGAATTTGGCTATTATTAGCCTCAGCTGCGATGGGTTTTGGGATATGGTCGATGCATTTTGTTGGTATGGGCGCATATATGTTGCCAGTTTCAATGAGCTATGATCATAGTTTAACATTGTTGTCGATGATTCCAGCATTTGGTGCATCCTTCATAGCCTTCTATTTAGTGAATCAACTAGATAAGTCCTTGTCTCTCTATATATTGTCAGGATTTATAATGGGTCTTGGGATTACTGGAATGCATTATATTGGAATGGAGTCCATGGTTATGGATGCTAACTTTTCATATAATCCGCTTTTTGTATTCTTTTCCATTGCTATTGCAGTAATTGCTTCTTTTGGTGCATTATATATTTTTTCGACTTCTCGAAAAAGGAAAACGCGAGGATCATTCATAAAAGCGGTAACGTCTATTTTTTTAGGACTTGCTGTTACGAGTATGCATTATACCGCAATGTTTGGAACAACTTTTTATCTGAACCGAAATTACTTAGTTACGGATGGTACTACCCATCAAATGAATACGCCGCTTTTAATCACAGGTATATCTATTGGTGTTGTAAGCTTATTGGTTTTGTTAATGCTATCCGTATTTCTTGATCGTTATATTGATTATCGTGTAAGTTTCTTCGATACACGTACAAAGCTTCCTAATGCTCGTCTGTATGAGAAGGCAATTAGACAAACGAGTTCAAGTAAGTCTTTAGCGGTTTGGCAAATTAATAATTTTGAAAAAATGAATATGGTGTACGGTTATCAATCTAGTGATGAATTAATTGATTATGTGGTGGATACATTAAAAAAAGTCCATATTCCGCAACTAACACTATATCGTTTAAGAGATAATCAATTTGCTTTCTTACTGAATCGTTCAGATCATTTAGAACGTTTGAAACTGGCAATGAAAGAAGTGTCTCAGGGTTGGGATAATCCTGTATTGATTTCAGATAATCATATTATGATTGAAGGTGCATGTGCAATTTCAACGATTACGCATAAAGATGATATCAGAGATTTATACAATCATGCATTATCTGTATTGGAACACCCAACCACTGGTTTTCAACAAGAGGTGGTTCTTTATGATTCAGCTGTTCACACCTATTCTTTCGATCATAAAATAATGGAGGGAATAGATAGAGCGATGGTGGAGAATCAACTCTTTCTCGTTTACCAACCTAAAGTGTGGGCTGATACAATGTCCACGTTGGGATTTGAAGCGTTAATTCGTTGGCAACACCCAGAATATGGGCTGTTATCACCCGCCGTCTTTATTCCAATATTAGAGCGATATAAGCGGATGAGAGACTTAACGGACTGGATTATAAAAAAGGCATGTAGGCAGTTGGTAGACTGGCAAGAAGAAGGTCATATAGAATGGAATATTGCGATTAATATTCCTGGTGAATATGTTAGTTCATCCCGATTAGTTGGGGTATTGCAGCATGTAATAAAGGAAACTCAACTAGATGCACAAAAGATAGAACTAGAAATTACCGAAACGAGTTTTGTTGAATCTATTGATACGGCAATGTATTCTATAGAAACTTTCCGTTCGCTCGGTTTTAAAGTCGCACTAGATGATTTTGGAACAGGGGTATCATCTTTATCTTATTTAAAACAAATGCCTATTTCTACATTGAAAATAGATAAAACATTTATTGAGCATGTTCCAGAATCAGAAAAAGACGCAGCAATAGTAAAAGCAATTATCGACCTTGGGCAGTCGCTTAATTTAACCGTAGTTATTGAAGGAATTGAAACAAAAGAACAATTTCTATTTTTAACCAAGCATAGATCAGATTTACTATTGCAAGGTTATTACTTTGCCAAACCAATGACAGTAAAAGAAATAGAGACTTGGATAGTTAAGAATCACACCTTGATTTAAAAAGGTGTGATTTTTTTGCTGTGTTTAACATGGACGATTATTGAGCTATAATTCGAAATCCCATTTTATTAGAAATGTATCACTAAAATTGTATTAATTGTAACTAAATAGATAAACTAACCTAAAATGAATACATGGAGGTTAGTTATTTAATGAAGCAACCTAAAATAAATTTAACATCATCAGAAATAGGTGCACTTTGGGCAAGTTACATGACTGAAAGTGGTGCAATCCCGTTATTAAAGTACTTTCTCGAAAAAGTTGAGGATAAAGAAGTTAAATCAGTTCTTAAAATAGCATTAAATTATAGTGAAGAACACATCTTAGAAGTAATCAATATTTTTAATGAGGAGAATTATCCTGTGCCAATTGGTTTTACAAAAGCAGGTGTGGACTTGAATGCACCTCGGTTATATTCAGATACATACGCTCTTTATTTTTTACGCAATTTAGGTAAAGCTGGGATTGCTAGCAATGGCGCGGCGTTAACCTTTTCAGCTAGAGAGGATATGAGAAATATTTACATTAGATATATTAATGATTCAATTCATGTGGAAGATGTTACAAAGCAAGTTCTTCTGTCTAAAGGCTTATTTATTAGACCACCTCATTTGCCGGTTCCGAAAGAAGTAACGTTTGTGAAAAGCGAAAAGTTTTTACAAGGTTGGCTCGGTGAAAGAAGACCATTAACTGCTGAAGAGATATCTCATATTTATATGAATTATACAAATAATATTTACGGTTCCTCTCTTTTGATGGGTTTTGCACAAGTAGCAAAAAATGAACAAGTAAAAAAACACTTCATTAAGGGGATGGAATTGTCTAGAGGAATTTTAGAGGTACTAAAGGTTCTAATGGATGAGAGTAATTTACCGTCGCCTATGACATGGGATGCAGAAGTAAGCGATTCAACAATACCTCCTTTTTCGGACAAGCTAATGCTATTCCAATGTAATGCTTTAACTTCCATTTCATTGGCGAATATTGGTGGTTCTGTTGCATTAAGTTTTAGAAGAGATTTAGCTGCTAAATACGTTAAACAAATGACAAAGATAGGCTTGTACGGTGAAGACGGTGCTGAATTAATGATAAATAATGGTTGGTTAGAATACCCACCACATTCAGTGAACAGAAAAGACTTGCTTAATTAAAGAGTACATAACATGTTATCTATAAAGCTCTACAAACTATGAGGCTTCTTCTAATCTTCTTTTTAAAGATTAGAAAATTATTATTCATTGCCGATAAAACTAAACGACGATGGTATTGTTAATAAAAATAGATTTTACAAAAGCTACACAAAGATATCTAATAAAGAGCGCGTTTCAATTTACGTGAAATTCTAGCATTAATTTAGGTTGAATTTCTTTAGCTAATAAAACAAATTGAATGGTGTAATCCCCCTTTGGTAACATATCTATACTTACCTCATAACTAATATGGCCCCCTGGTTTGACCGGAAAGGTGCTTGGTAATTTTGGCGATTGGTTATCTTTCGGTGATTCTTGTACTACTTGTCCATCTTTATTTTTGATTTGATAACTAAAATGTCGGGTTGATGCAAAATGAAATGTAAACATATTAGTGGACTCATTTGTAATGGTAAAGGTAACTGTCTTATTAGGCTCATCATATAAAATTATTGGAACCATATTATCTATTACATTTGTTTCTTCTATTTGGATGTCTTTTGAAGGTGTTGTAGACAACTTGATGTCCATATTTTTATACCCCCCTATCAAAATAAGTAGAATGATTAATATTGCATAAATTTTAGTCATATCTAATTCCCTCTTTTCTCACATATTTAAATTCACTATTCTATCTACAAATCCCTTCTTATTTAAAATAAAGTCATTAAGTTCAAATGCCGAAAAGAAATATTGTTTATGAAAAGAGCTAGAACAAAAGAAAGAGTGTAAAAAAAGAATAATTTATTGTGATAACTTGTCTAAAATAAAAGTCGTATTTCCAAGCCTAAAAGAGAATTATTAGAACCTTTGTAGACTTTTATGAACTTTACTTGAAAGGATATATTGTTCGCTATTTCTATGCTATAAATAAATCTATTATTTAAATTTTTCCAATAAATAGGGTTGTATAGAGAATAGGTCGAAGGAGGGAAATGAAATCCTATTACATAAAAATGGGGAGGTCATACTTTGTTAATTGCAAAAAAAGCTTTATATAGTTTGGTAGTTTTAAGTATTATATGTGGTTTAGTTAGTAATATGTCTCTAATTGAGGTGAATGCAGCAAAAGAAACTACGGAAGAAGAATATATTTATCCATTTATGAAACAGCATGCCAGTGGCCCTTTTGATATAGGTATAGTTAATCAAGATAAAATCCTGTTAGCTTTGATAGAACAAGGGATTATTGATGGTAGTTTATCTAAGGAAAAACAAGAAGAGCAATTGAATGAATATTTACTAAAGCGGTCTGAAAATGCAGAAGAATTAGCTGTTGACCGACATGACCAAAAAAAGCTCAGGAATGAGTTATTAGAACAGGCAGATCTAAAACAAGTACCTGCTGGTGTTGCGAAACAGTCAGAAGAGAGCGGTGTTAAAGCAAAATCGAATGGCATTGAATCAATTGTAGAAGAAAGTTGGGACGGGGCAGTACAAACGGATGAAGTTCTTGTTTTATTAATTGATTTTGCTGATTATCAAAATAGTAATATTACAGAAGCGGATAATCCAGTGTTACTATATGATAATTACACAAAGGAACACTATGAAAATATGGTATTTGCAGATGAAACGTATAAGGGAGGAAATGGAGAAGACTTTATCTCGATGAAGGCTTTTTATGAGCAACAATCTGGTGGTAGCTATACGATTGATGGCCAAGTAGCAGGTTGGTATACAGCAGAACATCCGGCCGCTTATTATGGAGCAAATGAGCCTGCTCCAGATGGTAATGACATTAGGCCGCGTGAATTAGTAAAAGAGGCATTAGCGCAAGCTGCTGCTGATCCATCTATTAATCTAGCTGATTTTGACAAAGAGGATTTATACGATTTAGATGGTGACGGAGATTATCGTGAGCCAGATGGTATCATTGATCACCTAATGATTGTTCATGCAGGGACTGGTGAAGAAGCTGGTGGAGGAAGTTTAAATGGGGATGCAATTTGGTCCCATAGTTGGAATTTAGATGCCCCGACAGTTGTCCCAGGTACAGAGGACGAAACCGATGTTCCATATTGGGGTGGTATAGCTGCTTACGACTATACAGTACAGCCTGAAGATGGTGCGGTAGGTGTTTTTGCACATGAGTTCGGTCATGATTTGGGATTACCTGATTCCTATGATACAAATAGTACGGCGGGTGGTGTTGGTGCGCCTACTGACTATTGGACTATTATGGCTGCAGGTAGCTGGGCTGGTTTAATTAATGGGACAGAACCAACTGGCTTTAGTCCTTATGATAAAGAGTTTTTGCAAAATAGGATGCCGGAATCGAATTGGTTTAAGGACGCTGAATATAGCTTAGACGATATAAAGGCTGGAGATATTTCGCTTAACATAGATCAAGCAAGTGTAAAAGGGACAAACGCTGATGCCGTGAAAGTGACCTTGCCAGATAAATTAACAACGATTAATACACCAACAAGTGGTGAATATCAATACTTTAGTGGAAATGGAAATGATCTTAACAATAGTTTAGTGACAACTATAAATCTGAAAGATGTGTCAAACGCTTCTTTTAAATTTAATGCTTTCTATGATATTGAACTAGATTGGGATTATGGATCTGTTCAGGTAAATGACGGATCTGGTTGGGTTGCAATTCCAGGAAACATTACAACGGATTCTGACCCCTATGGACAAAACCCTGGTCATGGGATTACAGGTGATTCAAAAGGTTGGATTGAAGCTGTTTTCAATCTAGATAGCTATGTCGGAAAGGAAATTCAATTACGTATTAATTATTGGACAGATGTTGCTGCTTCACTACCGGGTTTATATGTGGATGATTTAGAAGTTATCGCAAATGATACAGTGCTTCTAACTGATGATGCGGAATCTGAGGATACCATCTTTACTATGGAAGGATTCACTAAATCAGACGGTAATAAGAAGTCAGACCATTATTATCTGATTGAGTGGAGGAATTACGCAGCAGCGGATACAGCTCTAGAGCGGATCACGCGTGGTAATTCAGTAATGACTTTAGATCCAGGAATGGTTGTGTGGTATGTCGATAATAAATATGATAATAATTGGGTAGGTGATCATCCTGGTGATGGGTTCTTAGGTGTTGTAGATGCACATCAGGAAACAGCAGTATGGTCAAATGGTGAGACAGCTGTTACGCGATACCAAATACAAGATGCGGCATTTTCGCTAAATGAAACAGATAAACTGTTTCTGGATTATCTTGATATTAATGGGACAAGTTTAGAGATGGAATCCCAAGCCGCAGTCTCCGTGTTTAATGATGCGTTTGATTATACGAATCCAGGTCAAATATATGCTGGACGAAATGTGTTGCCTTATGGTTTGACGGTAGCGATAACTGATCAGGCACAGGACTTGTCGGTGGCACAGTTGTTATTAAATTATGAGACAAGAAAACCTACTTTATCATTTGAAGGATTGAGTGAAGTATACTCTAGCAAAGAAAGTCATCATTTACTTGAGCTGAAAGTGGCTGCATATGATCCTAATCTCAGTGAGGAAGTAACGGTTGAAACTGAGGTGATTGATCCAAATGGAGAAGTTGTGGCGACAGATGATCAATCTTTTGTTGCTGAAAATGAGGAAACTTCTTTAGATGTCAGTTTGAAGTTGCCAGAAGGAATATCATCTGGTATCTACACACTCAAAATGACAGCTAATGACGGTACGAATACTGTAACGGATGAAGGAACTTTTACAGTGGATAATGAAAAACCAACAATTGAAGTAGATCAAGATGGTAATCAAGATAGTAGTAAAGAAGCAAGTGTTAAGGTCAATATTCAAGAAGCAGAATCTGACTCTCTGCAATACGTCTGGTCTGAATCTGAAGATTTGCCGACTGACGGTTGGACTCACTTTGATAACGGTGATACGCTCAAACTATCAGATCAAAATGGTAGCTGGTATTTGCATGTTAGGGCAACGGATGCGGTAGGAAATGTACTAGATTGGCATTCACAAGAATTCACACTTGATAATACAATACCGGAAATCACTTTAGAAGGTGATAATCCATTAGTATTACAAGCTGGAGCTGCATATACGGAGCCAGGATACATGGCTATAGATGAAAGTGATGGAGATATAACGGATAGTGTTGAAATTACTGGAGAGGTTGACAATACAGTTTTAGGAGAATATATCCTAACATATCTCGTAACGGATACGGCAGGGAATGAAACAATTGCTGTTCGTAAAGTCCATGTTGTTGATGAAGAGGTTCCCTATATTGAACTGTCTGGTGATACTGTTATTGAACTACAGGTGGGAACGAGTTATCAAGAATTAGGCTATGTTGCGGAAGATAACTTGGACGGTGATATTACGGAACAAGTTGTTGTAACTGGAGAAATTGATACGGAAACAGTTGGAGAATATACCTTAGTTTATACAGTCGCAGATGAAAATGATAATGTATTTGCGGTAACGAGAACTGTTTTAGTGGTTGATCATACAGCCCCGATAATTGAATTAAAAGGGGATGCTTCTGTTACATTGGAAGTAGGTGCGGTATATGAAGATGCAGGTATTAGCGCTACGGATAATTACGATGGAGATGTAACAGATATCGTAACAGTTACAGGTTCAGTAGATACGGACGTACTTGGCGAATATACGTTGACGTATAAGGTGATAGACGAATCTGGAAATGAAGCAACGATTACAAGGACTGTCCATATTATTGATACACATGCGCCTACTATTGAATTGGCGGGCGTTGATCCTTATATTTTAGAAGCTGGCTTAGCTTATTTGGAGCAAGGATTTACAGCTACAGATAACTATGAAGGGAACATTACAGATAATGTTATTGTTTCTGGTAAAGTTGGTTTTGCTGTTGGAGAATATACCGTAAATTATACTGTAACAGATTCATCTGGAAATGAAACCACGGCAATACGTACCGTCAAAGTAGTAGATACAATAGCACCAGTTATTAAATTAAAAGGAAGTAATCCAGTTGAGATGGATAAAGGAACTACTTATAAGGAACCAGGTTACGTGGCGAGTGATCGTGCAGATGGCGACTTAACTGATAAGGTAAGTGTTTCAGGCGATCTTGATGTAGATAAGGTCGGTGCCTATACTCTAATCTATACAGTTAAAGATGCCTCTGGAAATGAAACGATTGCTAAGCGAATCGTTACGATTAATGCTCTAACAAAAGAGGAAGAGACTGACTCGGAAACGGCTGAAGATAACGATGAAGTGAAAACAGGTACAGAAACGTCTGGGAATAAAGGAGGAAAAACAGGTGCAGGTGAAGCTGTAACTGCCTCAACAAAAGGAGAAACAGCCACAAGTGGTAGTAATCTACCTAGCACGGCGACAAATATTTTTAATTTGGTTGGAATAGGAGTAGTTGTTCTCCTTATCGGTGGTTTATTGTTTATCTTTCAAAGAAGAAGAAAAGTTAACTGATTTACATTTTAAAGAAACCACGTGGCAAGCAAGCTGCGTGGTTTCTTTTATAAATACAGATAGTGCTAATCTTGTTTAAAGGTGACTTTACTATCAGTTAATGATGCTATTCTTGCTAAAGACTCGACATGGTAGCCTTTAGAAAGTAATGTAGTTGCACCTGGTTGAAAAGACTTTTCAATTAGTATGCCAATTCCACTTACTGTTGCTTTTGCCTGCTCAATAATTTCAGCTAGTCCAAGTGCTGCTTGTCCATTTGCTAAAAAGTCATCGATAATTAATACATGATCTCCTGGTTGAATATACTGTTTGGATACGGTAATGTCATTCGATTCCTTTTTAGTGAAGGAATAAACAGTTGCTGTGTATAAGTTGTCTATAAGCGTCAGTGACTTTCTCTTTCTAGCAAAAATAACAGGAACATTAAGTTCAAGTCCAGCCATTATTGCAGGAGCAATACCTGAGGATTCAATTGTTAATATCTTTGTAATTTGTTTATCGCCAAAAAGTTTAGCAAATTCGATTCCGATTTCCTTCATTAGGATTGGATCCATTTGATGATTAATAAAGGAATCGACTTTAAGTACATGATCACTTAACACAATCCCTTCAGCTTTAATTTTGTCTTCTAATAACTTCATTATATATTCCCCCTTCAATTAAATAAAAAAGCGACATACTCATAAGAGTAAGCCGCGGTTTATAATATAGACTCTATCTATCGAATAGATACAGAATTTTCAAAATTATAAATGCTTACTCATAGTCAGCCTATTTACGGTAAGCTGGTAGAAACGTGCAGGCCATATTCCTGCTTTTATACGAGTTAAATGAAGATCATTTAGTTACTTTGAATTATATAGGATTGAATGCAAATTGAAAACCTAATAAGTAAAATGAGCTAAAATCAAATGAGCTAAAATCCCTTTAATAGATCTTTAGTAAAATATTTTTTAAAAAAGTATTGCAAACGTTTTCTTGTGGTGCTATAATAAATTTATCAGTTAGGAATGTTACCGCTTTCGGGCATAACCTGAACTGGTTTGAACGCCACATTTACGTGTGTGTGCTCAAATCAGTTCGGGTTTTTTGTTTTTAAAATATAATAACAGAAGGAAGGGTTTATTATGAAATACGAACAATTGTCAAAAGACATTATCCAAAACGTCGGCGGAAAAGAAAACGTTATCAGCGTTGTTCATTGTATTACACGTTTACGTTTTAAGTTAAGAGATGAAAGTAAAGCAAACACAGAAGTCTTAAAAGATATGGATGGTATCGTTACAGTAATGAAGAGTGGTGGTCAATACCAAGTTGTTATTGGTAATCACGTACCAGATGTATTTAAAGAAATTGTTGAACTTGGTGGATTCCAAACTGCTGCAACTGAAGAAGAGGAAGATAATTCAAATCAAAGCATATTTAATAAATTAATAGATATTATTGCTAGTATATTTACTCCTGTACTTGGTGTGTTAGCAGCAACAGGTATGATCAAAGGTTTTAATGCACTATTTTTAGCTTTAGGTTGGTTAGAAGATACTTCAGGTACGTATCAAATATTAAATGCTGTAGGGGATTCATTATTTTACTTCTTCCCAATATTCTTAGGATATACCGCGATTAAAAAATTTGGTGGATCACCATTTATCGGTATGGCAATAGGTGGTTCGTTAGTTTATCCTGATATTACAGCTCTATCAGCAGGTGAACCATTATATACTTTGTTTGCAGGTTCAGCGTTATTTGAAGCTCCGATTTTTGTTGAGTTTTTAGGTATTCCAGTAATTCTTATGACATATTCATCATCTGTTATTCCAATTATTTTAGCAGCATTCTTTGCATCAAGAGTAGAAGGATTCCTTAAGAAATTAATCCCTGATGTAGTAAAAGTATTTGTTGTTCCATTCTTAACGCTTATTATAGTTGTACCAATAACATTTATGGTAATTGGACCAATTGCAACTTGGGCGGCTAACCTTATCGGTATGGCGACAAATGGTATTTATGATCTAAGTCCTATTATTGCAGGAGCATTCATTGGAGCGTTCTGGCAAGTGTTAGTTATCTTTGGTCTACACTGGGGTCTTATACCAATTGCTATTAACAATTTAACAACATTAGGTTCAGATCCAATCTTAGCAATGATGTTTACAGCTTCATTTGCACAAACTGGTGCTGTAATTGGTGTTCTAATGAAAACGAAAAACAAAAAAATTAAAACATTAAGTATTCCAGCAGCTATTTCAGGTATCTTTGGTGTAACGGAACCAGCAATTTATGGTGTTACACTTCCACTGAAAAGACCTTTTATTATAAGTTGTATTGTCGCTGGTCTTGGTGGTGCTGTGCTAGGTATTGCAGGTACAAGAGGTTATATGATTGGTGGATTAGGAATCTTTGGTATACCATCTTACATTAGTCCTGAAGGAATGGATGCAGGATTCTGGGGTATGATCATTGCAATGATAGGTGCGCTTGTTTTAGGTATCGTTTTAACGTATCTATTCGGTGTGAAAAACGAAAAGACTTCAGAACAAACGGTTAAAGAAGAAACAACTACACCTGCAACAGATAAAGTGGTTGTAGAAGAAAAAGCAATTAATGGAGAAGTTATCGCTAGCCCACTTGCTGGTGAAGTAAGACAATTATCAGAAATTAAAGATGAATCATTTGCTTCAGGTGCAATGGGTAAAGGGGTTGCGATTGAACCAATCGAGGGTAAATTATTCTCACCAGTTACAGGAACAATTACAGCATTATTCCCTACCAAGCATGCACTTGGAATTACAACAGAAGATGGTGCAGAAATTCTGATTCATGTTGGTATGGATACTGTTAATCTGGGTGGTCAATATTTCACAAGCTATGTAAAACAAGGTGATATAGTAGAAAAAGGTAAATTACTTGTTGAATTTGATCTAGTTGAAATTAAGAAAGCTGGTTATCTTGTAACAACACCAGTGATTGTAACCAATCCAGATAACTATGCGGTAATTTCCTTTACAGAGCAACATATAGTTAAACCAACAGAAACATTAATTACGCTAAAAAATGAGAATTCTGGAAATTAAGATAAGGCAGTTTAATAAGTAATAAACAATATGACAGCAAGGTGTGAGTACTGACTGATACTCTCCTTGCTGTATGTTGTTTCTACATAAGAAGTTGATAAACGTAAATAGGAGGAATGAAATATGACAAATAAAACAAACTTTCCGAAAGATTTTTTATGGGGTGGTGCAATTGCCGCTAACCAAGTAGAAGGCGCATATTTAGAAGGTGGAAAAGGGTTAACTACAGTGGACCTTTTGCCAACTGGAAAGGAACGTTTTCGTATTATGTTAGGCAATATAGATTCTTTCGAGCCAAAGGAAGGCGTCTATTATCCATCTCATGAGGCAATTGATTTTTATCATAAATATAAAGAAGATATCGCATTATTTGCTGAGATGGGATTTAAAAGCTTACGTTTATCAATAGCTTGGTCAAGAATCTTTCCAACTGGAGAAGAAGAAGTTCCAAATGAAGCAGGATTAAAATTTTATGACGATGTGTTTGATGAATTGTTGAAATATAATATTGAACCAGTTGTCACAACGTGCCATTTTGATGTACCTGTACATTTAGTTGAGAAGTATGGTAGTTGGAAAAGCAGAAAAATGATTGAACTTTATGAAAAATATACAAAAACAATTTTCAAACGTTATCAAGATAAAGTGAAATATTGGATGACATTTAATGAAATCAATATGCTACTACACCTTCCTTATATGGGAGCGGGTATTGTTATAAAAGAAGGTGAAGATAAAAATCAAGTGCTTTATCAAGCAGCGCATCACCAATTAGTGGCAAGTGCTTTAGCGGTTAAAGCATGTCATGAGATAATCCCTGATGCCAAAATTGGTTGTATGCTTGCAGCTGGAATGACTTATGCTTATTCATCAAATCCTGACGATGTTTGGAAAGCAATGGATAAGGATAGGGAGTCATTCTTCTTTATTGATGTACAGTCTAGAGGAGAGTATCCAGGATATGCAAAGCGTTTCTTTGAAGATCAGAACCTTGATATTAAGATGGAGGATGGTGACGAAGAAATTTTACGTAATAATACAGTAGATTATATCGGATTTAGCTATTATGCTAGCCGCTGTACCAGTGTTGATCCAGAAGTATTAAAAGATCAAACGGCAGGGAATGTTTTTGAATCTGTAGCAAATCCATATTTAAAAACATCTGAGTGGGGATGGACAATTGATCCTAAAGGTTTACGTATTACAGCAAACCAGTTACATGATCGTTACCAAAAACCATTATTCATTGTGGAAAACGGTTTAGGTGCAGTGGATGTGCCAGAAGAAGATGGTAGTATAAATGATGACTATCGTATTGATTACTTACAGCAACACTTTGTTGAAATGTCTGAGGCAATTAAAGATGGTGTTGAAATTCTTGGTTATACAAGTTGGGGACCAATTGATATTGTAAGTGCTAGTACTGGCGAGATGAAGAAACGTTATGGTTATATTTATGTTGATAGAGATAACGAAGGAAATGGTACCTTGGATAGAAAGAAAAAGAAAAGTTTTGATTGGTACAAGCAAGTAATTAAAACAAATGGATCGAATTTATAAGCGTGATTTTAAGGAGAGCGAAACGAGCTCTTCTTTTTTATCGAAAGAAAGTCTAAAAAAACTGAGGTCTAATAATCAAAAAAATATTTTACTTACGCAACGAATTAAAAATTCTATTAGGTCACAATTTTCATCAACTGCGACTTAATAGAATTTCCTGCCCCGCTCCTCAAGTGAAATTGACTCCCTTTTCGCAGGCATGGCTTCAGCTAAATTTGGAAAGCAAAAATCGCTTTCCAAAGTGGATCTTCAGCCCGTGGGATTGCGATTACTCATCCCATCGAAAACATTTGCTGTTCCAGCAGGAGTGTCGTCAATTTCACTTGATACGCTAGTACCCGTCTGCTCATCACTAACAGTGAGTATAAATGTGAACGTAAAGTGATGGGTTCTAATCAAATTTTGAAAGTAACAATCAGCATGTTAATTGTTACTTTCAACCAGATTAATTCATCTTATCTGTCCATACTGATATCGTTTGTAATTAGACGCCAGCTACGGAAGCAAATGGTTGTGCCCACCGGAAAGCGAAAACATTTGATGACGCGACGGGTTAGGATATACGTCGCAGTTTCTATTGACTACGAAGTTTTAAATAAACACAATACATCAAATTATTTTGATCTAAAGTATTGTGTTTTTAAAAATAAGTAATATAATGAGGATACATCAATTTTATTTGATATATTAGAGGAGGTAAGGTTGTTGCAGACAAAACAGATAAATAATAAAGTTCAATTCGAAACGTATGAATTAAAGTTTAAGGCATTAGCAGATCAGTTACGGTTACAAGTTATGTATGAACTTAATCAGCATGGACAGCTATGTGTTTGTGATTTAACGGAAAAGGTAAATTTACCACAATCTAAATTATCATATCATCTAAAAATTTTGTTGGACGCGAATCTAATAGAACGAGAAAAGATTGGTACATGGAATTATTATCGTTTAAATGATAAAGAAGTCAAAGGTCTATTGTCCGAAGAACTATGTTGCATATTTTATCCGAGTAAAAAATAATTTTTTTGCGCCATACATCAATTTTTTTTGATGTAATGTGTAATAAAAAGATTATGAGAGGAGTTTTCTTTATGAATGGATGGACAGATTTTATAATAACGTTTGTTACGCTTTTTCTGGAATTAGCAGTTTTATTTATTTTTATTAGCTTTTTAATTAGTTTGTTACAGCAAAATATATCAGAAGATAAGATAAAACGGATGTTAGATCGACCCAATAAATTTATCAGCTATTTATATGGTGTTGGTCTAGGAGCAATAAGCCCTTTTTGTTCATGTTCGACCATACCTATATTAGCAGGATTATTATCGTCTGGCGCTCCTTTTGGCCCAACAATGACTTTCTTAATTGCATCGCCATTATTAAACCCAGTCATTATCATCCTGATCGGGACATTGATGGGCTGGAATGCAGCATTATTTTATACGGTAATTGTAGCGATATTTGCAATTTTAATTGGAGTTGTTTGGATGACATTAGGTTTAGCAGATTTTGTGAAAGAAGTTCGTGTACGAAAGAGTAAAACAGAAACAGAACACAACACAGAACAACCAAAATGGAGAGTAGCGTTGCAAGATGCTTGGGGATTCTTTTATCCTGTTTTACCATTTTTAGTAATTGGCGTTCTGATTGGCTCTTTCATTCATGGCTTTCTACCAGAAGAAATAATTGTACGTTTTGCGGGTGGAGATCAGCCTTGGGCAATTCCGGTCGCCTCTATTATTGGTATTCCAATGTATATTCGTGCGGAGGCTATTCTACCAATTGCGGACGCGCTGGTATCAAAGGGAATGGGGATCGGCTCGATAATTGCGCTTGTAATTGGTGGTGCAGGAGCAAGTATTCCTGAAGTGGTATTGCTTAGTAAGTTATTTAAACGAAGATTAGTTATTGCATTTTTGATCTCAATTTTATCAGTGGCAATCATAGCTGGTTTTATTGCACAATCGATACTTTAAGGAGGTGAAAGAGATGACGGAAAAGAAGTCTGTTTTTAGTAAACTATTTGTAAAAAAGGAAAAAGACTGTTGTAATGTGGAAATTGAGGAGGTGAACAAAAAGGTCGATTGGAGTGAAATTGAAAAGAAAAGTGCTGATAAATCCTGAAGGACTTCTGAAAATTAGTCTGGTAGTCCTTCAGGATAGAACATCAATAGAATAGTTTAAGAGCAACTTGTGAAAGTTATAATCTTTTGGTAATGAACGCACCTAGTTCGATGAAAATAAACAAAAACATCATGTAGACTATTAGGATTTCGATTTCGATTGTTTTAACACCTATTGCGAAAAGGATAAGGAGTAGAGCACTACTACCAAATAACACTATATACAAAACAAGCAAAAAGTATCGTTTAAATAGTAAAAGACTTCTCTCATCTACTGTTGGTACATTCCCATGTTTTTTCTTGCGATAGTAGGATTGCAAAAAGACAATTCCAAAGCCGCCTATTGTGCCGATTAAACTATATGTGATTATTTCCAAAAGTGATAAGGGAATCTCTTACCCTCCTTTTTTCAATTAAATATAGGCCTAAAAATCCTCCAAATTGAATACAGATAATTAGGAACACATACATAAGTATTTGATGCTTTTTCTTCACTTTTTGGTTTCTCCTTTCTCTAAATAGAATAAAGTTTCAAATGGTATATCAAAATAGCTAGCTAATTTTAAAGCAAGTTCTAAACTAGGATTATATTTATTTTTTTCAATTGCATTAATAGTTTGACGCGTGATTTGTAAGTCTTCTGCCATTTTCACTTGTGTAATCTGTCTGCTTTTACGTACTTCCTGAATGTGGTTGATAACCTTCACGAGCCACGCTCCTCTCATCAAAAAAGTGTCAAAATATCTTTACATATATAATGCTAACTTTATTTTAATACGTTAGAATAAAAGCAGATAACAGGAAAGGATAGATGTTCATGAAAACAGTGGCAGTATATTGTGGTTCTAGTAAAGGGAATAACCTGATCTATATGGAACAAGCAAGAAAGTTAGGTGAAATTCTAGTAGCAAATGGAATAGATCTCATTTATGGTGGAGCAACGGTAGGGTGTATGGGTGCTGTGGCAGATGGTGTTCTAGAGGCAGGAGGAGAAGTAATTGGTGTGATTCCTAAAAAGTTAGCTGACGTTGAAATCGCTCATCAGAACTTAACCGAAATACATGTAGTAGAAACGATGCATGAAAGGAAAGCGTTAATGGCTGAATTAGCGGATGGTTTTATAGCATTGCCTGGAGGTTCTGGGACATTAGAAGAGTGGTTTGAGGTATTCACTTGGGCTCAACTTGACTACCATCACAAGCCGTGTGCACTTTTAAATATAAATCATTATTATGATCCAATCGTAGCGCTTTTTGACCACATGATAGCTGAAGGCTTTGTCAAAAAAGAATATAAAGAGCTAATTATTTTAGAGGAAAACGTTGATACTTTACTAAGTAGGATGACGGACTATCAACCGCGCTATATAAATAAATGGTAAACAAATAAAAAAGTAAGGCAGAAATCACATCTGCCTTACTTTACTGAGCTTTTTTCTATTTCTTGCTGTTTTAGTTCTCTACGCAAAATCTTACCACTGATTTTTGTTTTAGGTAATTCGTCCACTACTTCAATTTCTCTTGGGGCAGAGTGAGCTGCCAATTTATTTCGAACGAAAAGACGGATTTCTTCAATTAATTCAGTTGAACTAGTGTATCCAGTTCGCAATGTAATAAATGCTTTCACAATTTCACCGCGTAATGCATCAGGTTTACCAATTACGCCAGCTTCTGCAACTGCAGGGTGTTCAATCAATGTACTCTCAACTTCAAAAGGTCCAATTCTTTCGCCAGCGGAGTTGATCATATCATCATTTCGGCCTTGGAAAAAGACGTATCCTTCCGAATCTTGAATAGCTAGATCACCTGAAATATACCAACCTTTATATTGGAAGTAAGAGTTGTATTTGTCGTGGTTCCCCCAAATTTCTTTCATTAATCCAGGCCATGGCGTCTTCACAGCTAACTGTCCTACTTCACCGTTTGGGACTTCTTTACCTTCTTCATCCAAAATGCCAACATGAATTCCTGGAAATGCCCTACCCATGGATCCAGCTTTAATTGTTTCCGAAGGTAAGTTCACAATTAGATGTCCACCTGTTTCGGTCATCCACCATGTGTCGTGAATGCGTAAGTTCAAAGTATTCCATGCCCAGCTAATTACTTCTGGATTTAGTGGTTCTCCAACACTTAGCACGTGACGAAGGGATGATAGATCATAGTTTTTATGAAGATCTCCCTGAGACATTAACATGCGGAAAGCTGTTGGTGCACTATACCATGTTGTAACATGTAACGTTTCAATCAATTGGTACCAATCTTCAGCTTTAAAACGTCCACCTTGTATTACGATTGTTGCTCTGTTAAGCCATGGAGCGAACAGACCGTAAACACTTCCGGTAACCCAACCAGGATGTGATGTACACCAATATACATCGTTTTCTTGTATGTCCAGCACCCATTTTCCTGTTTGGTAGTGATGAATGATCGATCGGTGGGCATGAAGTACACCTTTTGGTTTGCCGGTTGAACCACTCGTATAATGAATAAGCAAACCATCTTCGGGATCTACCCATTCAATCAAGGATGTATTATTTTCTGTAACATATGTTTTCGATTCAATATCTTCTGTATATAAAATTTCTTTTAATGAGGGAATTAGTTTTTTCTGTACACGTTTCCCGAGATTTTTATCAGTAATTAATAAATTCCCTTGGCAATCATTGATACGATCTTGTATTGCTTCATCCATAAAACCTTCAAACAACGGACCAGCAATTGCACCTATTTTAATTACTGCTAAGATAGAGATATAGCATGCAGGATTTTTTGGTAAAAAGATAAAAACACGATCGCCTTTTCTTACGCCATTTTCTTTTAAAATTCTAGCGTAATGATCTGTTTTTTCTTTTACCTGTTGGAAAGTAAGTGAATAGCTTTCCTCTTGATCAACATAATGTAGCGCGATTTTATCACCATAACCATCGGCGACGTGCCGATCAATTGTTTCGTAAGCTGCATTCATTTTCCCTGTCTTACCATAATATAAAGCTTCTTTAGCTTGATCCCAGTCGAATGTATCTTTCGTTTTTTGATAATTTGATAGATTATATACTCCATTTACAGGAGTCAGTTCAATAGCCATCGCTGCTTTCCCCTTTGTCTGTTTAACATTATTCTATCTCTAATTTGTTCGATTAAGGTCTAAACTTTGTAATATATCAGATTTGCATTTTGCGAGTTCCTGACTTCCTCTATTTCTTGGTCTTTGTTCGGTTAAGGTTATTTCACGATCAACTTCGCCAGGTTGACCACGAAGGATAAGGATTCGATCACATAAATAAGTAGCTTCATCTATATCATGCGTTACGAGTACAATAGTTGATTGATATGCTTTCCATATATCCAGAAGTAGGTCCTGTAGTTGCATTTTCGTAAATGCATCTAACGCGCTAAAAGGTTCATCTAATAAAAGAATTTCTGGTGATGTTACGAGTGCACGTGCAATTGCTACGCGTTGAGCCATTCCTCCTGACAATTGACGAGGGTATAGATTTTCATTACCAACAAGCCCAACGTTCGCAATATATTCTTTCGCACGTTTCTCTCTAGTTGCTTTATCACCTTTTAGGCCAAAAGTGACATTGTCTAATACGGTCAGCCAGGGTAATAGGCGTGGTTCTTGAAAGATAAATCCTGTGGTATCATGTACACCTTTAGAGGTACTTCCGTTAATTTCGATTTCCCCTTCGTAACCATCATCCAAACCAGATATTGCACGTAATATCGTGCTTTTTCCACAACCACTTGTACCTAGTAAGCCAATTATCTCTCCAGGTTGAACAGATAAATTAACATTTCGGACGGCTGTGTTTCCGGCAAAGGTTCTGCTAACGTTACGTAATGCTAAGCTCATGTCGGTTTCCCCCTGTTATGTTTTTACGAATCGATCTTGCCAGTGTAGTGAGCGTTCTTCTAAAATCTTTAGCAACCAGTCTGATAATTTACCAATAATTGCAAAGAGAATAATACTGGAGATAATCGTTTCTGGTGATAGTGTATTTTGTCCTAATACAAGTAAATATCCTAGACCTTGACTTGCCCCCATTAATTCTGCTGCAACAACGAACATCCAACCAAGTCCTAGTCCACTGCGTAAGCCAATTAAAAAAGAAGGTAAGGATGCTGGTAATATAATGCGATGTACTTGCTGAAAAGGCGTTAATTTATACATTTTTCCAACTTCAATTAATTTCCGATCTACACCTAAAATACCGCTAACAAGATTTAGATAAACGGGGAAAAATACCCCGACTGCAATCATCGTGATTTTAGATGTTTCCCCGATACCCATCCATAAGATAAATAAGGGTACCCATGCTAGTGATGGAATCGAACGAAAGGCTTGTATAATTGGATCAAATAATTGTTCCGCTTTTTGATAGAAACCAACAAGAGAACCTAATAGTATGGCTACAAGTGTTCCAATTACAAAACCAGCAAAGACACGATAAACGGTAATGCCAATATGCCCCCATAATTCGCCAGTCTGGCCCATTTCCAGAATGGTTAAGAATATTATTGAAGGAGCCGGGAGTTGGTAGGAGGGGAAGACCCCCGCTTTACTTAGAAGCTCCCAGAAGATAAGCAATATAACTGGTAATATACTGCCTAAAATAATAGTTTGTGAACGTTTATTTCTAGCTTTTTTAAGTTTATCCTTTTTCACTTGACTCGTAACATATGCACTTGAAACATCAGCTTCATTTTTAGACATTTGTTATTCCTCCCACTTATTCAACTGTTTCTTCTGCAAAAGCGGGGTTAATTAATTCATTCGTAAGTTCCTCGATATTAGCATCTGCATCAATAACTTCCCCATCTTGCAAAATGCCTCCAGATTCAATTAATGCTTCGATATGAACATCACCAGGAATTGGATTAGAAAAATCATTTCTTTCTAATTGGATTTTTGCAACTTCTACATCAATATCTGCTTCTTCAGCTAATAATTCAGCGGCTTCCTCAGGGTTTTCAAGGATCCAATTTCTAGCTTTTTCGTATACTTTAATCACACGATTTACGTAATCAGGATAATTTTCAGCGAATTCATTTCTTACGTTTAAGAATCCATACGTATTAAAATCAGCATTACGGTAGAACAATTCAGCGTCTGCTTCAATTTCCAGTCGTGCCATATGAGGATCAAGTCCTGCCCATGCGTCAACTTGCCCAGAAACAAGTGAGGATGCACCGTCGCCATGTTGTAAGTTAACAATTTCTACTTCATCAGGATCGATATTTTCAGCTGCCAATGCACGTAGTAGGAAAATATACGGATCTGTTCCGATTGTTGCTGCAACCTTTTTACCGGTTAAGTCAGCTACTGACTCAATGTCAGAATCGGGATTCGTTACGAGTGCTGTCCATTCAGGTTTTGAATAGATATAAACATTTTGAATTGGTGAACCATTTGATTTAGATATTAAAGCTGCCGCTCCAGCTGTAGAACCGAAGTCGACACTATCACTATTCAAGAATTCTAAAGCTTTATTACTTCCTTGACTTAATGCCCATTCAATCTCAATACCTTCTTCTTCAAATTCTTCCTCAGCCCAACCGAATTTCTTTAAAACTAAACTAGTTGGAGAGTAGTATGCGTAATCTAAACGGATTTCTTCTGGACCTGTTTCTTCTCCACTTGTATCAGATGAACAACCTACAGCTATTACCAATACAACACCTACAAGAATAATTGCAAGAAAGCTTCTAACATCAATCAATGCTATTTTTTTCAATTTTATTTGCCCCTTTGTTTTTACTAATCGACTTTTATCTCTATAAGCCAATTATAGTTTCATTTAAATTTCACATGCATATGTTGAAATTGACCCGCGTAAACGTTGTGCCTCTTTATACGTACATCTGTTATGGATTACTTCTAATCCTGCTTCGCTGGCAATTGCAGCAGCTTCTGGTGAGACCACACCTTCTTGCAACCAGAAGACTCTTGGTTTGACTTCAATTGCTTCTTTTGCAACGCCAATTGCTGCTTCTGGACTTCTGAATACTTGAACAATGTCAATCGCTTCAGGGATACTCTTTAAATCTGGATAAGCTTTTTCACCCAATATTTCTGTTTCACGTGGGTTAACTGGAATGATTTTATAACCGAGACGTTGCATTTTTCTTGCTAGACGGTAACTTGGTCTTGCTTCTTTACCGCTTAATCCAACAATGGCTAACGTCTTTTGTCTTGTTTTTTCAACGCCATCTATTTCAAATCGTTCGTAAGGGGAGTTTAACGCCCATTTAATGATTCCTTCATCGTTGATGACAATGTCATTTGTTTCGCCTTTGCCAATACCTGTTGCCTTAACTAATGCTTGATTTAGATCATGGATAATATCATCAAGCGATTCAAGACCTACAGATAATCTTACCAATTCTTCTTTAACACCAGTTTCAATTAACTTCTCTTTTGATAATTGTTGATGTGTTGTCGAAGCTGGGTGAATTATTAATGATTTAGCATCTCCAACATTGGCTACGTGTGACCAGAGCGAGACATTATCAATCAATTTTCTTCCTGCATCTCGGCCACCTTTAATACCAAATACGAGAATGGAACCAAAACCATTATTTAGAATATCCTTTGCTAAGGCATGTGAACTGTGACTTTCAAGCCCAGGATAATCAACCCAATCAACTGCTGGATGGTTATCTAAATAGTTGGCTAGTTTAATTGCATTTTCATTATGGCGCTGTACACGTAGATGTAAAGTTTCTAATCCTTGGATAAGTTGGAAAGCATTATATGGACTCAATGATGCACCAAAATCACGTAACAATTGCACACGGACTTTCGTACTAAATGCTAAAGTGCCGAAATCTGTTGCATAGCGAATACCGTTATAGCTTGGATCAGGCTCTGTGAAAGTTGGGAATTTTTCTGAATTCCAGTTAAATCGACCACCATCAATGATAATTCCACCGATTGTAGTACCATGTCCGCCTATCCATTTGGTAGCAGAGTGTACGACAATATCGGCACCGAGTAAAATAGGTTTACACACATACGGCGTGGCAAAGGTATTATCGATAATTAATGGTACACCAGCCTCATGTGAGATTTCAGCTACTTTCTCTACATCCAAAACATGTAAGTTAGGGTTACCGATAATTTCACCGAAAACTGCTTTTGTTTTATCAGTAATTGCATCTTTAAAATTATCTGGATTACTTGGATCAACAAATTTTACATTGATTCCGTATCGAGGTAACGTTATAGCAAAAAGATTATATGTTCCACCGTATAAGTTAATCGCTGCTACAATTTCATCTCCCGCACTGGCTACATTTAAAATAGATAACGTAATGGCAGACATACCAGAAGAAGTCGCAACAGCAGCTACACCATCTTCTAATAGAGCTAACCGTTTTTCGAAAACTTCAACAGTGGGATTGCCAATTCTTGAATAAATGTTACCTGGTTCATCAAGCGAAAATAATCGTTCTGCGTGTTCAGAGTCATGAAATACATAAGAAGTAGTTTGATAGATTGGTACTGCACGTGAACCAGTTGTTGGATCGGGAGCTTGCCCGCCGTGTAATGCTAAAGTTTCGATGTCATACGTTGTGTTTTTTTCTTTTGTCATAGTAAAACCCTCCTGTAATGTTATAAAAAAGCCCTCTTCTTTAAGAAGAGGGCGGTAAATGCATGCTCTTCTTATCTATCAGAATGAATCTGCTGGAATTAGCACCTTTTAAGTAGTAACTTAATGGTTGCTGGGTGTCATCGGGCCAGTCCCTCTACCACTCTTGATAAGAGTTATTTTGTTTTATTTGCAAGAAAAACCCTCTTTCAACTGACGATGAAAGAGGGTTTTAATCCGCGAATTACTTCATCATCCAAAGCTTATGCTTTGCTGGTAGGGGCACCTTGCTGAGCAGGTTGCCGTGGAGTCGTTAAGCCAGATCTTTCGTCCACTCTTTATAAATGTTTAATGTTAAATAGAGTATACCACAGATATCTTATGTGTCTAGTGGGTTTTTTAAATTTATTTGAATATTCTTTATAAAAAGATATTATTTGTTTACATACATAAACCGTTCCATATAGTAAATAAAAGCTTGATTGTAGTAACTAGCAAAATAATAGTCCCCATTATGTCCGGCATAAGGCATCATTAGTAAAGTAGCTTGCTCATTTCCATTCTCTCGATACGCTTCATAGAAATCACGAGAAATAGATGCGTCAACAATGCCATCTGCGTCTCCTTGGAATATGAGTGCCGGCGGACTATCTTCTTTAACTAGGAGAGATGTATCCATAAACGAATCAGAACCGGCTATTCCAATATTTTTAGCTAATCCATTGGCAGGATAAATCGGGATAATACCATTTACATCAAGTTCAGGGTTTAAAACATCTTGATAATTCTCACTTGTAAGGCCTAAACCAGCTGCATTTGCTAATTGTCCACCTGCAGATGCCCCAGAGATAAAAACGGAGTCTAAATTCGCATTATAATCATCATTGTTTTCAACTAAATAATTAGTAAAAAGACCGATGTGACGGACCATATCATCAAGAGAGAAGTCAGCAACGATATTTTCGGGGACTGGTGCAAATTCAACAAATTTATCCTCACTACTTAATCCGTACTGAATATCAAATACTACATAGCCTTGACTTGCGAAGTACTTATTAACTGCTGCATTGTTAGATGATCCTTTGTCACCAATTGTCCAACCGCCACCATGAATTCGAATTAAAACAGAGCTATTTCCAGGCAATTGGGCTGGATTTGATGTCGGTAGATAAGCATCGAAGTGTAATTCAATTCCTTCATCCACACCCTCTGTTCCTGAGTAGAATAAAGTGTCTTGTTCAAGATTATAGTTTTCAGTTGATAATCCGAAAAAGTAAGCCGGTAATGAAAAAGGTACGTCTAAAAAAGTATCTGTCATACTATCAGTTAATGAATTTTGATCCGCTTCATTTAATGTGTTTGAAAAGTCATTTTCCATCTCTGAAAAGGTTAATACGGTTGTAACGAGAGGAACAGAAAAGGTGATAGAAACAGCTATTCCTATAATAGAAGTTATGATACTAATAAACGAAAGGTTTTTACCAGTCCGCATTCTAAGAATCAGTGCGACGATTGCTAACGTTATTAAACTGAAAAACAAAGCATATCCAGGAACGAATAATTCAACAATGCTACCATTATTTTCTCCTCTTATTAGTAGAAACGATACATATGCTCCTAAAAGCAGACAGAGTATCCATAGACTTATCATCAGGATATGGAAGAATCCCTTCTTATCTTGCGTCATTGTGTTGCTAAATCTTATGTATCCCATGTTATTTAGACTCTTACGTGTCGTTCCTGCTATTATCCCGCCTAAAATAAACAAACTAAGTAATAGAATTATAGAAACCATACTTCGTGAAGTTGTATTTAAAGGATCAAAAGAAGCGATGGAGTTTAGAATAGGCAAGAGTAACATTATTAAGATTGTGAAGGTTAAATAGAAGTAATCGAGACCCTTCTGATTACTAGGAATAGCAGCCACAATAAAGTTACCTAAAAGAGTTAACATCATAAAAATACCGTAGATATTCCATAACCCATTTGAACTATCAATTAATAGATAAACAATTCCTGCTATAATCGTTAAGCTATTTGCTAGTATAAGCATGCTAGAGAAGCTACTTGCAAAAGAACGACTAGGCTTCGTAAATAGGTTTGTTTGGTTTAATTGTTTATTTAATGAAGTGCGCACGTTCAGTTCTCCTTTTTGTTTACTTACATTTTTTTCTTTGAGCCATGTTAATTTTAACATGAATACATATTTTAAGTAACTCAACTGTCGCAGAGTGAAACTGAAAAATAAGTCTTACCATTCAAAGCTAAAGTTGACTTCATGCTCCTTTCATAAGCATCACTGTGCTTAAGTTTTTTTACAAAAATAGATACTAAATTCCAGAGTTAGAACATATACTCTCTAAAAGTATGCATAAATGTTAGGGGATGAGAATGTAGTGAAACATATTTTAATCATCAACGGTCATCAAAAGTACCCACATAGTAAAGGGGATCTAAATCATACTATCTTTCAAGCAATAATTAAAAAATTAGAAACAGTATATCAAATAGATACAACGATTGTTGATCAGGGGTACGATATAACAGAGGAACAGGAAAAATTCTTATGGGCAGATATTATCATTTTCCAAACTCCTATTTATTGGTTTAGTGTACCAGGTAAATTCAAATCATATTTTGAACAGATCTATAAGCGAGATCTCTTTTTTACAGGCGGAAAGGGTTATGGGTGTGGTGGATTGTTAACGGATAAACAATATATGTTCTCTACAACATGGGGTGCACCGGAAGAGGCGTTTTTAAATAAAGCGGAATTCTTTGATGGGAAAGCTATTGATGATGTATTACTTCCGCTTCATAAAACACAGGAATTCACTGGGATGAAGCAATTAAAAACTTTTTCTGTTCACAAGGTTAAAACCCCTGATATAAGTGGATATCTAGAAAAGCTTGATAAACACTTAGAGGAAGTATTTGATTTATCGTAGTGCTACCCAAAACCTAATTACTTTAATTTTCACCTTACAATAGTGAAAACAGTGTCTTAAAAAGGCGCTGTTTTTTTATTTGGTGTATAGATATTTTTAAAATATAAATAATAAGTGAATATATTAATGTGTTTGATAGCAGATAAAGTTGAAAATGTATTACTATATGTGAATTTTAGAAGGAAGGAGATGAAATATGAACAAACAGAAATGGTTCCATTATGGAATAGAAGATGTAGTGGAGAATTTAAATACGGACAGAAAAACTGGACTTACGATTAAAAATGTAGATAAGCAACAAGAAAAATGGGGTAAAAATGAACTGCCAGAGCAGGAAAAAGATCCAGTATGGCTAAAGTTTATTCGACATTTTAAAGATGTATTAATCTATGTATTATTAGTAGCAGCAGTTATTACAGCGATATTAGGACATTATATTGATACGGTTGTTATTATTCTTGTCGCGTTAATCAATGCAACAATCGGCTATATTCAGGAGAATAAAGCGGAGAAAGCATTGGAAGGGATTAAAAACATGTTATCGTTGCAAGCAACAGTTATTCGTAACGGAGAGCGTTCAGATATACCATCTAATGAACTAGTACCAGGGGATCTTGTTATATTGCGAGCCGGTGATAAGATACCAGCTGATGTTCGATTAATACAAGCAGATAATTTAAAAATAGAGGAATCACCTTTGACGGGTGAGGCGATTTCAGTAGACAAAAATACAGAACCTTTACCAGAAGATACAGTATTAGGTGATCGGACAAATTTGGCTTTCTCAGGTACATCTGTTGCGAGTGGTTCTGGTAAAGGTCTTGTAGTGGAAATTGGAGAGCATACGGAAATTGGTAAAATAAACAAATCAATTACAGAAGTGGAGGAAATTCAAACACCACTGCTACAACAAACTGCGAAATTTGGAAAGATGATCTCAATTGTTATTTTATTTTTAGCAGCAGCGTTATTTGTTTTTGGTTCTCTGTTTCATGATTACGAAATGGGAGAATTATTACTAGCGGTAATTGGTTTAACTGTTGCAGCTATTCCAGAAGGTCTACCAGCTATATTATCAATTATTTTAGCGCTTGGAGTTCAAACGATGGCGAAAAAGAATGCCATTATGCGTAACTTGCCTTCTGTTGAAACATTAGGAGCAGTATCGGTAATTTGTTCAGATAAAACGGGAACATTAACGAAAAACGAAATGACAGTACAAGCAGTGATGACTGCTAAAGCAGAATATCGTGTTACTGGATCGGGTTATGCCCCAGAAGGAAGTATACAAACTGGTCAAAAGGAAGTTAGCGTTACTGAAAATCAGGTTTTACAGCAATTTTTAACCGCAGTAAAAACAGTAAATGATACAACGCTTAGACGTAATAAGAAGGATGAATGGGTTATTAGTGGTGAGCCGACAGAAGGTTGTTTAATAACATTAGCTGAAAAAGCTAGTGAACCCGTTGCACGACTTGATGTAATTTCAAAGATCCCGTTTGATTCTTCTTATAAATATATGGCGGCACTTGTAGAAGAAGATGGCCAAAAAATCATTTATGTAAAAGGTGCTCCTGATCGATTGTTTGACATGGCAAACTTGAAAAACGATACAGAAGACCGTAAAATGTGGGAAGACAAGATGCAGAGACGAACAGAAAAAGGGGAGCGTATAATAGGCGCAGCAATGAAATATGTCGATGCTTCTACAGAACAAATTGACCATGAAGATATTATAGATGGATTAACAATGCTAGGATTAGCTGGTATTATGGATCCCCCTCGCGAAGAAGCAATAGAAGCGGTTAAAGAGTGTAAAAAGGCAGGAATCCAAGTGAAAATGATCACGGGAGATCACAAGGAAACTGCCATCGCGATTGCAAGGAAGATGGGTATTACAAATAATGAACGAGCAATTGAAGGTCGCGATTTAGATAATATGTCTGAAACAGAATTACAAGATACTGTAGAAGCATATGATGTGTTTGCCCGGACAAGCCCAGATAATAAATTACAATTAGTTAAAGCATTACAGGCGCGTGGTCATATAAGTGCTATGACAGGTGATGGAGTAAATGATGCACCAGCATTAAAAAGAGCAGATATTGGTGTGGCCATGGGTATAAAAGGTACAGAAGTTGCGAAAGAAGCTTCACAAATGGTTTTAGTAGACGATAACTTCCGCACAATTGTTAATGCAGTTAGTGAAGGAAGACGTGTTTACGATAATTTGAAGAAAACAATTCTATTTATTTTACCTACAAACGGTGCGGAAGCTTCATTAATATTTGCTAGTATATTATTTGGTATGGTTATGCCTTTGACACCAGTTCAAATTTTATATGTCAATATGATCACAGCAGTAACGGTATCATTGGCTATTGCTTTTGAAAAATTAGAGGCTGGTGCAATGGAACGTTCACCAAGAGGTCCAGATACCAAATTGTTAAGTGGTTACTATATCTTTCGGATAATTTTTGTTTCCTTATTAATAGGTGGTGGAATTCTTTGGATGAACGCAGATCTGCTTGGTGATGGTTATGATATTGCAGTTGTGAATACAGTAACCTTGCATGCATTAGTAATTTCGCAACTTTTCTATTTGTTTAATTGTAGAAATGAACGTGATTTTGCATTTAATAAAGATTTCTTCTCCAATAGAGCAGCGTTTATGGTTTCAGGCTTGCTATTATTAATTCAATTAGGTATTACATATTTACCATTTATGAATACGATCTTAGGAACAGTTCCAATAGATTTGGTGTATTGGCGTTTTCCACTAATCATTGGTGCTAGTGTATTTGTTATTGTAGAAATAGAAAAATATATTACACGAAAAATTGCTGGATTGAGGTAATAAATAATAAAAAGGCTTCTGTCTTGTTAAGACAAAAGCCTTTTTATGTACGTGATATTATTCTGTTAATATTAAAACTTTATGATAAAATAACGAAGATACATATTTTTTTAAAAAATAAGTCAATGCATATAAAAAGTTTGAGTAAAAGGCAGGTTAATTCATGGTAGAAGAGAATATTACACGAATTGAACAAAATGGTAAAGAATTCATTTTGATTGGAACAGCTCATGTATCTAAAAATAGCGCGGAGCAAGTAAAAGAAGTAATAGAGGCTGAACAGCCAGATGCTGTTTGTATTGAATTAGATAAACAGCGTTACCAATCGATTATGGACGGCAATAAGTGGAAGGAAATGGACATATTTAAGGTTATTAAAGAGAAGAAAGCATCACTTTTATTAATGAATCTTGCTATTTCCTCTTTCCAAAAAAGAATGGCGAAACAATTTGGTATAGAAGCAGGTCAAGAAATGATTCAAGGTATTGAATCTGCTAAAGAATCAGGGGCAAAGCTAGTGTTAGCAGATCGTAATATTCAAATTACATTTGCTCGTATTTGGTCTGGTGTAGGTTTTAAGGGGAAAATGATGCTGCTAACGCAGGTTGTTGCTGGTATCTTTAGTAAAGATTCAATATCAGAAGAAGATCTAGAGAAGATGAAGAGTCAAGACTCAATTAATGCAGTGCTAAGTGAATTCACGCAATCTTTTCCTAAATTGAAAAAGCCGTTAATTGATGAACGAGATCAGTATCTAGCCCAAAAAATTAAGGATGCTCCTGGAAAGAAGATAGTGGCCGTATTAGGTGCAGCACATATACCGGGTATTAAGGAAGAGATAAAGAAAGAACACGATTTAAAGGCATTAAATCAGATACCGCCAAAGTCAAAAATCCCTAAAATTATTGGGTGGACAATACCGATGTTAATCATTGCATTAATTGCCTATACGTTTATTGCCAATCCAGCAGCAGGTCAACAGCAAATTGTAAGTTGGTTGTTATGGAATGGTGGATTTTCAGCTCTTGGAGTTGCAATTGGTTTAGGTCATCCATTAGCAATAATTACTGCCTTTGTCGCAGCGCCGATAACGTCACTAAATCCTTTAATAGCAGCTGGTTGGTTTGCTGGATTTGTGCAAGCTTTTGTAAAACGTCCGCAAGTGTCCGATTTTGAAAGTTTAACAGAAGATGTTTTTAGTGTGAAAGGTTTTTGGCGTAATAAAGTAACACGTGTATTACTAATCGTAGTGCTTGCTAATTTAGGAAGTACATTAGGTACAATTATTGCGGGAACAGATGTTATTCGATTATTTATTGAAAATCTATAGATTAATATGATAAAAAATGTAATATACTTATTGTTCCGAAAATAGCAGCTGAGAGATTCGAACTGTTTTTAATTGAAATGCAAGTAGCGCCTGTGTGTTTAGTTTTATAAAAATAGGTAATAACATAACCATTAAGGATTTTTTTAGGAGTTGTTATGTTATATGTCAGAATATAAAAAGAATAGTATTACATTAACTGGAGCTGTTGGACTAGGTACAGGTGTAATGATTAGTGCCGGTATTTTCGCGTTACTCGGACAAGTAGCTGCGATGTCGGGAGTTTGGTTCCCGATTATCTTTATTATTGGTGGTATCGTAACTGGATTTAGTGCTTATTCATATGCAAAAATGAGTCAGCAGTATCCATCTGCTGGCGGTATTGGAATGTATCTAGTCAAAGCTTATGGAAAAGGAACCATTGCGGCCTCAGCTGCAATGCTAATGGCTTTGTCGATGGTTATTAATCAAAGTTTGGTAGCCCGAACATTTGGTACGTATACGTTACAATTATTTGATGTAAATACATCGAGTATTCTTGTGCCGGTATTAGGTGTTGGTTTGCTAATCCTTGCTTTTATTGTCAATATCTCAGGAAATAGTTTTATTCAATCATTCACATCCTCTGCATCATTAATAAAAATTATTGGTTTGCTTATTTTTGCAATAGGTGGACTATGGGTGGCTAACTTTGCAATTGAGCCAGCAGAACTTGGTGATAATCCACCGAATCCAGGTATGGTAAATTATGTAGCAGCAGTTGCCCTAACTATTTTAGCCTTTAAAGGTTTTACAACGATAACAAATAGTGGATCAGAAATTACTAAACCAAAGAAAAATGTAGGGCGAGCGATTGTTATATCAATTTTAATTAGTTTATTTGTTTATTTAATCCTTGCATGGGCAGTTTCTAGTAATTTATCAATAACTGAAATTATTAAAGCCCAAGATTATGCTTTAGCAGAAGCCGCGCGACCAGCATTCGGTAATATTGGTGTCTGGTTCACCGTTATTATTGCTATTATTGCAACCATTACAGGGATTATTGCTAGTGTATTTGCAGTATCTCGTATGTTGGCTATGCTTACGAATATGGAGCTCATCCCACATAAACATTTTGGCATGCCAGGTGGAATACAAAAGCATACACTTGTTTATACGATTGTAATTGCAATGGTATTAACCATATTTTTTGATTTAAGTCGTATTGCTTCCATGGGTGCTATTCTGTATTTAATTATGGATATGATCATTCATTGGGGTGTATTTAAACATCTGCGTGATCAAGTTGGGGCTAATCCTTATATTGTGATGAGCGCCTTTATACTTGATGGTATCATTCTACTAGCATTTATCTGGGTCAAGTGGACCTCAGATCCACTGATCATAATTATTTCCATTATTGCAACGTTGCTTGTTTTTGTTGGCTTGCATTTCTTTTTAAAAAAACAGCAAACAGAATGAAAAATAACGCTTGCTAATTTGAAAATAGGTGCTATGCTATATCTGATTCTAGTCAGATGGAGTGTGAGAATAGCAACATGAAAATCGTATCGTTTAATGCCTTTCGCACGATTGGTATGCCAGGCGTGCATTATATAAAACCTGATCTTATGTTTAAAGAAATAGATGCAATTAGGAAAGCGGATATTGTCCTATTCCCGGAAACGTGGCAAGTCCCAGCACTTGTTTATGGATGGAAGAAAAAGATTTTCCCTAGTATAGAATCGATGCAACTCGGTTTTAGTAAAACAGAAATGACAAGAGCGTTATGGGCTGTTGCGCCAGAAAATGTACCGTATACAGAGATTGTGGCAAGTACGCCAACAAATATCGCGATGATATTAGATACGTTTCCTTTTCCCTTTGTCGCTAAAGAAATACGGAATTCAATGGGTAGAGGGACTTTTCTTATTGAAAGTGAAGAACAATTTATCAATTATGCAAAGCAAAATGATGTACTTTATGTACAAGAACATTTAGAGAATGATGGGAAAGATATGCGAATATGTGTAATAGGTGATGAAATTTTCGCATCTTATTGGCGTGTTGGAATGGAAGGGGAATTTCTGCATAATCTTGCCCAAGGCGGCAAGCTTTGTTATGATTTTGTCCCACCGGAAGCTAGTGAACTTGTTCTCCGAATAGCAAAGGAGTTAAATATTAATCATGCTGGATTTGATGTCATGATTAGTGAAGGTAAATTTTATATTCTGGAATTCAATATATTATTCGGTAATCAAGGTTTGCAAAGGGCAGGAGTATCTCTTGAACAAGCAATCTATCAATATATAAGTAATGAATTTAATCAGCCATTTCCAACAAGGCCTTTACCAACTAGAACAGTTTCATAAGCTATACGAAGTCGTTTGCACTTATACTTCTGCAAGTAATTTTAAAAATTTGTATGATTTGGATAGGTATTTTACTGATGACATTACATTTACTAAAACTATGATAAGAGAAGGAGAGGGGTTCTGATATAATAGACCCTCTGCTTTTTTATATATAATAAGGTTGGTTACTTGTACTAGAGGGAATAGATATTATAATAAAGTTATGACATGTGTTTAAAAGGGAGATAGTTATGTCCAAAAAAACAATGATCGTTTGGTTTCGTAAAGATTTACGACTTCAAGATAATATGGCCTTATATGAAGCCGCTAAAGAAGATAATGTTATTTTAGTCTACATACATGCACCTGATGAAGAAGACATGGGGATGGGATCTGCTGAATCGTGGTGGTTACATCATAGTCTAAAAGCTTTGCAACAGGAATTAAAAACGTATCATGTTCCACTAATTTTACGAAAAGGTCCAACTCAAGAAACGTTACAAAGAATAATAGAAGAAACACAGGCAGATGGTATATTCTTTACTAAACGGTATGAACCTCAAATAAGTGAGCGTGATCAACAAATCAGTAATGTTCTCGCAGAGCAAGGAATAAGTGTGCAAACCTTTCATTCGAACTTACTATTTACACCTGGCACAGTGAGAAATAAGCAAGATAATGTTTATAAAGTATTCACACCTTTTTTGAAACAAGCTAGACAGCAAATAGTAGAAAAGCCAGTTCCTAAACCGAAGCGTATAAATTCTAAACTCCCTTCTGACTTTGTTGTTGGAGAATTGGAAGAGCTAGGTCTATTGTCAGATTACCCTTGGTCAGATAAATTTAATCATTACTGGACCCCAGGGGAAAATGGTGCCTATACGAAATGGAAAGATTTTTTACTAGATGCAATTGAACAATATGATGATCAGCGAGATATTCCCTCCAAAGAAGGTGTTTCAAAACTATCACCACATCTTGCATGGGGTGAAATTAGTCCACGTAGTATCTGGTATCAAAGTAAAGAGAAATTAGATATGGTTAGTAAAGAGGAAGGTGATCGTTATAAGCAAATTGAGTCCTATTTACGACAAGTAGTATGGCGTGACTTTGCTTATCATCAATTAGTTAGTTATCCATATGTTATTAACCAACCGTTAAAAGATGAGTTTAAGGCGTTTCCATGGCTGAAAAATACGGAAGCGTTAGATCGTTGGAAAAGTGGTATGACAGGTTATCCGCTAATTGATGCTGGAATGCGTGAACTATGGGAAACAGGATGGATGCATAACAGGATTCGCATGATTACTGCATCCTTTTTGGTTAAACATTTACTTATTCATTGGCTAGAAGGCGCAGCATGGTTCCGTGATACATTGATTGATCATGATCTTGCAAATAACACGATGGGTTGGCAATGGGTTGCAGGATCAGGTTATGATGCTTCTCCATACTTTCGTGTGTTTAACCCTATTCTTCAGGGGGAGAAGTTTGATAAAGATGGCGAGTATGTACGAAAATGGATTCCGGAAATCGCTGACTTACCAAATAAATACATCTTCTCTCCATGGACCGCTCCGGAAAAAGTATTAACACAGTTGGGGATAAAACTGGGACAAACATATCCAGAACACATCGTTGATCATAAAGCAGCTAGGGAACGAGCTTTAGTAGCTTATTATGAAATGAAAGAAATTAATAGTATTTAAAAAACCTGTGGATGACTGAGACAATCCACAGGTTTTATTACAATAATGGTTTCAGTTATTTCATTAAATTAGATTATGTGGATAGTGTGTGGATAAGTGAAGTTCATAAAATAAAAAGGAATTGGATGACATGCATCCAATTCCTTTTGTAACTATTGAATTAAAATTCTAAATTATTATTTTCGGATACATGTTGCACGTTATACCACTTATTCCCGACATTTGAATAACGTGTGTTTACCATGTTAACTTCACTCGTATTACTATCTGTTCTAAAAATAGCTTCATCCATATTGGTAATTACACTGCCTTCAATATTAATACTTGTCTTAAAAGTAGTGCCACCATTTTGTCTAATCATTTTACCAGCATCGTTTGCGGTAAAATTAATAATATTAAATGTAGAAGGTGCGTTCACTTGAAACATCTTATCATCGCCGTGTTGAGCTGACCCACCACGAATTGTAACATTACCTTCGCCTTTAATGGTTAGAGCGTCTTCTCCAATGTCTTCCCAGACAACATTCTGAACGAGAACATCCCCATACGTATGCACACCATCGGCTGCTGGTGCACCTAGCACAACGTTGCGTAATGTTGCGCCATCTTCTAAACGAAATACTGGATCTTGATCTTCATCCTGGCTACCATCTCCAACTGTATTGGGATTAGCAACATATCTATTCCCTTCACCATCAAAGGTTTGTCCTTCTTCTACAACAATGGTTTGATTTACTGTAATTGTATCGGATGGTGTGACTTCAGTAATCCGCCATTGTTGATTATCTCCACCTAAATCTGCCCATTGCACGACATTCGCGCCATCAGCTGCGGACCACTCATACACCTCTAACGCTTTTCCACTGAATCTATTGATAATTTTGACATAGCCATTACCTAAGTCGACGATATTCCATTGTTGACTATCGCCATTCCAGTCTGACCACTGTGCAATATTAGCACCGTCTGCAGTCGACCAATCCTGGACTTCCATTGCCTTAATGCTGAATGCGTTTACAATTTTATCGTAACCATTTCCAACATTAATAATTTTCCATTGTTGGCTCAGGCCACCCCAATCATCATACTGTACAATATTTCCACCGTCTGCTGTAGACCAGTCATAAACTTCAAGTGCTTTGCCACTAGATTTGTTAACAATCTTATAGGATTTACTTGCTTCAAAACTAGCTGCTTGCACTGAACCCGCTATCATAAAAACACCGATAAATAAACTTAAAGCTAATAATAAATAGACCTTTCTTTTCATTCCGCACATCTCCTTCATTTTAGTGAATTTTTGATGAATACGTATGTTAAGAAAAGCTCATGATGTTTTCTATCGGCCGATAGATTACACATATTAGTATACAGATTATGTAAAATATTACAATAGTAAAATAGTAGTACATTACTATTTTACTAACGACTCTATCATAAACGTTATTTTCATCTATACTTATAATAGATATGATATGAATAGTAGTACTCGCTTACATCATTATATGAAAAGCGAGTACTACGTCATTGTTCATCAATCTTTTCTGACAATGGACCTTTTAGAAAATGGTATAAATAATTCTATAGTCATGTGGAAAACAATTGACTCATATCCAATGCTGGTACTTCAGCTAAACGAATATGTTCAAATGTATCCTTTTGAGAATTGTACTGATAGTCTTTACACCACTCATCTTTATGTTCGATGACCTCTTTAATGGCCATGAGTATATATTGAATTTCCTTATTTGACATGACAGGGTGTAAAGAAATCCTTACCCAACCAGGCTTTAATGACATATCACCAGCCTCTGCTTTGTTGGCCATTTTTTTAGAGTAGGAATGATCAATGTTAAATAAGTAATGACCATATGGTCCAGCACAAGAACAGCCACCTCGTGCCTGAATCCCAAATCGATCGTTCAATAATTTCACAAACAGATGATGATGAATATCTTTTGTATAAAATGCAATAATACTTAGACGTTGATGTAAAGATGAATTATCTAATATAGTAATCTCTTTCATTTGTTCTAATTGTGGTAGGAAAAAAGCTATCAATTCTTTCTCTCGATGGTGCATTTCTTCGATACCCATCTGTTCTTTTAGTTGAAGGGTTAATGCAGTTTTGATCATTTGTAAAAAACCTGGTGTACCACCATCTTCTCGTTCTTCTAGATTAAATGCATACTTATAATCCCCCCATTGATCTGTCCATAAAACTGTTCCACCACCTGGGTTGTCGGGTATAGCGTTTTTAAGTAAAGTATTCGATAGTATTAAAATGCCACTTGTGCCAGGTCCACCTAGAAACTTATGAGGCGAAAAAAGGATTCCATCTAATTTTTTTAATTTATCTTTAGGATGCATATCAATCTCAACATAAGGAGCACAAGCAGCGAAGTCAATAAAACAGACCCCACCATGCTGATGCATAATCTTTGCTAATTGATGATAGTTTGTTTGAATGCCGGTTACATTGGAACAAGCCGTAAAGGCGCCAATTTTCAGTTTTCTATTTTTGTACTTGGTGAGGAGTGATTGAAGCTCATCCATGTTGATCGTACCATCTGATCTTGGGGGTAACATAACTACGTCACCAATTGTTTCTTGCCAAGAGAGATAATTAGAATGATGTTCCATATGACTGACGAAGATTATTGGACGATCTTCCTTCTTTATATGCATTTGCTTTTGCATGTTTTCGGGGGCACGTATCCCTAGTAACCTTTGTAATTTAGTTACAGCAGCCGTCATACCTGTTCCAGCTGAGATTAATATGTCAGAATCATCTGCATGGACATGGCTTTTAATTATTTCTTTCGCATAATGATAAGCCTCTGTTGTTGTGGTTCCTGTAACAGTTGACTCTGTGTGTGTATTTCCGATAAACGGACCAAAAAGATTAGTGATTTTTGTTTCGATTGGACGATATAGTCTACCGCTAGCCGTCCAATCTGCGTATATGATTTTTTTTATTCCATAAGGAGAATGAAATACGTGATGATGGCCAACTATGTGTCTCCGAAATGCTTGAAAGTGTTGTTCTAACTCGCCAGTTGGATAGTTTATATTATTACCGATCTTTGCTTTAAACATCGTCAATCCGCCCTTCTAATCAAAAACATCTACCATCAGCCTATGTTTAAATGATGAAAGTGTTATGCATAAAAGGGATAAGACATAATTTTGTCACGGCTAAAGACTTTATTAGATAAACAACTGCATGTTTGATTGTAACGCACTTTTTAAATATGTTTTTGCATCAACGATTTCTAATTCAGGTAATAACTCTTCTTCTTTAAAGCCCATGATATCTACTGAAAGTTTACATCCATAAAACTTCACATTTTTTTTTCGTGCGCCTTTTAAGAAGTGTATAAGGTGAGGTGCATGGTTATCATCAATCATATCAACTAATAGTTTTTTTCCTAAACCGTTAAAATTCATTTTTGATAATGGGAGGTCCTCTATGCCCTTAGGTGAAAAAGAGCTGAACATTTTTTCGTAAATAGTCTTGGCCTCGTTTGAAATTTTTTCGGGATCACGAACTAACCATAAACCCCAAAAAGAAAAAAACATGGTTACTTCAACATCAAGCTCACGTGCAGCATTTGCTAAAATTAGGCCTGCCATTGCTTTGTCATATTCACCACTAAACATTAATAAATTCATTTCTTCTGACATGGTTACACTCCTTTTTTCCAATAGTATGTGCGATGCGCGCCTGAAAATGTATAAAAATATTTCAATTTGATTAAAAAGTATATATAAAGATAGACTTTCTAAATAATCATGCTAAAATTTAATATAACAGCAGTAATTGATAAAGGGGGGTACTTACGTGATGAAAAATATTTGGTTGAAAAAAATATTTGTCGTATTGGTTTCAATTATGACGTTAGGCATGTATGTCCCCCCGGTACAATTACATACAAACACGGAAGCAAGTAATAAAGAAATCGAGTCGTCCAAAGACGATTCTCTGGTAGATAATGGATCTGTTTTTATAGATGAAACGACTGAAATAGTCGATGCATTTATTCCGGATACAGATCCAATCAGTAGCTTAACAGAGCAAGCAAAGGCGCAAGCTTTCCTAAAGTTAGGACCGAAAATTTCGAATCGAATTGAAGCTAACTTTACTTCTGAAATTTTGCCTGGAATTGAAGAGGTGGTTGCAACAATCTTACAAGATGTAGGAAGTGATGAAGTTCCTTATATTAAGGTATCAGAAGCACAATATGCTGGTTATGGTGAGAAAATATTTGACTTATATGATGAGCGAACAAAGCAAGATATTGCACGTTTCCATGTTCGTAGAGATAACCGTCCACAAGAAGGCTATTGGTTCAATTTCCACTATCATACAGAACAAGATGGATATGAAACACACCACACTATTGGCGAAGTATACTGGAGTAAAGATACACCACCAAAATGGATGGCATAATAAAAGTTACGCAAAAAAAAACGACTGAGCAATCAGTCGTTTTTTTGTAACATTTCTCCTACTATCTCATAAGAACGTAGTCGATCTTCCTGGTGATAAATTTGTGAGCTAATAATGACTTCATCAGCATTTGTTTCAGCTAAAAAGGCTGCTAGTTTCTCTTGAACTTGTTTTGCATTTCCAACGATAGTTGAACGCGAATCAAGTGTTTTTTCAACAGCTGCTTTTTCTTGTGCTGACCAGAAAGTATTAATGTCATCAATCGGTGGTTGTAATTTTGTAGGCTTACCACGAATAATGCTTAAAAATTGTTGTTGCTGTGAAGTAGCTAGCCACTCTGCTCTTTTCGTTGTATCAGCAGCAACAATGTTAACGCCAACCATGGCATATGGTTTTGTTAACGTATGAGAAGGTTTGAAATGATCCCGATAAATGTTTAATGCTGGTATTGTATAATCTGGTGAGAAATGACTCGCAAATGCAAAAGGTAACCCCTTTTCGGCGGCTAGTTGTGCGCTAAATCCGCTAGATCCCAATAACCAAGTAGGAATAGCTAAACCTTGTCCTGGTACTGCACGAACGCCTCTGTTACCCTCTTCAGTAAAATAAGCTTGTAACTCTGCTAATTGTTCTGGGAATTCTTCAGCTGAGCTGTTCAACGTTCGTCTTAAAGCATAAGCTGTACCTTGATCACTACCTGGAGCGCGGCCAAGACCGAGATCGATACGACCTGGATATAGAGACTCTAAAGTTCCGAACTGTTCCGCAATTACTAGTGGTGCGTGATTAGGAAGCATAACTCCTCCAGAACCGACACGAATCGTTTTGGTGGCTCCAGCAATGTGTCCAATAACGACGGATGTGGCTGAGCTTGCTATTCCTGGCATGTTGTGATGTTCAGCAAACCAATAACGATGAAAACCCAATTTCTCAGCGTCTTTTGCTAATGCAACGCTATGTTTAAATGATGCAGCGGGATTGCTTCCTTCATTTACAGGCGCAAGATCTAAAACAGATAGTGGCACGCCGTTGAAATATTTATGTGTAGTCAATTTAAAAGCTCCTCTATATTAAAGTAATCTTAGAATACGCCGTTTTTTATTTTTTCTCCAATTATCTGTTTCAAGTAAATTTCCTTTTAGTTACAACAGCTTTTGACTAAACAAGTAGTAACATCTCATGATATAGTAAATAAGAAGACGGACAAGTCAAAGGGGTCGAAAATTTAATGCAACGAACTGATATTCTTAATCAATTTGAATCTGAAATGAAACTTCCGCATTTCTTAGATGCTATTAATTCAATGGGTGTAGGTTTAACTGTTGTTGATGCTACAAAAAGGGAACTACCACTTATTTATGTTAATCAAGGATTTGTTGAAATGACTGGCTATAATAAGGAAGAAGTTTTAAATAAAAATTGTCGATTCTTACAAGGAAATAGTACAGACCAAAAAGAAGTAGATAAAGTAAGAGATGCTATTAAGGAAGCAGAAGCAACTGGTGTAGTTTTAAAAAACTATCGCAAGGATGGCAGCTATTTCTGGAATCAATTTATTATCAGTCCTGTCCATGATACGGAAGGTAAATTAACTTATTTTATTGGATTACAGTTTGATGTTACTGAAGAGATTGAAGAAAAGAATTACTCCAATAAGAAAATGAAAGAGTTGTCTAACTTTGATCGTGTAACAGGATTAATGAACTTAGATTTTTTTAAGAAGCGTATTCAACAAATTATTAATCAAGATAAAAAAGGTAGCCTGTTACGTATCAATTTACATCGTTTTCGTAATGTAAATAATACATACGGAGAAGCCTTGAGTGATAACATTTTATTGCAAGTAGCAGAGCGGTTACGTCAAGTATGTACATTAACGCCGATATGTCGTAGTTTTGCTGATGATTTTGTTATTTTGTATTCGAATGAGCTATCCTTAGAAGATATATTGACGGAATTGGAGCAAAAACTAAGTCGTCCTTATTTATTACAAGGAGAAGAGATTCAACTAGATTATAGTATTGGAATAAGCCAATTCCCAGAGAATGGACAGGATGTAGAAAGTTTGCTTACATTTGCTTCTCTTGCAATGAAACAAGCTAAACAGTTCACAACGCGTAGTTATGCTTATTTTAATCTGCAATTATCAGAACAGTTAGCAGAACGGATGAGGTTGGAAAAAAGATTTCAACACGCATTAGAAGAGAATGAATTTTCACTTCATTATCAGCCAAAGTATACGGTGGAATCGGAATTAAGAGGAATGGAAGCTTTAATTAGGTGGAGTGATCCAAAATTTGGCATGATTAGCCCTGCGAACTTCATTCCGATTGCAGAAGAAACAGGCTTTATTATTGAGCTTGGAGAATGGGTAATGTATACAGCTTGTGTTCAAAATAAAAAGTGGCAAGAAGAGGGGTTCGAAGCTATACCTGTATCAGTTAACGTTTCTGCCGTACAGTTTGTTCATCCGAAATTTGTTAATAAAGTGGAACAAACCTTAAATGAAACAGGCTTGTCGCCAGCTTCATTAGAATTAGAAATTACAGAAAGTCTATTAATTGACCCAGAGCATATCATTAGCAAACTGCATAAATTAAAAGCTTTAGGTATCTCGATCTCTATTGATGATTTTGGGACAGGGTATTCATCGATAAATTATTTAAAAGATTTTCCAGTTGATACTTTAAAGATCGATCGTTCTTTTATTATTAATGTTCCGGAGAACAAACGGGATGCCGCATTGTTACATTCCATTATGCAACTAGGTAAATCATTAGGACTAACTGTTTTAATTGAAGGTGTAGAAACCAAGGAACAATTGCAATTTTTTAAAGAACATGACGGTGACCTGATTCAAGGATATTATTTTAGTAAACCATTGCCAGTAGATGCTATGACCAAAAAGTTAATCGGTAAATAAACAGAAATACTAGTCACATAACTTTTTAGCCAAAATAAGTACTAATCCGTCGCTTTTTAAGTTTAGCGTGTGAAACATCCATAGACTCTGACAAAACGTTCCATGCATCAGAATAATCATCAACTGAGACATAAACCGCCATGTTGATTTTCGCTTCGGACAGTCGCTTTCCGCGGGCAAGTCTTTTCGATGGGTCGAGTAATCGCAGACCCAACGCTTCAACTTCCTCGGAAGCAAAAAGCACTTCCTGCGGGATTTTCAGCTGTTGCTTTTCCCGCAGGAGTCGACTGTCCTACGCTACAATCAATTAGCATAACGTGAACAGCTATTGTCATAAGCACAATTAAAATTCCTGAACAGTAGACGATGTATCAGTTTTATCGCCTATCCAGCGGAGCAATTGAAATGGGTGAGACTCCAGTGGGAACAGCGCGGGCTGAAGATCCACTCGGAAAGCGAATTATGCTTATCCGAGTTAGTTGAAGCCGTGCCTACGGAAAGCGATCCCATTTTAATTGTGGAGCGAGTATGGAATCTACGTCGCAGTTTCTATCAAGTTAGCAAGATGAAACGTAATGATGCTAACGAAAGTAGTTTGAAGTCAACTTCACCTTTAGATTGCGAAATTTCGCGTGTTTATCAAGACTTAAATGCCTTCACTCGCTAAAGTTAAGTTAGTTATAAAGGGTTAATGTCATCTGTTTGAATAATAGCGTTATTATTAGTGAGATTTTGATCTGGATTTGGTACAAGTCTTAATATAATCATACCTACAATGAATAATAAGATAAGACTAAACACACCCAAGTTTGAACGTCCTGTTATTTGCGTTGTTATACCGACTAGCAATGGACCAGTAATGGATGCGAATTTACCAAAGATATTATAAAAACCAAAGAATTCATTAGCTTGATGCTTTGGTACGAGTTTTGCGAAATATGCACGACTTATAGCCTGAATACCACCTTGTGATGTTGCAACAAGCATTGCTAAAATCCAAAAGTCAACAATTGTTTCTAAAAAGAACGCATAGATGCAAACTACCATATATACGCCGATTCCAGCATACAACATCTTTTTTCCTTTAAAGATTTCAGATAGTCTTCCATATAAAATGGAAAACGGTGCCGCAACTACTTGGGTAACAAATAATACAATTAAGAGACTTGTGGTATTCAATCCTAGGTCGGTTCCATATGCAGTAGACATGGAAATGATCGTACCAACCCCATCAATATAAAAGAAATAAGCAAGTAAGAATAAAAATACGGCTCGGTATTTCTTAACCTCTTTAAAGGTGCCACTAAGTCGTTTAAAACTATTTCTAATAATGTGTGGTTCAGGTTTGATCGCATAGCGTTGCTTTACATTTCTTAATAAGGGGATTGAGAATAGACCCCACCAAGCTGCAGTTATTAAAAACGCTATTCGACTTGCTGTAATACTAGATATGGGTAAAACTTCTTGCTGTGCCAATAGAATAATGACGATACTTAATAAAAATGGTATGGCACTACCTATGTAGCCTAAACCATAACCGCGTGCAGAAACTCGATTCATGCGCTTGTCTGTTGTAACATCAACTAAAAATGCGTCATAAAAAATGTTTGCACCCGTTGATCCAATCGAAGCTACTAAATAACAAATTAAGAGCAATAGCCAATTATCACTAGGGATAAAAGCAAGTGTTGCGGTGGCTGTAATACCTAAGCTGAAAAAGAAGGTGAAAAACCGTTTTTTATATCCTTGGTAATCCGCAATTGTCCCTAAAATTGGGGCAATCATAGCTAGAATAAATGTGAAAATAGAAATGGTATAGCCAAGATAAGCAGTTGAATTTGGCCCTGAAACACCAGCTTCCGTCGCAGCTGCTTTATAAAAGATAGGAAAAACAGCTGTTGTAATAACAATAGAATAAGCAGAATTAGCCCAATCATAAAATACCCAGCTTGATTCCCTTTTAGAGAACTTCCTCATTTATACCTCCACCTTTTATCATTAATAACTAAATCTCATGTTACGCAATAAAATACATGCTGTCTCAATTATTTTGAAAAGTTTGGACTAAATTTACAATTATAGAGGTTTAGTTTCATTGTGTAAGTGAAATAGAAAAAATAGGTGATAATAAATGACAATAAAAGTAAAACGCGTATATGAAACTATCAGAAAAGATGATGGGAAAAGAATATTAGTTGATCGTGTTTGGCCTAGAGGTATCTCCAAGGAAAATTTACAGTTGGATAATTGGTTGAAAGAACTAGCGCCGTCAACGTCATTAAGGAAATGGTTCCAACATGATCCTGATAAGTATCAAACGTTTAAACAAAAATATCAAACAGAGTTAAAAGAAGACTCAGAGAAACAAGAAGCATTAAAGGAACTAAAAGACGTTATTCGTTCAAATGATAATGTGACACTTTTGTATGCAGCCAAGGATGAACAGCATAACCAAGCGTTAGTATTAAAGGAAGAATTAGAGAATATTAATTAGTAATTGTTTATTTTGTGAGTAGTAGGGTAACGGATGGTATAGATTATAAATAGAAACTCAAACAAAATTAGAAAGGATGATCAAAATGTTTAAATCCTTACAAGCTTATTTTAAGACTGAAAATGATGCAGAAAGCGTTCATGCAAAGTTAAACAATAAAGTTAATGTGCGCAATGTAATGATCGATGAGGTTTCCGATGGTTTGAAAAATAAAGTAGTTGTACCATTGGTAGCTGCAAGTGGGGGACAATCTTCTACAACTCCTAGTAGTTCTCCTTATCCAATTCCTGCACTTGGTGATGGTCTTTTAAAACCAGGTCAGACAGAACATAAAACAGTGTTAGAGTGTGAGGTTGCAGAAGAAGATTTTGGAGAAGCGTTAATAATATTACAAGAAAATGAAGCTCATGTAGATAAAAATGCATTTGAATAATACTAGTAATGAACTTTACTTATAAGTGATTTATCTCACAACCTCCTAAACAAAAGTGCGTTATGTTCTTTATATACACTTTATTAGGAGGTTATTTTATGCAAGCATTTCAAATAAATGACACACCTGCAGAAATCGTTAAGACTTTCCCGCAAGCAAGTGATATTTTTAAAAAAGAGCAAATTAATTTTTGTTGTGAGGGAGATACGCCACTTAAAGAAGTATTAGTAGATAAAGAAGTGGATGTTGAGAACCTTCTTCAATCTATAAATCAAGCGTATAATAGTTGGAAAGAAGCGGGGAACGTAGTGACAGATTGGAATCAAGTATCAAGCACAGCCTTAGTTGAACATATTCTAGAACATCACCACGATTATTTGCACAAGGAATTAGAGCCACTTAGTCAATTTGTAACCAAAATATATCGGGTGCATGGTAAAAGTCATACACATCTTAAAGAGCTACATATTTTATATCACACATTTATGTCAGACATAGAGTCACATCTATTTGAAGAAGAAACGACGTTATTTCCACTCATACTTCAATACGAAGAAACCAAAGATTCAGAAACGGCAATTCTCATTCAAGAACTGTCGGATAAGATGCAAAATGAACATCAACTAATCGGTGATTTATTAAAGGAAATGTATGCTGTTACTAATGGATTTGTTCTACCAGAAGGTTCGTGTAATTCATATCGAATGACATATGCTCGCTTAGCGGAGTTAGAGGCAAATACATTTGAGCATATTCATCTAGAAAATAATATATTATTTAAAAGATAAACCAAGGACATCAACAAAAATTGTTGATGTCCTTTTAATTTTTTATTGACTAACATGTATATACAAGATATAATGAAAGCGTAATCAGATAACATGTATATACAAGTTATCTTGTCCTTATTGTATAAGTCATTTATTTAGATATAAACTAAAATTAATCTTCGTAAAAGAAGAAAGGGGTCAACACAATGGGTAAATACACTGATTCAGCCAAAGCTTTACTAGAGTACGTTGGTGGTAGTGATAATATTTCAGTTGTCACACACTGTGCAACACGTATGCGTTTTGTTTTAAATGATAACGAGAAGGCGGATACAGATAAAATTGAAGAAATAGATCTAGTTAAAGGTACGTTTACGAACGCAGGTCAATTCCAAGTCATTATTGGAAATGAAGTATCCACTTTTTATCAAGAATTCTCTAAAATTGCTGGTGTAGGTGATACATCAAAAGATGATGCGAAAGTTGCGGCAAAACAAAATATGAATTTCATCCAACGAATGATTTCGCATCTTGCAGATATTTTCACGCCATTAATTCCGGCTTTGGTAGTTGGTGGTTTAATATTAGGTTTTCGTAATGTAATTGGTGATATTCCGAACTTTGGACCAAATGGTGATCAAGCACTAATCGAACTATCACAATTTTGGGCAGGGACACATTCTTTTTTATGGTTAATAGGTGAAGCGATATTTCATTTCTTACCAGTTGGTATAGTTTGGGCGGTTACACGCAAAATGGGTACAACACAAATTCTAGGTATTGTGCTTGGGCTTACGCTTGTATCGCCACAGTTATTAAATGCTTATGGTGTAGCGGGAGCGGGATCAACAGATATCCCATTTTGGGATTTTGGTTTCGCCACAGTTAATATGATTGGATACCAAGCACAAGTTATTCCTGCGATTTTAGCTGGTTTTGTGTTAGCTTATCTTGAAATTGGCTTAAGGAAGGTTATTCCAAATGTTATTTCGATGATATTTGTTCCGTTTTTCGCATTATTACCAGCAGTTCTAATTGCGCATGTCGTACTTGGACCTATTGGATGGGAAATCGGTGCATGGATTTCTGATATCGTTTATAGTGGGTTAACTTCAGCATTTGGTTGGTTATTTGCAGCAGTGTTTGGTTTTGCCTATGCACCACTGGTTATAACAGGTTTACACCATATGACAAATGCAATAGACTTACAACTAATGAGTGAGTTTAATGGAACGAATTTATGGCCGATGATCGCGTTATCTAATATTGCGCAAGGTTCAGCAGTAGTTGCAATGATTATCATTAACCGTAATGATGAAAAAGAAAAGCAGGTTTCAATTCCTGCGGCTATCTCCTGTTACTTAGGAGTTACAGAGCCTGCGATGTTCGGTATTAATCTAAAATATGGATTCCCGTTTTTGGCAGCGATGATTGGTTCTGCGATTGCAGCAATTATTTCAGTTGGTAGTGGTGTCATGGCAAACTCGATTGGTGTTGGTGGTATACCAGGTTTTCTATCAATCCAAGCTGCACATTGGCTAATGTTTTTTGTAGCAATGGCAGTAGCAATTGTAGTCCCATTATTCTTAACAATGCTTTTCTCAAAAATGAAAATGGGTCAAAATGCATTTCAACGCTTAGGGAAAAAATAATAAATAGACAGCATAGCGACTATGAACGTATAGTTGCTATGCTGTCCTATCTATAAATCAAAGAAGGTGAGCACAAAATGACGCAATGGTGGAAAAAAGCGGTGGTTTATCAAATTTATCCGAAGAGTTTTAATGACACAACAGCTAATGGTAAAGGTGATTTACAAGGGATTATTGAGAAGCTAGATTACTTATATAAATTAGGGGTCGATGTACTGTGGCTCACTCCAATTTATGACTCCCCACAGAATGATAATGGCTACGATATAAGTGATTACTATACTATCTATAAAGAATATGGCACAATGCAAGACTTTGATCAGTTATTAGAAGAAGCACATAAGCGGGATATGAAGATTATTATGGATATTGTGGTCAACCATACTTCTACAGAACATCAATGGTTTAAACAAGCAGCTTCCTCAAAAAATAATCCATATCGAGACTTTTATATTTGGAAAGATGGAATAAATAGTAAAGAGCCAACAAACTGGCAATCTAAATTTGGTGGGCCGGCATGGGAATATGATACAACAACGGGTCAATATTTTTTGCACTTATTCGATAAAACACAAGCTGATCTGAATTGGGAAAATGAAATAGTCCGCGATACAATCTATCAAATGATGGATTTTTGGTTAGAAAAAGGTGTGGACGGCTTCCGGTTAGATGTTATTAATTTAATTTCAAAGAATCAAGCATTTCCTAATGATGACGGCTCGGTTGCGCCTGGTGATGGTAGAAAGTTTTATACGGATGGACCTAAGATTCATGACTATTTACAGGAAATGAATGCACAAGTTTTTTCGGAATATAACATAATGACAGTTGGAGAAATGTCATCAACTTCGATAGATAATTGTATTAAATATACCAACCCTGAACGTCAAGAACTAGATATGACTTTTAACTTTCATCATCTAAAAGTGGATTATCCTAATGGTAAGAAATGGACAAATGCACGATTTGATTTTCAGAAACTGAAACAAATTCTTTCTGAGTGGCAGACAAAGATGCATCAAGGTGGTGGATGGAATGCGCTGTTTTGGTGTAATCATGACCAGCCACGAGTTGTCTCGCGTTTTGGAGATGATGTAATGTATCACAAAGAATCAGCCAAAATGCTAGCTACAACAATCCATATGATGCAAGGTACACCTTATATATATCAAGGTGAGGAATTTGGTATGACGAATCCGGCGTTTGACCGAATAGAAGATTATCGAGATGTCGAATCGCTAAACATGTATAAAATGAAGAAAGAAGAAGGTTTTAAAGACTCAGAGATTATTGCTATTCTCAAACAAAAGTCACGTGATAATTCAAGGACGCCTGTACAATGGAATGATAAGCCGTATGCTGGCTTTACTGCAGATGTTCCTTGGATTAATGTAGCGGATAACTATTCCACCATCAATGCAGAAGCGGCACTTGAGGATCAAGATTCTATCTTTTATCATTACCAAAAGCTCATTCAGCTTCGAAAAGAATATGATATCATTGTTGAAGGTGATTATCAGTTGATTTTAGATGACCATCATGCTATTTTTGCTTATATACGTAATAATGGAAATGAAAAATTATTAGTGCTTAATAATTTTTATGGAGAAGAATCTGACTTCGAATTAACGGGTAATTTAGAACTGGATATAATGGAGTCTACCATTTTGCTTTCAAATTATCGCGATTCTTCAACGGATTTTCGATCTGGAAAACTTCGTCCATATGAGTCCATTGTATATTATTTAAATATGTAGGCAGATAAGGACGTAGGTAGTATGACGAATAAATATTTAGTGATTTATAATGAAATTGTAACGCAGATCGATAATGGTACATGGCAAGATGACCAGTTGTTACCATCGGAGCATGAATTAAAAGAACAATATGAAACATCCCGAGAAACAATTCGAAAAGCGCTCAATCTATTATCACAAAACGGCTACATTCAAAAAGTAAGAGGAAAAGGCTCCTTAGTAATTCCGAGGAATAAATATGATTTTCCTGTCTCTGGATTAGTTAGTTTTAAAGAGTTGACTAACAAGATGGATAATAAAGTGAAAACAATCGTTCATGATGTATCACTATCAACGCCTAATGAATATTTAAAAAAACAGCTACACGTATCAAATAAAGATCAGGCTTGGCAAGTGATACGAGTTAGAGACCTTGCTGGTGATAAGGTGATTTTAGATAAGGATTATTTTAATGAAAAGTATGTTCCGCACTTATCAAAGGAAATATGTGAGGATTCCATCTATTCTTATCTAGAAGGGGAAGTGGGTTTGACGATTAGTTTTGCTAAAAAGGAAATAACAGTTGATGAGCCGACTGGAGAAGATCGTGAATTGCTTGATTTGGATGGTTTTCATAATATTGTTGTGATTAAAAATTATGTTTATTTAGATGATGCAAGTTTATTTCAATATACAGAATCACGTCATCGACCAGATCGCTTTCGTTTTGTTGATTTTGCGAGAAGGAACCATTGACGTTAATAATTGTACTCGTTAAAAGAACCGATATCAATTGATATCGGTTCTTTTAACGAGAGATTATTGATGCCATTTTTCATAAATGGTTGAATCAACTGAACGTAAGTGTAAATCTCGTTGTGGAAACGGGATTTCGATTTGGTGTGCTTTTAGTATATGATGGATCCGAAAATTAACATTTGTTTTGACCCGGACAATGTCATTTGGATTAGAAATCCAAATGAATAATTCAAAATCTAATGATGAGTCACCAAATCCAGTAAAATAAACAAAAGGTAAAGGATCTAATAAGACAGATTCTGTTGAAGATGATTCATCATTTGCCACTTGGATGAGTAAATCACGGACTAGTTCTGGATCAGATCCATAAGCAACACCAATTGGAATCACAAGACGCATCGTTGGATCGCTATAAGAGCGATTAATAACATGTTCTTCTAAGAAATAAGAGTTAGGAACAATAATATGCTCGTTATCAATTGATTTAATAATGGTAGCACGCATGTTGATTTGTTCAATATCACCAATAATGTCATTTACAATGACACGATCCCCAACTTTAATTGGACGTTCAAATAATAAAATAATACCTGAAATGAAATTAGATGTAATATTTTGAAGTCCAAAACCAATACCAACACCTAAAACACTTGCGAAAACAGTTAATGCACTAAGGTTGATGCCAACTGTAGAAATGCTGATCATAACAGCAATAATCATAATCATGTAGTGAGAAACACGATTAAAAGTAAATTGAATACCTCGGTCAAGTTGATAACGATCGTAAATACGTGGCATGAATAAACTAGTTAACACTTTTGAAATCTGGTAAGCAAACGATAAAATTAAGAATATTATTAAGAATAAAGATAACGTAATGTTAGTTGATCCTAATTGATAGAATGATTTTAACATCCAACTGGTTTCACCGAAATAAAAGAATAGAAACAAAAGAATACAATAAAAAGTAATCCAGTTTAAAAAATAGCGAATCGCTTGGTTACGCTCTGGATAGTCTGTCCCTTTTTTTGTTGCTATCCACAAGATAAGTAGACGTGTGAATAATATTAATGCCAATACGGAAGCAACGATAACCAGTTGACCAACGATAAAATAGTTCTGTAAAAAATCAATAATATTTTGCATATGCATCACCTAACCATTTTGAAGAATAGATACATTTTATCATAAATCTAGAAATGCCACCTATATTATAAACAAAAGTGGTATAATAAGCGTATATAGAAATGTGTGTAAACGCTTATTATAGAGAGGGTTTTTAATATGCGCAATGTCATGAAAATAATGAAGCCGTTCGATGTTATTATCATCGTTATTTTAATAGCAATATCATTTATTCCATTGACTGTTTTTTCAATGTCAAAGACAGTAAATGAAGGAGATCAAGTTGTCGCAGCAATCATTCAAGATGGTGAAGTAATACAAGAAATAACATTGACTGGTCATGAAGGTAATGACCAATTTATCATAGAAGGAAAAGGAAATCAGTATAATTTAATAGAAGTTAATGGTGAAGAGATTCGTATTAAAGAAGATAATAGTCCTGATCAAGTTGGAGTAAAGATGGGTTGGAAGAGTGAACCAGGAGAAACGATTATTTGTCTTCCACACAAGTTACTGATAGAAATCAGGTCAGAAGGTTCAGATACAGAAAGTGAAGAAATTATTTCTTATTAACGCAACTTTCAAAGTGTGAAACAGGTATTAAAGTCAACTTCGCGCTTCTTTCATAAGCACCATTACGTTTCATCATACGAACTTGAGAGAAACTACGACGTAACATTCTTATCACAAACAAAAATCTATTACTGTAGATACGCTACGCAAGCAAATGGTCTCCCTTTCCAAGTTAGCTGAAGCCGTGCCTGCGGAAAGGGAGTCAATTTTACTTGAGAAGCGGGTCAGGTAATTCTGTTACGTCGCAGTTGATGGTGTTTCGTACTAAACGAAAACTTTTAAATAGTAGGCTTTTAAAAAACTTTCAAGCGATATAATAGCTGTACGAAAAATTAGAATAGTCAACAATTAGTGCTTATTTTTTGGTGAGAAAGTTTAGTTATTAAATAGTTGAATTTATAAAAACCAAGTGAATTCTCTTGGTTTTTATAATACATAGAAATAAACACTTAGAAAATGGGCTAATGTTCCAAGTAAAATAAAAATATGGAATATCTCGTGAAAACCCATGTATTTAGATGCTAAAAATTTAGGTTCTGTTGCATAAATAATGCCACCGACAGTATAAATAATACCACCAAAAATTAATAAAAACATACCGGTAGGATCGATAGAAGAGGATAGTGGCGTAGCAACGAAAATGATCATCCATCCCATCACTATATAAAGACTGGTAGAGAGCCACCTTGGACAATCAAACCAAACCATCTTAAAGATAACCCCACTTACTGCAATCACTGTAATAATGCCAAATAATAACCAACCTATTGTTCCTTGTAAAGCGATTAAGCAAAATGGTGTATATGTTCCTGCAATTAAAATGAATATCATCGAATGATCAAGTTTTCTTAACCAAGCTATTACATTATCTTTAGCGATAACCATATGATAAGTTGCTGAAGTCGCATATAACAAAATCATACTAATCCCAAAAATAATTACTGCTGTGATAGCTATAGGGGATCCGGTTGTTGCAGTGGCTTTAATAACCATGGCCAGTAAAGCTATAAAGGAAAGAATAGCACCTGCTAAATGAGTGAATCCATTTATTGGTTCGCGAATATATTGTTTCAAAATAAACACTCCTATTACAACATATAGTTTTAAATACTACATACTATAATAATCATATATTGTAATCTCGTCAAGATTTACGTAGCGGGTATACTAAGCTATAATGGAACGAAATACCACCGCTAAAAGTTGAGGTTTTGATATGGAAAACATAGATAAAATTATCGAAGAACTCGAATTAAATAATAAAATAAACCGAGAAGACATTCCATCGATTGACTTGTATATGGATCAAGTTACGCAGTTGTTTGAGAATACCTTTTCTAAAAGTAAGCGTAATGAGGAGGAAAAAGTATTAACCAAAACAATGATTAATAACTATGCAAAGGCCAAGTTACTATTCCCAATTAAAAATAAAAAGTATAGTAAAGAACATATTATGCTTATTCATTTAATATACCAGTTAAAAGGAACACTCTCGATCAATGATATTAAAGTCGTCTTATCAGATTTAAATGATAAAGTAGACTTAGATCAAACTGACTTGGAATTGATATATGATCACTATATTAACTTATATGATAAAAATGTTGATGACTTTAAAGTAGACGCTAACAAACTTTCAACTGACGTGAAGAAAGAAGCGGATGACTTTGATAAAGAAGATCAAGCTTATATTGAACAAGTATTATTAATTGTAGCGCTTGTTAACAGAAGTAATATGTATCGAAAACTAGCTGAGAAATTAGTTGATCAAATTCCTGAATTATTTAATGAAGAAGAAAAAGATGAATAAAAATGTTAGCGCAGACTTCTTGTCTGTGCTTTTTTAAATCTAATGATTGGAAGGAGTATTTTGGAATGATATCGAATTAAGTATGACAAGACGGACTGCTGTACAACAATTAAGCTAGCAGTTTATCAAAGTTAGTTAAATAAGCTAAAATACATTTTCCATATTAGATAGAATAACTAGTGACAAAAGATTGGAAAAGTATTAGTATAACGTTAAGTTAAAAAACATAACAATTAATGTTAGATAATATAACGTAACGAAATCCATTAGCTATAAAAGGAACGCCTTTATATAATGGCGTTTTTTCATAGCCTTTTATCATCTTTAATTTTCTGAATAATATAATAAAAACAACTACTGCAGGAAGGAGAGTGCTACTATGCGTGATATACATGATGTTTTAGATGTGATCACTTTAAAGCAAGAACAAGTCTCAGTGTTAGCTACGATCATTGATGTTAAAGGCTCGGCATATAAGAAGGAAGGTGCAATGATGCTCTTTACTGAAGATGGAAGTCAGGTAGGTATGCTTAGCGCTGGATGTTTGGAAGAAGACTTAGCAGCTAGAATAGAGTTGCAAAACTATCAAGTCAAAACTGAAGTTATCACGTATGATATGCGCAATGCTGATGAATGGAGTTGGGGTGAGGGGTCTGGATGTAACGGTGTTATTACCATTCTAATTGAACCAGTAACTCCAAACATGAGATATCATTTTTTGGAATTAAACAGCGTGTTGCAAGAAGGTTCCGCTGTCACTATGTTTAAATCTATTCCTAGTGATGCAAATTTTCATGATGCTGTAATTTTTCAAGGGGAAACTGGTCATGTGTTCGGAGATTCTTCTGAAGAATTAAAAAATGAATTTGCTCAGTATATAAAGCAGTCTAATCAAAAAGGGAATGGGATAAAAAAATCTGGTTATTATGTTCATCATTTCCAACCAAAACCGCGTTTAATTATTTATGGTGCTGGTAGAGATGCTGAACCCTTGGTTGAATTTGCTAGTAAAACTGGTTTTGCTGTCACTGTTGCTGATTGGCGTCCAGCTCGCTGTAAAAAACAAGTCTTCCCAACTGCGGAACGAATAATATTGGGGTTTCCGGAAGAGGTAATGGAAGCAATTGATATTAATGAAAATGACTTTGTTATTTTGATGTCGCATAGCTTTAGAAAAGATAAAGAAATCATTCAACAACTTTTTGAAAAAAGGCTTCGTTATTTCGGGATATTAGGTTCAGTTAAACGTACAAAAAGGCTATTTGCAGGAAAAGAAATCCCTTCAACCATTACAAGTCCGATTGGGTTATCAATTGAAGCTGAAGGCCCAGAGGAAATTGCGATTAGTGTGGTTGCTGAATTAGTAAAGTTAGTAAAGAAGCCGTTGGATAAGAAGGTGAGAGCTTCATGACGGGTGAAATATTTGGCGTTTTACTAGCTGCTGGAAAAAGTAGAAGAATGGGACAAAATAAATTAAACCTTCTGTTTCAGGAAGATACGATTGGTAGTCATGCCTTAGATACAGCGATTCATTCAAATCTAGATCACGTGTTGGTTATGACAAAACCTGGCGATTCCCTCGAATGGATCGATGATCGTTTCTTCAGAGGTTATGAACAAACAAGGTGGTCGCGAATTACAACAGATCAAGCTTCAAAAGGGCAGGCGTTCACGGTCCGAGCTGGAATACAAACTTGTCGGAAATATGGTGCTCGTGCGGCGATGATTTTATTGGGAGATCAGCCACTCGTATCGGTAGATATACTCAATCAATTAATTCGAAGTTATGAGGAGAAGAATATGCCGATTGTCGCTGCTTCTTATCAAGAACGACCGCAACCTCCGATTCTTTTTGATGCTTCACAATACGAGTTATTAATGGATCTAAAAGGTGATCAAGGTGCGAGGGCGATTCTTCGCGGTAAGGAAAATCCACAAATGAAAGTGATTAATTTTCAAGATAGATATTGTTTTCATGATATAGATACAGAAGGTGATTATGCATGGTTAATGCGAACGCAAATATAAATGGGAAGCAATCAGATGGACTTGGCCCAAGTAGTCGAATTTGGCAACCAGATACGATAAAAGAGGCATGGGAAATCAAACAAACTTATCAAGAAAAAGCACAATATATTGCTGCTGGTACGTTAATTCAATTACAACGGGAGCAAGGGACACCATTAAAGTCTAATCTAATTCGTTTGGATCACTTTGGAAGTTTACAAGGATGTAAGTGGATTACTGAGAATAACGCAGTGAAATTAGAAATTGGTGCGCTTACAACTCTAAAACAATTGCAAATGAATAATGATACACTAGATTACTTTGAAATTTTAGTAGAGTCTGCTGGAGAAGTGGCTTCACCTGCAGTAAGAAATAGAGCAACGATTGGAGGGAATGTCGCTTATCGAGTCGGTGATACAATACCAGCCCTTTTAGCTTTAGGTGCACAAGTGCGGTGGTTTGATGATGGAGAAGTTTATGTAGACGATCTTTCTGTTTATTTAGATTTACAAAGTGAGCAAGATACTGCTTTGCTAATGGCCATTTTATTGCCACAGTCACAAGTGTCAGCTCAATCGTATACATTTTACCAAAAAGTAGGAAGAAGAGAATCGTTTATTCCTTCTCTAGTAACGGTTGCCTTATCTATCGGATTAAGTTTAGAGGGTAGAGTGGAATATATATATATAGCAGCCGGTGGTGGTGCCACAAAACCAATAAGATTAACCGCTGTCGAAGCAATAGTCACGCAGAATATGCTAGATACCCAGTTGCTAGGCACTGTTCATCAAAAGATACAAGATGTATTTAAACCTGTCTCAGACCCGTTTGTTTCACCAGAATATCGAAAGATCGTTGTTGCAAATTTGATTGTTTCGGAACTGGAGAAGTTAATCGATCTGCAAAGGGAGGATAACGAATGATTGAGAAGGAATCTTATAAAAGTAAAAAAAGAATTCGACCAGATGGAAAAGGGAAAGTCACTGGAAAATTGCAATACTTAACAGATTTGTCGTTCCCAGGTATGTTATATGGAAAAATACTACGTAGCAAATATCCACATGCAAGAATACTAGCTATTGATACAAAACGTGCGGAACAACTTTCTGGGGTAAAAGCGGTTGTGACGCATAAAGATATTCAAGGATTAAATGGATATGGTATTGTGACGCCTGATCAACCGGTTCTATGTTCAGAGTTCGTTCGTTATGTTGGAGATGCGATTGCAACTGTAGCTGCTACATCTCTTGAAATTGCAGAATATGCTTTGACGTTGATTGAAGTAACGTATGAAGAACTTCCCATACTTGATGATCCCGAAAAAGCATTGTCTAAAGAATCACCAAAACTGCATCCGGATGGCAATCTACTGCATCGTGCGGGATATAAAAAAGGTGATGTAACAGAAGGATTCGAAACATGTGAATTTATTGTTGAAGAGACTTATAATGTACCGCGCCAAATGCATGCCTATATGGAAACGGAGGGTGGCGTTGTAGTCCCAGAAGATGATGGAAAACTTAGCATTTATATGGGGACGCAACATGGTTATAAAGACCGTTTTCAATTAGCACGTATTTTAGCAATGAAAGAGGAGGATATACGAGTTGTATCCAGTCCGATGGGCGGTTCCTTTGGTGGAAAAGATGAATTGAATGTACAACCGTATGGTGCATTATTAGCGATCGCTACTGGTTGTCCTGTGAAGATACATCAAACAAGACAAGAATCTGTTATTTCTGGAATAAAAAGACACCCAATGCGAATAAAGATGAAGACGGGTGTCGACAAAACTGGAAAACTAGTAGCCCATCAAGTAGATATTTTAGCGGATACTGGTGCTTATTCAACTCTAGGCCCCGCTATTTTAGACTTTGCTGTTGAACATGCAGCAGGACCGTATATGATAGATCACATAGAAACAAACGGATTATCAGTTTTCACAAATAACGGAGTGGCTGGTGAATTTAGAGGGTTTGGTGGTAATCAAATTACCTTTGCGTTGGAGGGCCAACTTGACCGATTAGCAGACAAAGTCGGCCTTGAGCCATTAGAGATTCGACAACTTAATATTAGAAATAAGACAGACCTCGGACCGATGGGTCATCGTATAGTGGCAACTAACGGTATGGCAGATACCCTGCAATCGATAAAAAAACATTTGGAGAAAAAAAGGGCTGTAGCTAATTTCCCGGAAAATAAGTGGAAAGTAAGAGGAATGGGAACTGCCATCGTGATGCATGGAGGCGGCTTAGGTTATGGTCGATTAGATCCAGCTGGTGGGAGAATACGATTAAATAAAGAAGGTAAAATTGAAATAGCATTTGGTTTTGAAGAGGCTGGACAAGGGATTTTGAGTGTTATTGAAACAGTTGTAACAGAAGAACTAGGTTGTAAAGTTGATGATTTAAAGATCGTAATTGGGGATACAAACTTAGTTCCCTCTTCAGGGTCAACTACAGCATCACGTGGAACGAGTATGGTATGGACGGCTATCCGCAAAATGAAACCAGCTTTTCAAGAAAAGATCCTGCGTTTAGTTAGTGAAATAAAGAATGTTCCTGTTGAGCAATTGTGCTTAGGTCATGGAGGTGTTTTTGATACGAGTGGAAATTGCATCATGACGTATCAAGAAGCTGTTTTACAAGCGCCAACAGAAGAGTTTGTTGTTACGACTAATTTTGACTTTCCCACAACGCCTGATCCAGTAGATGGTGGACATTACCTATATACGTTTGGAGCAACTTTTGCTCAAGTTGAAATTGATCTTTTAACCGGAAAGGTCAAAATGATTGATCTAGACCAATCAATTGCGGCAGGTCCTGTTGTTAGTCAAATGGGATATGTCGGACAAATTGAGGGTGGAGGAGTAATGGCATTAGGTTATTCATTAATGGAAGATGCGATTATAGATAAAGGGCATTATGTAACGAAAAACTTAGATAGCTACTTAATTCCGAGTATTGAAGATGTTCCTTTTTCTATGGAAACGACAGCTATTGAAAATTTAGAAAAAGGGGATGCTTACGGTCCTCGTGGAGTTGGAGAAATAGGTACGGTGGCAGTTGCGCCAGCCATTGCACAGGCAATTCATAATGCAATAGGCTACAGGGTTAATCGCTTACCAGTCTCTTCTGAAGAAATTTTATTTGCAGCACATAAAAGGAGTGAAACCGAATGGGAACAAGTGAACGTATAAGAGAAAAAGAGAATCGTGCTGTTTCTATTTCTGTGACAGTAAATGGTGAACATAAGCAGGTTGACGTGGATCCAACCATTCGGTTAGTTGATATACTTCGTGATGAATGGAATTTAACTGGAACGAAAATTTCTTGTGGGATAGGACGTTGTGGTGCTTGTTCGGTTATGATAAATGGCGCCTTAGTCAATTCGTGTTTAGTGATGGCTTATCAAGTCGATGAAGCTATTATTACGACAGTTGAAGGCTTAAGTACCCAAGAGGATATCGATCCAGTTCAACAGGCATTTTTAGAAGAGGGTGGTTACCAATGTGGTTATTGCACACCTGGTATGGTAATGGCTGTAAAGGCATTGCTCCAGGAGACACCTAATCCAACCGAAACACAAATTAAAACAGCGTTATCCGGTAACTTATGTCGTTGTACAGGTTATGGCGGGATTATTCGTGCAGTACAAAGAGTGGTTGCTCAAACGTAAGTAACTACAAGGTGGAAGGTGAGTTGATACCGATGAAAGATTTACATCAAGCATACGTAAAAAGTAACCTTGAGTTAAAACCGAGCGGGAATGGTAATTTAGATGATTTAACTTTTTCCGTAAAAGACGTTTTTGCAATTAAAAAATATTTAAATACAGCTGGGAATCCTGATTGGTATCGGACGCATAAGCCTGCTGAGGAACATGCTGAAGTCATAGAAAGATTACTTTTAGAAGGCGCGACGTTAAAAGGTACAACACATACAGATGAGATTATGTATAGTCTGAATGGCGAAAATCATCATTATGGTACACCTGTTAATCCTAAAGCTCCTAATCGCATACCTGGGGGATCTTCTAGTGGTTCAGCGGTTGCGGTGGCTGCCAATCTAGTCGATTTTGCATTAGGAACAGATACAGGTGGTTCTGTTCGGATCCCATCATCCTATTGTGGAATATTTGGATTTCGACCGACACATGGATCAGTTTCCTTAAAAGGTGTGATACCACTAGCAAAAAGCTTTGATACGGTTGGTTGGATGACACGTGATCCAATTCTGTTACAGACGATTGGTAAAGCGATCTTGCCTTTTACTAATGACGAGGATAATACGTCACCATTTAAAAAACTGATTTTTGGTGGTGAACCATGGAATTTGGTAGATGATACTATTAAGGAATCATTATCAGAAGGTTTAGAAATTCTAGATCAGTCGGTGTCTAAGCTAGTTGAAGAAGAAATTTCTGTAGAGGGATTGGAGATATGGGCAGATATTTTTAAAACACTACAAGGAAAAGAAATTTGGACAGAGCACGGTCCTTGGATTGAAAAAGAAGATCCGTATTTTGGGCCAGGAATTAAAGAGCGTTTTGCTATGGCAAGTAAAATCTCGCAGAGCACTTTTGATAGAGCGCTAGAACGTCAATTGCAGATTCAAAAGCAAATGAATGTCTTGTTGGGAAAAGATGGAATACTAGCTATTCCAACCGCACCGGGTCCAGCCCCTTTGAAAGATATGCCGAGTGAAGCATTAAATGATTATCGAGGAAGGGCAATGCAGTTGACTTGTATTGCAGGTTTGTCTGGACTGCCTCAAGTTACGATTCCGGTTGCTCAAATAGAAGGTAATCCGATCGGGTTATCACTAATTGCTAATCGCGGACAAGATCGACGGTTATTAGAATTTGTTGCAAACTATTTTTACGCAAGCAAGTAAAGCAGAAAATTTGGAGGTGTAATGATGAAGCTAGTTACCTTGGAGTATAACGGAAAAGAAGAAGCGGCAATTGCCGAAGATGAAAACTATTATTTAATTAAAACAATTAGTGAAGCTATTAATGAGAATTGGGAACATACAGTGGATGCTATTTTAAAAGCTGATCAGTTCAAAGATATAAAACAATGGTATCAATCATATGGCAAAGAACAGATTCATGAGCATGTCTTTAAAAGTGTAAGTGGAGCTAAACGAGCAACATTATATCGTTCGCCAGGTAAAATTTTAGGTATTGGTATGAATTATGTTGCAAAAGCAATGGAATTGTCGGGTGGTGCGCCTAAATTAAATCCTGTATTTTTCATGAAGCCTACGAGTAGTCTCATCGGTCCAAATGAAGGGATTGAATTACCGTCTGTATCTAACCATGTTACTGCAGAAGCTGAACTAGCAATTGTTATTGGTGAAACATGTAAGGATGTTAGTTATATAGATGCTTCCTCTTATGTAGCTGGTTTCACTTCTACATTAGACATGACGGCCCAAGATATCCGTGCCGAGGATCCGCTTTACTTGCAACGCGCAAAAAGCTTTGATACTTTTTTCAGTTTGGGAAGTGAGTTGATCACAGGAGATGAATTTGCTGATATTGATAAGATCGAAGTGCAAACGTTATTGAATGATCATGTTGTTCATAAAAATACAATTGCTAATATGATGTATTCTCCATGGTTTATTGTATCTTTCTTCTCGAAAATTATGACACTTAACCCAGGAGACGTTATCATGACAGGAACACCTGGATCAGTAACGATTCGCAAAGGGGATGTACCTGGCTGTAAAGTGACAGGTTTTGATTTACTGGAAAACACTGTATGCAATGTAGATAAAAAAGCTGCTTTAGTCTAGTGGTGTTAGCTATATTACCAAAAGGCTATTTTTATTAAAAACTTTGTTTCATCGAAACCATTTGCTTCCTCGACTAGATTAATTAATTGATTAGCTTCTGTTAATAAAATTGAATTAACTTCAATACACATCATAGTGTAGTATTTTTAATTTAAACTAGTGTATCAAATGAAATTGACGACACTCCTGCGGAAAGGGAGTGTCGTCAATTTCATTTGATAAGCGAGTAAGAAATTTTCACTGCGTCGCAATTTCTATCATATAGGATGTTTTCAAATCAAAAAAATTACAAGGAATCTATCAAACTTATTCTGTTAAATCAGTTGAATAAACAGAATTGCCGCGGCTAAATGTCTCGATAACTTTGCATGGGAAAACACGATCCATGTAAAGTGTTTCTTTATGTTTAGCCAGGAAGTTATCGGGCTTTACAATGGTCTCTTTGTTCAAATCAACAATAGCTATATCTGCGTCATACCCAACTTCGATTGCTCCTTTACGGTGTTGTTTAAAGCGTTTTGCAGGATTAAAGGCACACCAGTTCCCTACTTCTTCAAAAGGTATGCGATACAGCTGAGCGAGCTCTATCATCGCCATAAGTGAAAACTGTCCGCCGCTAATACCGCCCCAAGCATGTAATAAATCATACTGAGAAGGATCTTTTAAATCGAAAGGAGCTGGAGAATGATCGGAACTAATCATATCAATTTTCCCTTCGCGTAGTTTTTCTATTAAACGTAGTCGCTCGTTTTCCTCTCGAAGTGGTGGAGCGCATTTGGCGACTGCACCTTTGTTTACTAAGTCATCTTGGTTATATAATAAATAATGTGGACAAGTCTCGACCGTGACATCTAATCCATTGAGCTGTGCTTGTTCGATTCTATCGATTGCAGCAGCGCTACTTATGTGTACAAAATGCAGCGCACAACTTGTCACTTTTGCGTACGCAAGCGCACGCTCCACTGCTTCAACTTCGGCAATGATAGGCCTTGTTGTACTATAGTCTATGGCTGTTGTGGCGTTTTTTTGTTTCATTTCTTTTGTTAAAAAGTCAGTAATTGTTCTACTTTCTGCATGAAGTGCTAATACTTTATTCTGGGCAGCAATCTCTCGCATGCCTTCTAATAATGTCCAATCGTCTGCTGCTTCAAATTCATCATTTCCAGATGCGGATAAAAAGGCTTTGAAACCTACTACGCCTGCTTCTGAAAGGGCAGCTAGCTGATCTAAATTCCCTGGCACAAGGCCCCCCCATAGTTTAAAGTCAATCCGGGCTTTCTTATTTGCGATTGCATTTTTCTCTTTAAAAGCCTCTAGAGTAATTGTTGATGGTATACCATTTAAAGGCATATCAAAAAAAGTTGTAATTCCTCCCGCGGCAAGCATGTTGGAACCAGTCTCAAAACCTTCCCAATCTGTTCGGCCTGGTTCGTTAAAGTGAACATGAACATCAATCATTCCAGGGAAAACGTATAAGTCATTAGCATCAATGACTTTTATTGCTTCTTTATCAATTTTCTTTTCAATTTGAACAATCTTTCCATCTTTTACACCGATGGAAAGATTTTCAACGCGATCAGCTAAAACAACATTGCCGTTTCTAATTAATAAATCAAGTATCTCCATATTTAATTTTCCTCCAATGTTAAGATGTTACGATGCTTTCTGCTTGATAGACATCAAGCGCGGCCTGTAAACCTTTTCCGACTTTTATTGGAGCACTGTGACGAACTAAAACAGCTTCTAATGCACTCAGTACAGCTAAGATGTTTTCTTTTCGACAGCTATAGCCCATTGTACCAATACGCCAGATCTTGCCTTCTAGTGGACCGAATGATTTCGCGATTTCAATACCGAAATGGTCAAGTAACATTTTCCGCACGGATTCAGGATCGATACCATTTGGTACAGTAATACAAGTAACGGTAGGTAATTTACAAGAAGGATCACCATATAATTCTAATCCCATTGCTTTAATACCTGCAATAAGTGCTTTTTCATGTTCTTTGTGACGTGCAAATCGCGTTTCTAATCCTTCTTCTAAAACAATTCTTAGGCCTTCATGAAGTGCGTAAACCATCGAAGTGGCTTCTGTATGATGATTTAAACGACGCGGACCCCAATAATCTTGTAACATGCTTACATCTAAGTAATTACTTTTAATAAAGCTGCTTGTGTTGTTAGCTTCTTGAAGTCGGTCTTCTTCTGTTGCTATGCCACTTTCAACTTTCTTTCGTTTGTTAAGAACAGCTTCTATCCTATTATTATATGTTATCGGTGCCATGCCTGAGGGGATAGATAGACACTTTTGTGTTCCGCCTATTAATCCGTCAATATACCATTCATCCACTTTTATCTCGACACCGCCAATTGAGGCGACTGCATCAACTAGTAATAAAGCGTCTAATTCTCGGCATGCTTTTCCAATTTGATCAAGCGGTTGCATACACCCAGTTGATGTTTCTCCATGTACAATCGCAACAATTTTCGGATTAATATTCTTGATAAATTCAATGATATCAGTTTGGTTGAAAACTTCTCCCCAGGGGCATGTCATCGTATGAACTTCTGCACCGTAGCGTTCACAAATCTCAGTAAGTAAGTGGCCAAATCTACCGAAAATCGGAACTAATACTTTATCACCAGGCTCGATAACGCTACATAGAAGAGCTTCGATGCCACTTCTTGATGTGCCATCAACAGGAAAAGCCCATTGGTTTTCAGTCTGGAAAACTTCCCGTAACATACCCATTACCTCATTCATAGCAGATGTGAAGGAAGGATCAAACTGACCAACAATTGGTGTTGCCATTGCGCGAAGCACACGTGGATCAACTTCAACTGGTCCAGGAGTCATAATGGTACGGAGTGGCATATTTAATTCGTGATAAGTCATTTGTTTTTCCTCCTATTAATAAGCTAGTCGATATAAAAGTTCAGTTAATATATCAACACCATTCTCTAAATCTTTTTTACTTGTAAACTCTTTTGGTGAATGACTAATACCATCTTTACTTGGGACAAAAATTAAGGCAGTAGGATAAAATTTGCCGAACATTTGTGCATCGTGTCCAGCCCCACTAATCATTGATTTATACGGAATTGATTGTTCCGTGGCGATTTCCTCCACCAATTTCGTCATTTCCTTGTCCATTGCAACAGGTTTTGCGTTTAACCATTGAGAACAGTTTATCTCCATTTTATGAAGGTTTGCTAGTTCTTCGATAAATAAAGTGAGTTTCTGATAAAATTGATCTAAGATGGTCTCATCAAAGTGTCTTATATCAAGACTGAAATCTACTTCACCTGCAATAACGTTTGAGGTATTCGGCTTTGTGTTTAATTGTCCAACTGTAGCAACCAGATCGGGATCAAATAATTTTGCTTCAACGGTAATAAAATGAATGATTTCAGCGGTTATGGCCATTGCATCTCTACGGAGTGGCATTGGGGTTGTACCCGCATGATTACTTTCTCCAATAACGTTGATAGCGAAGCGGCGTTGTCCGACAATATGGCTAACTGCACCAATTGATTTATTCGTACTTTCGAGAACCTTTCCTTGTTCAATGTGTAATTCGATAAAGCAAGCAATATCGTTACGATAAGCTGATTTTTGATTTTTGTTTGCAACGCCTGCATTGTTCATTGCTTCTAACAAAATGGTGTTCTCGTTATCCTTAATGCGCTCGCCATCTTCTATCTGATATTTTCCAGTAATATTACCGGATCCCCAAAAAGTAATAGGGAAACGACTTCCTTCTTCTTCACATAAGGAAAGGACTTCAATCGTTTTCTTAGGTGATCCATAGCGTTGATACAAACGTTGCGTCGCTAGTAAACTTGCTATAATACCGTAAACGCCATCATAGACACCACCGTTTGTAACGGTATCAATATGGGAGCCTGTTATAATTGCTTTTTCTTCTGTGTTGGTACCAGCTAATTTTCCGAATAAATTTCCGACCGCATCGAAATGTGTTGCTAATCCGAAACCTTGCATTGTTTGCTCTAATTCTTGTTGTGCCTCGATCCATGCTTCATTATATAATAAACGATTAGTACCACCCTCAGCTGATTGCCCGAAAGAAGCTAACCACTTAACCATCTGTTCCACATCTGTAACTTTTACTTCGTGGCTTGATTTGATAACCAATTATATGGCCTCCTATTCTATATATCGTATGACCTCCACAAAGGAAACGAGCGTATAAGCACGCTATTACACTGGAGGGTTCAACTAGCAATTAAGCCTTTAATATGTAGTTTACCAATATGTCTCCTTTTGTTCATTAGCAATAATGTGCTAATAAGGCTAATTTGTTATGCAGAATAAACAAAAGTTCAAACTATTGTGATAGAATAGATAATTATACCTATACGGTTACGTTTTATATTTAAGGAGATGTTGATATGAATATAGCTGAAGCTTTGAAAATTCCGGCCTTAGCTGGTTGTAGTATCATTGCGGGATTAGATGGGGAAGAAAATGAGATCTTACATGTTAATATGATGGATGCTCCTGATATAAGTAATTATTTGAAGCCAAATGAGTTATTGGTAACTACAGCTTATCATGTAAAAGATGACCCACAACTTCTGTTAGATTTAATTGTTGCAATGGATAAAAAAGGCTGTGCTGCTTTAGGGATTAAAACACAGCGATTTTTAATGGAAATCCCAAATGAAGTGAAAGCGCTTGCTAACGAGTTGAAGTTTCCTATTATTGAATTACCAATAGATACATCACTTGGGGATATTGTTAATCAAACATTAAGTAGTATTTTGGATAAAAGAACAGATGAGCTAAGGTTTGCATTGGATACGCATAAGCAATTTTCTGATCATATTATGAGTGGAAAAGGCATTCAAAAATTATTGCTGCATGTAACAGAATTAATTCGTTCTCCCGTGGTTCTTGTGGATCCTTACGGAAAAACAATTGCTAGCTCAGAGAAAAGTGATGTAATAAGTGAAGTGATAGACAATTTTTATTCAAATAATTTAAGTGCATATTTTCCAAAAACTTCTTTGTTTACCTTTTCAACTATGGAAAAGAAACAAACGTATACGGTTTCTGCTGTTTATACGTATGAAAAAATAGCTGGCTATTTGATTATATTTGGACATGTTCGTCCAGATCATCATGCAGAAATGTTGACATTAGAACAAGCTGCTAATGTTATTTCGTTCGAATTGATGAAGGAAAATGCATTGAAGCATTATGAACGTAGAATCCGAAATGAATTTTTCTTTCACTTTACAGAAAATCGCTTTACTTCAGATCAAGAGGCATTGAATCGTGCAAAGGAATTTGCACTACAAAGTGATAGTTATTATCTATGTACTATAGGAAAAGTTGATAAATTAGGCTCTACAAAAAGTTTTACAAGTAATCAACGTAAAATGGACACCATCTATGAATTTATCGAAGAAGAATTAGACGGTTTACCATTATCGATACATCTTTTTACAAGAGGTGATTTGGTAGTCTTGTTATTTGAAGCAGATGCTGTGCATATGGAAATAAATACAGTTATTACAGAAGCGTTAACTACCATTCAAACAAAGATATTAGATCGATTTGATCATTTACTTTCTTTTGGTATTAGCAATTTAGCACGTGGTTTCATTCAAGTGAAAGCAAGTTTCACAGAAGCACAAGATGCGCTGAAAGCTGGACAATTAGCGGGAAAAAAAGGATTTATGCAATATTATCAAACAAAGGATGTACTGGAGCTTTTACGCATGCTACCTGAAAATGATTTAGTAGACTTTTATCATAATACATTAAAAGACCTAGCTAAACCGACACAACATGATCGCCAAACGTTGTTACAAACATTGTTTGTTTATTTGGAATCTCATTGCCAAATCTCTGAGACTGCGAAACAATTATATGTACATCGTAATACAGTTGTTTATCGATTAGAAAAGTGCGAGGAAATTATCGGGCATCCTCTCACAGACCCGGATTTTTCCTTGCGTGTACGTTTAGCATTGCGGATGCAAACCATTTTAGAGTTATAAGCAAACCTTTTTGAGGGTCGATTGTATAATACGATCAATAAAAAGATTGTCTATTGTATGTAATAGACAATGACTATTTTCAGAATTGTCTATAAGATAGTAGTAATAGTATAAACTAAGAGAGATTATCCGTATCTGGTGGGGGAGATGAGCAAATGCTGCAAATAGAGGAAGTCAATCAATTATCAAATGAGGATTTTATTGAATTGTTAGGTGGCATCTTTGAAAAATCACCGTGGGTTGCAAAGAAAGTGGAGGTATTTCGTCCGTTTGCGTCTTTTGACCAATTATTTGAGAGAATGTCGGAAGTGGTAGGAAATGTCCCAAAACAAGAAAAGCTGGAATTAATGCGCGCGCACCCAAATTTAGGAAATAAAATAAAGATGAGTGATGCATCGACTAAGGAACAGCAGGGTGCAGGCTTGCAAGATTTAACGGAGAATGAATTAGCTTCCTTTTTAAAATTAAACAAAGCCTATATGGATAAATTCGGATTTCCATTTATTATTGCTGTTAAGGGTATGGATAAGTCAATTATTTATCAAACGATGGAAAAACGATTCCTACAACCCAAAGAGGAAGAGTTTGAAATAGCATTAACAGAAATAAATAAAATTGCCTTCTTACGGTTAAAAGAGAAAATCAAGCAATCATAGTAAAGGAGATTACCAATGGCGGGATTAACTACGCATATATTAGATTTAACACATGGAAAGCCAGCAAATAATGTTAAAATAGAATTATATGAAATTGTAGCTAATAATATAAAGGCAATACGCAAAAGTGTTGTTACAAATGCTGATGGCCGTTTAGATAGTCCATTATTAACTACAGCAGAATTACAGCAAGCACAATATGAATTAGTCTTTTATATTGGTTCCTATTTTAGAAGGAAAGGAATGGATTTAGAAGAACCACATTTTCTTGAAGAGATTCCGGTTCGCTTTGTCGTTACGAATAAGGAAGAGCATTACCATATACCGTTATTGGTATCACCGTGGGGTTATCAAATTTATCGCGGTAGTTGAGACGTAACAAAAACGAGGCGGGACAAACAGTCCTACCTCGTTATACATAAAGGGTATATTACCAGAAGAATAATGGTAGTACTGCTAACGTTGCGATTGAACCAAGGGCAACGCCCCATCCAAATCCAGCACCTGGACCCCAAAATCCATAACCATATCCACCAAGGTTATTAGAAGGCATAGGTTGTAAATAAACGTGTGTAGCATTAACGCGATGAATAACACCGCGGTGCTCTCTACCGTCTATCGTGCGAATACATACAGGACGACCAATGTTTTTATTACAAAGATTGTGATAATGAGACATAAGCAAACTCCTTTCCTGCCGAGTTAGTATACTATATGACAGGAGTATAGAATTTGTATAGGATAGGTGACGGGTGGCTAGCGCACATTTTTGTCGAACGCAGATTTTTCAATGATAGTATCTGTGGGCATCTGTAATAGCTCTAACAAAGATATGTTGTTGTTCTCCATATAATTTTTAACAAGATGAAACCCTACGTTATAACCAGCCCATTTAGGTATGTCTTCTCCACCGTACATTAATTGATCATGTTGAAGGTTTGTTTTAACAAGATGTTGATTAGGTTTTATCCATTCATTCCAATAGAATTGCGCTTCTTCTTTTGTATAAAGGCCAGTAGCCTTTGATAAATAGGTATTGCCAACTAATTGTTGCACAGCAATTTCTGCAATACCTTCTAACACAATGGCATCAGATAAGTTAAGTGTTTTATCTTTTAATGGCTTATATTGCAATCTATAAACATGGCTATATTCATGTGTCAATAAAGCTTCTAGTTTTTTGGGAGAGGTATCATCTTTAATAAATAAAAAAACTTTATCTGGATAGCTTAATCCAGAAAGGCCGCTAAACTCTTCTTGTAGACGATTGTTGGTAAAGTCCGATGGGAAAAGAAATACCGGAACTTCAGGTCCTTTCCATCTTTGTTTTAGTGAATTAAATTGTTCTTCAACTATTCCCCAGTAATCATTTTTAAACATCGCAAGGATAGTATGTTTATCATGGGGATCAGGATAGAATAGGCCGTGTTGAAGAAGGTGCCATTGAATTGTTTGGGCATCTGTATCTATAAAGTAAGCAACTAACGGATCACATAGTGTGTCCATATGAACAACAAAGTTCTCGGGAAATTTACCTGTTTTAGTTGCTAAATAATTTTGTAACCATTTATTAGTTTGAATCACCCCAATGGTATATTACCTCCTTTTCAATTATAGGATTATTTTCGACAGTAATATAAGCGTGCGCTTAAATCATCTTTATACTTTTCTGTTAAGTTGTAATGATTAGCCATTAAATCAAAATATGCAGGGTCAATCGATTGGTTTAGATCAAAATCAATCACTGCTTCTAAAGAATCAGGGATTTTTTCAACTTCAATAGATTTAAAACCTGTTTCCTTTAACGCATTGATCCAACCTTCTTCAGTCATTAATGCGGTAACACCATAAAATTGTTTGATCTCATCTTGTATAGCAGGAGTTAACTGGCGATTGGACGTCATTTCAAGTAACGTTAGAATTCCGTTATGTTTCAGTACACGTTGGTATTCTTTTAATGCAACTTTAATTTTGGTGAAAGCTGTAACTGATTCGGAAATGATATGATCAATTGATTGTGTAGGAAAAGGTAAGTCCTCTGCGTTTGCCTGTATGATGTTAACATGAGGATGCTGTTTTAATCGTTGAGAGGATTTTTCTAGCATCAATACATTTTGGTCAATTCCAACGATCTGACTTGCTGTATTCTCGGCGAGATAAAGTAAACTTTGTCCAGTACCACACCCAATATCTAAGATTCTTTGATGAGGATTTGGATTTACCCTTTTTACCCATTGCTTTATAATCCCCAGACCTCCAGGGTGGGCACCGCCAATACCAAACATTGCAACCATATCAGTATAGGATAGTTTCATTAAGTTTGCTCCTCCTGAGTAATTATTCACTGTTAGAATATGCAAGAACATAGTAAAATGGAATCGTAGTTAATTGGTTATTTACCTAATCGTACTTTTGTAGTACGATTAGCTATAATTATCAAAATAATCTTAATATTGAAAAGCATAGAAAAGTAGGTGGACAGCATGGAAGAGAAGGAAATAGAATTATTAAAACTTTTAGAGAAAAATGGCCGTTTAGAAGTAGAAACTATTGCAAGTATGCTTGATTTGGATGTTGATAAAACGAAAGAAATGATGGAAAAACTCGAAAAAGAAAGTGCTATTTTAGGATACTCAACTTTAGTTAATTGGGCAAAAGTATTGGAGTATGATGGTGTTACAGCGATGATAGATGTTAAGGTGACCCCAACAAGAGGAACTGGTTTTGATAAAGTGGCCGAACGCATTTATCGATTTCCTGAAGTAAAAGCCCTCTATTTGATGTCTGGTGCTTATGATTTATCGATTTCAGTAGAAGGTAAAACAATGATGGAAATTAGTCGATTTGTATCAGATAAATTATCAACATTAGATAGCGTTGTTTCAACAACTACGCATTTCGTATTGAAGAAATACAAGCATGATGGCATTATTTTTGAAGAAGATGATGATCAAGATAGAAGGATGATGGTATCGCCATGAAAACACAAGAGAAATCATATGTTGCACACCATGTCGATCAATTAAAGCCTTCTGGAATCCGACGTTTTTTTGATTTGGCTTCAAAAATGGAGAATGTTATTTCATTAGGTGTAGGAGAACCTGATTTTGTCACACCATGGAATGTAATTGAAGCTAGTTACCATTCACTTGAACGCGGGTTTACTTCTTATACTGCAAATGCGGGTCTTTTCGAGTTAAGACAAGAAATTAGCAAATTTTTAAAAACAGAATATGAGTTGGAATACAATCCGGAAAATCAAGTCCTCGTTACGGTAGGTGCTAGCCAGGCGATTGATGTGGCATTGCGAGCGATATTAAATCCTGGTGATGAAGTAATTGTTGTGGAGCCGAGCTTTGTTTCTTATGTCCCTGCTGTACGTTTAGCTGGTGGAGTTCCGATCACAGTAAATGCAACAGAGGAATATGCATTTAAAATCCAAGCAAGTCAAATGGAAGCGGCGATTACACCACGTACAAAAGCGTTAATGATTTGTAGTCCTAATAATCCAACAGGAGCTGTTTTAAGCAAACAAGAGATGGAGGAAATTGCAAGGCTTGCAAAGAAGCATGATTTTATTGTTATTTCCGATGAAATTTATGCAGATTTAACGTATGACGAAACATTTACAAGTTTTGCCGCTATAAAAGAAATGGCACAACGAACCATTTTAATCTCTGGTTTTTCAAAAGCGTTTGCAATGACTGGGTGGCGTTTAGGTTATGCAACTGGCCCGAAACAAATTATAGAAGCAATGACAAAGATTCATCAATATACGATTATGTGTGCACCTACTATGGCGCAGCATGGTGCATTAGAAGCATTGCGAAATGGTAGAAGTAGTGTGCTGGAAATGAAAACAAGTTACAGGCAACGACGAAACTTTGTAGTTAAAGCACTAAAAGACATGGGACTCTCTTGTCATTTACCTGGTGGAGCTTTTTATGTATTTCCATCTGTAACGTCAACCGGGATGAGCTCGGAAGATTTTGCGGAGGAATTATTACAGAAGCAACAAGTTGCTGTTGTTCCAGGCGGTGTATTTGGTGAGAGTGGAGAAGGTTATGTACGCTGTTCTTATGCAACTTCGATGAAACAATTGGATACTGCAATGAAGCGGATGCGTAAATTTGTTGAAGAGAAACAAATACAATAAAAGTATAAGAAGTCCTCTAATGCACTGTTAAAAGTAGTTAGAGGCTATTTTTTGTTTAAGTATAGTATATGCACATAAACGATTAGATTTGGTATAATCATAATTAATTCGTTCATAATTTCACATAGTGATTACTATGAAATATAGGAGTTGAGTTGATGAAAAAGAAGATAGATGTGCCAACAGATGTGCCAACAGATATTGAGATAGCTAGCCAAGCAAAGATTAAATCAATTACAGAGATTGCTACAAATCTTGGGTTACAGGATGAGGAATGGGAGCCCTATGGTAAATATAAAGCAAAACTTTCACTTTCTGTATTGGATCGACTCAAAGATACAAAAGACGGTAAATTAATATTGGTAACTTCTATTAATCCGACACCAGCTGGTGAAGGCAAGTCAACTGTTACCGTTGGATTAGGTCAAGCGCTTAATCGATCTGGGCATAAAGCTATTGTTGCATTACGTGAACCTTCATTAGGACCGACAATGGGTCTTAAAGGTGGAGCAAGTGGTGGTGGATATTCTCAAGTAATCCCTATGGAGGATATTAACTTGCACTTTACTGGTGATATTCATGCTATAACTGCTACTAATAATGCTTTATCTGCCTTTATTGATAACCATATTTTTCAAGGGAATACATGTGAAATAGACACACGTCGTATTGTTTGGAAACGTGTTGTTGATTTAAATGATCGCGCATTACGTAATGTTGTTGTTGGTTTAGGTGGTCCAAAACAAGGTATACCAAGAGAAGATGGATTTAATATTACGGTAGCATCAGAGATAATGGCAATTTTTTGTTTAGCAAAAGATCGAGCAGATATGCGACGTCGATTGGCTAAAATTGTTGTGGGTTATCGATCAGATAGTACTCCTGTAACCGTTGAGGACTTAGGTATGGCAGGTGCATTAACTTTGCTATTAAAAGAAGCAATTATGCCGAACCTCGTACAAACGCTTGAGAATACACCTGCGATTATCCACGGCGGTCCTTTTGCCAATATTGCGCATGGTTGTAATAGTTTACTTGCTACAAGGATGGCAAGTAAACTTGGTGACTTTGTTGTCACGGAGGCTGGCTTTGGTGCTGATCTTGGTGCGGAGAAATTTTTAAACATTAAAGCCCGAATTGGGGAGCTCGATCCTAATGCTGTGGTAATTGTTGCGACTATTCGCGCGCTGAAAATGCATGGAGGCGTTAATAAAGAAGAATTAAAGAAAGAAGATATTGTAGGATTACGAGCTGGAATGAAAAATCTAAAAAAACATATGGAAACGATCGAAGCGTTTGGTCTACCATTTGTCGTAGCGATTAATCGTTTTATTACGGATTCAGAGGCAGAGGTTGCCTATGTTAAGGAATGGTGTGAAGAACAAGGTGTCGCTGTTGCATTAACTGAGGTTTGGGAACATGGCGGGGCAGGTGGATTAGAACTTGCTGAAAAGGTTGTTAAGATCATTGAACAAAAACAGAGCAACTTTCATTATCTCTATAAATTAGAAGATTCAATTGAGAGTAAAGTTGAGAAGATCGCAAAAACAGTTTACGGTGCTGAAGGTGTACAATTTACTGTGCAAGCGAAGCAACAGATCACAGAAATGATTGCTAATAACTGGGATAAACTGCCGATATGTATGGCGAAAACACAATACTCTTTATCAGATGATCCAAACTTACTAGGTCGGCCAGAAGGTTTTATTATAACAGTAAGAGAATTCCGTCCATCTATTGGAGCAGGTTTCCTTGTTGCGCTAACTGGCGATGTACTAACAATGCCTGGTTTGCCTAAGGAACCAGCGGCACTGAAAATGGACGTAGATGAAAGCGGGAATGCAGTCGGTTTATTCTAAGTCTAAGGGTCTCCAAAAGAGGCCTTTTTCTTTTTTACTCAACGTCCATGGTTACTCGTCTCGTAGCCACCAACTATTATGAAAATAAAAAGTATTCGAGTAGCCTCAACCTAGTGCTTCCTCCGCTAGTTTGAAGAAAAACTGTAATTGTAATGTAGAATATAAACAATTGATAAGCTTATCTTTCACTAAAGTGTCATTATTCCATACGCAATCATCATGTAGAATCTGAACTAGCTTTGGAAATTTACGTAGACTCCTGTGGGAACAGCACGGGCTGAAGATCCACTTAGTAAAGCGTTTTTTGCTTTACTAAGTTAGCTGAAGCCGTGCCCACGGAAAGCGGAGGATATTTCCAAAGCGGTATGTTATGTCGCTGTTTCTATCAAGTTCGTAAGATGAAAACGAAAAGACTACGAGGTTAATTTTAACTTTTAATTGCAAGACTTCTTAAGTTCACCAAGGCTTAATTTTTCAGTTCATGATGTGGATTTACCTATTTAATATATTTATAATGCATTTAAACAAACATACGTACATGTAAAAAATATTTAGGTAATTTTAGTTACTTATAAGTACGTTTTTGTTATAATAGAATCAGATTATGTGAGAGGATGATAATAAATGCAAATAAAAACAATACCTACTAGTAAAGAAACGATTGCATTAGGGCAATCACCGACATTACCTAAGCATGTTGAAGTTGAGTTAGAGAATGGAATTAAAGCAGATTTTCCGGTTGATTGGGAAAATGTAAACGCTGTCGATCTAAAAAGTCCTGGTTCATTTACTGTTGAGGGCACTCTTAAAGTAAAAACATTTCCTAAACCACTAATTGAAAAACGTGCAGATCCGTATTTATATAAACATACAGATGGCTATTATTACTTTACAGGCTCTTATCCATTATATGATCGAATTGTATTGCGTCGTGCTAAAACAATTGAGGAGTTACCTGAAGCAGAAGAGGTAACTGTCTGGGAAAGACATGAGAGTGGAATAATGTCTGAACATATCTGGGCGCCAGAATTACATTTTATTGACGGTAAATGGTATCTTTATTTCGCGGCTGGTGAAAAAGATGATGTTTGGGAGATTCGACCATATGTTTTAGAAGCTGACGGAGCTAATCCATTAGAGGCTAATTGGATAGAGAAAGGACAAATAAATACTGAATTTCAAAGTTTTTCATTAGATGCAACCACTTTCGAGCATCATAATAAGCGGTACTTAGTTTGGGCACAAAAAGTCGATAATGATACAATCTCGAATATGTACATTGCAGAGATGGAAAACCCTTGGACAATTAAGAAACAAGTATTGTTATCCACTCCAGAATATGATTGGGAACAGGCAGGCTTTTATGTGAATGAAGGTCCAGCAATGATTCATCGTAATGGTAAAGTGTTTATTGCATATTCTGGTGCTGCAACAGATGATCGCTATGCAATGGGATTATTGACTGCTGATGAAAATAGTAATCTATTAGATCCTGCATCATGGACTAAAACACCAGAACCTGTTTTTGTATCAAGTGATGAAACAAGTGAGTATGGACCTGGTCATAACAGCTTTAGTGTAGATGAAGACGGATTTGATGTATTGGTTTATCATGCACGTCCATATAAAGAGGTAGAAGGCAATCCATTGTATGACCATAATCGTCATGGTAGAATTCAAAGGCTGTTTTGGAATCAAGATGGCACGCCATACTTTGGGATACCGGGTGATACAGTTGAACCGACTAATCAAAAAGTAGTAGCTCAGATAACAGTAAAATAAATGGAGTCTTAAAAAGCACATGTCCTTCTTAATAGGCATGTGCTTTTTCTTTTGAACGGAAGTTGGCTATACTAGAAAAAGATGAAAAAATTCCGGAGGTGCAGCATTGGATATAAAAACATACCAAGATAATGATGCGATTGGTTTAGCGCAACTAGTTAAAAGTAAACAAGTCTCGCAGAAAGAATTACTAGACGTGGCATTCCGTCGATTAGAAGAAGTAAATCCAGACCTAAATGCGGTAATTCGGACACGAAAAGATAAGGTTTATCGGGAAGCTCGTAACGAAGATAGAATAGATCAGCCATTCTTTGGTGTCCCTATGTTATTAAAGGATATTTCCCAATCAATAAAAGGAGAGGTGCTGAGTTCTGGTTCAAAATTATTGCAAAACAATGTAGCCAAAGCTGATTCAAACCTCGTAGCAAAATTACGAGAAGCTGGTTTTTTATTTTTGGGACAAACAAACACACCTGAATTCGGTTTAAAAAATATTACGGAACCTAAAACATATGGTATGACACGTAATCCATGGAAACTTAATCACTCTTCAGGTGGATCAAGTGGCGGTTCTGCCGCAGCAGTTGCATCAGGAATTGTACCTGTTGCTGGTGCGAGTGATGGTGGTGGTTCAATTCGTATCCCAGCTTCGTTTACTGGGCTATTTGGGCTCAAACCTACGAGAGGAAGAACGCCAGTAGGACCAGGTGTAGGAAGACAATGGCAAGGAGCGTCGATTGATTTTGCATTAACACGTTCCGTTCGGGATAGTGCTGCACTCCTAGATCTCTTGCAAACGATCCAGCCTGAGGCAGCCTTTCAAACACCTCTATATGATGGGAGTTATTCAGAACTTGTTCGTAAACCAACGGATCAAACGTATCGAATTGCTTTTACCACTGCTTCGCCAGTAGGGACCCCAGTTAGTGAAGATGCTAAAAAAGCGGTTCAAAAAGTTGTCAAGTGGTTAGAAGGTCAGGGCCACCATGTAGAAGAACTTGAAAATCCAGTCGAGGGAACAGCACTAATGAAAAATTATTATTTGATGAACAGTGGGGAAATGAATCATGTTATTATCAATTTGGAGAAAATGTTAGGTAGAGAGTTAACGTTAGCGGATATGGAGATCGTTACATGGGTATTACATAAGGCTGGAGAAAAGGTGTCTGCAGCAGCTTATAGCCAAAGTCTTGCAGGTTGGGATAGTGCTGCGCTACAAATGGCACAATTTCATCAGAAATATGACTTTTATGTAACACCAACAAATGCACATCCAGCACCTAAAAATGGAGAATTAACGCATACTAAAGCACAAATAGAAAAGTTAAAAGTAATCGATCAATTAACAATGACAGAACAACAAAAGCTGGTATATGAAATGTTTTTACCTAGTTTAACCTATACGCCATATACACAATTAGCTAATTTAACAGGCCAACCAGCGATGAGTGTTCCGACCTATCTAACCAATGAGGGTCTACCAATGGGCGTACAATTTATCGCAGCAAAAGGTAAAGAAGACATGCTCTTTACTATCGCAAGTCAACTAGAAAAATCCGATCTATGGATAAATAGAAAGCAATACTCATTTGCTTAATCATGAAATAAGCGGCCGTTTTTATGAAACGAGCCGCTCAACATACTACTCTATTAAAAAATCAACTTCATCAAGTTTACGTGAATATTTAATATGAAAATTCATATTGTCGAAATACCAAGCATCTGATTTTTCAACAAAGAAAGTAATTCCCTGTTCTTCAATTTGCATAATTGGATTATTCGCTTCAGCATTAGTAGATATTCCTAGTGAAAATCCTTTGTGTATTCCCCCATGCCCGCCATAACGAGCGAAAAAGCGAATCGTATCTCCTGTTTCTAATTCCATTTCATTTATAAACCATTTTACCGCTGGTTGCGTAATAGATATTTCCATTTGAGTGACGCCTCCTTCCCTTACACTATACCAAAATCAGTAAGACAGTACGAGTCTAATTACATGCTATTAGTGATATAGCGGAGGTACCTCTAAATCAGTGCAATTCATCGTGACATAAAGTGAAAGGTTTTCTGTTAAGGAAGCAAAGAAAGCATCTTCAATCTGATTTATACCTTGTCTTTCTAGCTTTTCAATTAACCAAGCTTCATCAACTTGTAAACTAGTTAGAACAGACTTATACAACTTGCCGTCAATTATAATAGGAAGTGAAATACTATCGGTTTGTTTTAAAATACCGAAATCTTCACGGTTTGGTGTGTCCTTTTCAGCTTTTCTAAAAACACTCAGTTTACCGTTTGCTTCAATGATTCCAAGTTCAACATCTTCTGTATAGAAAACATCATTTTGTCGTAACATTAGAAGAATATTATCAATAGAATAGCGTATTTTTTTCATATTCTTTCTTAAAAATTGTCCATCTTTAATGACAATGGTTGGCTCAAAGGTCAATGCTCGGCCTATCTTTCGATTAGTTAATTTAATATGCGCTACAAATCTTTCAAGCAGACCGATGCCCATAATAGCTACAGCGGTTGGGAAATGCTTTACACTCGGATCTGCAATATCTGCGCCAACCACTGATCCAAGTGTTAGCACAATTAAAAAGTCAAACACAGGTAACTCTCCAATAGCCCGTTTCCCCATGAAAATAGTAACACCAAGTAATAAAGGCAAAATTGTAATAATCCGTCCCAATACTAAAAATACATCTTTCAAAGTCTCCATCGTATGAGCTCCTTTTTTATACTTTTTATAATGTGATTTATGTCAAAAAATATACAATGGTGGTCTTACTATAGATGATTTCTCTGATTGGAAGTTTATTTTACCTGTTGTTTGTTAGATAATATGACATAACTATATAGATAACCGATTAAACTGTGTATAATAGAAGAAATAACTAAAATACAAACACAAAAGAAGTTTGGCGGTGAAAATTATGATTGACAATCCTTCATATAAGGAGAGGAAAGTAATCACGATTGGCGTCGTAAGTGAACTAACCGGCTTAACCGAACGACAAATTCGGTATTATGAAGAAAGGAAATTGATTTTTCCTGATCGTTCTCCGAAAGGTAATCGTAAATATTCATTTGCGGATGTTGAACAACTAATCGATATTGCTAATAAAAGAGAAGAAGGCGTACAAACTTACGAAATTAGACAAGAGATGCTGAAAAAGAAACGTAAAGATGAACGTAAAGGCCGAAAAGAATTGCTAAGAGGGGAAATCAATGCTCGCTTTGGAATTCAAAAAGATTAAAATTAACGGATAAATTTAATTTTAATTATCTGAATATTTGGTAAAATGAAGGGGTGTTAAAATAACAGTAACTAAGATGATTAAGATGCGATAGAATAGCGTCTGATCATCTTATTCCTTTTTGTGGGGTGAAGTTAATGGGGTTATTGGCACAAGAAATATTGGAACTTTCAATCTTTGAATCTTCAACAATAAAAGCAGGAGAAACTAATCTCGTAACAAATAATATTGAGTGGGTATCTGTCATAGAGTCGCCAGTTGAGAATTTTGTACGTAAAAATGAATTTGTACTAACGACAGGTATTGGGTGCAAAAATGATCCGGAAGCTTTAGAAACATTTGTTAAAGACATTATTCAATCTGGTGCTTCCGTTTTAGCCTTTGCCACGGGTAGATATGTATTTGATATACCTAGTAATCTATTGCAAATAGCAAATCAGTCACATTTAATTTTAATTGATATACCCTGGGAAGTTCGGTTTGGTGATATTGTAGCAAATATTATGCAGAAAATTACTGCGGATAAACAAGACGAAAGAGAAGAGGCGGAAATCGTTCGTCAGCAATTGGTCAATTGTGTATTGAATGACAAGGGATTACAGGATATAGCGCAGGTTTTATATAAATATGTACACTTACCACTTGCTATTAGTGATAACCAGTTTTCTATCCGAGCAAACAGGAGTTTTTCTAATGAGTGGTTAACACCTTTTCAAACAGAATTAAAGCATAAAGAAAAAACTAGTAAAAGTGATTTATCAGTGGGAGAACATCCATTATATTATTTATTAGAAGCGTATCAGGTTAAGGAACAAACAATTTATTATCTCCCTGTCATTAATAATCATAAGATACAAGGGTATTTATTGGTGCAATCAACACAAAAAAAACAACTTTCGTGGTTTGTAATGAATGTATTAGAACATGCATTAACGGCATGCGCTTTATACTTTGTTAAAGAAAATGCAATTGAATTAACTGAAGTACGACTCAAAGATAATTTTGTTTTACAATTAGCGCAACAGAAAGTAGCCAAAGACAATCACTTAATTGCTAAAGCAGATTTACTTGGATATGACCTAACGTACTATTATATTTGTCTAGTCGGAGATTTATATTATCGTGAAGCTATTAAACAATATGATAATGATCGATCAGAGAATTCTTCTTTACAAAGTCAAAACTATGCCATTCAAAAGGAGATTACTTACGCTGGAGAATTATTTTCAGTGAAAACGATGACGACATTTGATGCTGGAAAAGTAATCATCTTTTTAGAAGCAACACCAGAAGCTTATATGGAGATAGCTAATCAATTTTTAGATAAAGTAGAACGTCGTGTAAGCGAGTTGTTGAAAGGTATTGTAATATCATGGGGTATTGCAGCTCCAGAAATTGATGATTATTCCTTCTCAGATGCGTATCGGAAAGCCAAAATTGCGCTTGAAATTGGTATTGAACAGGGTGGTTACGGAAATCGAACGATGTATGAGGATACGAAGGTGGATCGATTGTTAATGGCTTTATCTGATCAACCAGAAGTTAAGGATATTGTGAAACAGACTTTAAATAATTTATTAATTTATGATCAAAAACGTCAGACAGATCTTGTCCACACTTTTTCAACATATAATCAATATAAAGGAAACGTCAGTCAAACGGCCCGAGCCCTAAATTTACATCGGCAATCATTATTACATCGTCTACGTAATATTGAAACATTAACAAAATTATCTTTAGTTGATTCAGACGATGCATTTTTACTGGAACTAAGTGTTCGTATTTGGAAACTGCAACAAGTGAAAAATGATAATCAATAAAGAGACAAAAGTAAAATAAGTCAATCAAATAACCGAACTATAGTAGATCTCAACTGTAGTTCGGTTATTTGGTTTGGTCAAGAGAAGTGATTTAACAGCTGATATATTGCTTGATGGGGTCTTTAAAAGAAGCTACTTTCTAAAGGACTGTAATATAACTAAACATGCACAGACTCTGACTAACGTTACTTGCATCTGAATTACCATCAACAGCGACCTAACAGAATCCCCTGACCCGCTTCTCAAGCAAATGGATGAACTCCTAGATGCATTCCTTGTCCTGTAGGTGCAGCACATGCGTTCGATTGGGTTAGTAATCGCAATCCCACAGGACTCTCAACCACTTACTTCTTTCACTAGTTTTTGAGGTTCACATTATAATTTAAAACAAAACAATTGATAAGCTTGTTTATTGCTAAAGTGTACGTTATTAAACTAACAATAAAGGGATTGTCTTTCCTTCATAATTCTAATTTTTAACTCACGAAAGAACATATATCTAGCTTTGGAAATATACGTAGACTCCTGTGGGAACAGCGCGGGCTGAAGATCCACTTAGTAAAGCGTTTTTTGCTTTACTAAGTTAGCTGAAGCCGTGCCCACGGAAAGCGAAGTATATTTCCAAAGCGGCATGTTATGTCGCAGTTTCTATCAAGTTCTTAAGGTGAAACGGAAGGGAAGTCAACTTAAATTTTGTATTGTGTGATTTTCTAGTTAGACCAAGTCTTATCTGCTCTTTTCAGTCTTCGAAAGTTGAATTAAATTATTATTGCTTGTGCTCACACCTAGCAAATGTGTAGGAAAGAAAAAAATCACTTCATACATTTTGGACATTACATAAAATGTGATCAAACCTTACAATAGAAAGAAATATATAAATATTCTGATAATAATACTTGAATTAGTAGATATTCTATTAATTCAGGAAGGGGAATGCACATGCTAGCTTTTGATTTGATCGAGTATCAAAATCGGATAAGAGAAACAAAACAAAAAATGTCTGAAAGCGGAATTGATGTCCTATTAATTTCTGATCCAGCTAATATGTACTATTTAACGGGGTATGATGCATGGTCTTTTTATGTGCATCAAATGCTAATTATTATTATTGATGAAGCACAGCCAATTTGGATTGGACGATATATGGATGCAAATGGAGTGAAAGCTACAACATGGCTTTATGATGAAAATGTGATGGCATATCCTGATTATTATGTAAATTCGACTAACTATCACCCAATGGATTATATTGCAGAAGTATTGACGCAAATCGGGCAAGGTAATCGCAATATTGGTGTAGAGATGGATCATTATTATTTCTCAGCAAAGGCATATGATAGTTTGAAACGCGGTTTACCCAATGCAATATTTAAAGATGGTGATTTGATTGTCAACTATGTTCGAATGGTTAAATCGGATCAGGAGATTCACTATATGAAAAGAGCAGCAAAGATTGCTGAACAAGCGATGTTCAGGGGTACAGAAATGATTCGTACGGGTGTTAGAGAATGTGATGCAGCCGCCACGATGTACTACAACATGATTAGTGGTACAGAGGAATATGGTGGTGACTATCCTTCGATTGTTCCTTTACTTCCTTCAGGAGAGAATACAGGTAATCCTCATTTGACATGGTCAGATCGTAAATATATTGAGGGAGAAGCTGTAATTGTTGAATTAGCTGGTTGTTATAAACGATATCATTCTCCATTAGCACGCACTGTATCTATAGGGAAACCAACTAGTAAATTACAAAACTTAGAATCCGTTGTCTTGGAAGGAATGGATAAAGTTCTTCAGGCGATGAAACCAGGAATGACTTGTGGTGAAGTAGAAGAAGTTTGGCGAAAGTCGATTAAAAAATACGGCTTTAAAAAAGAAGCGAGAATTGGCTATTCAGTTGGACTAAATTATCCGCCTGATTGGGGAGAACACACCGCTAGTCTTCGAAAAGGAGATACTACGATTTTGCAGCCAAATATGACTTTTCACTTTATTCCAGCTTTATGGTTTGATCAACACGGTATTGAAATAAGTGAATCCGTACGTATCACGGAAAATGGATGTGAAACATTAGCAAATTATCCAAGAGAATTAATTGTTCAAGATCCATTTCCACGAACACAGCAATCAGGAATAATTAGTTAATCAGCTTTTATTGGAGGGAATAATAATGAAACAGGCAAAAATAGGAACGCGTGCAATATGGGCAGGAGAAAAAGATTCATTAGCTTTTGGAGCAACACAAGTACCAGTAGTTCATAGTGTATCTTTCGGTTATGATGATATGGATGAATGGTATGATGTAGCAATCGGGAAGAAAGAAGGTCATATATATGGTCGTAATACGAATCCAACTGTGCAAGCATTTGAAGCAAAAATAAAAGACCTTGAGGGAGCAAAAGCTGCTACTAGTTTTTCAACTGGAATGGCAGCAATTAGTAACACATTAGGTACATTACTTTCACCAGGTGATCGGATTATATCAATTAAGGACACGTATGGTGGAACAAATAAAATATTTACAGAATTCTTACCTAAATTGAATATTGACGTTGTTCTTTGTGATACAGGCGACCATGAGGCTATTGAGCAAGAAGTTGCCAAAGGATGCAACGTACTATATTTAGAAACACCTACGAATCCGACAGTGAAAATAACAGATATAAAACGGATGGCGAAGGTTGGAAAAGCGGCAGGAGCTGTTGTAATTGTTGATAATACCTTCGCAACACCGATTAATCAGAACCCATTAGCATTAGGTGCTGACTTGGTAATTCATAGTGCAACAAAATATTTAGGAGGACACGCGGATGCACTAGGAGGCTCTGTTTGTGGATCTGAGGAATTAGTTGAAGCGATTTATCATTATCGAGAAATTAATGGAGCAACATTGGATCCAATGGCTGCATACTTGTTACTCCGAGGAATGAAAACACTGAAGCTTCGTGTCGATAAACAATGTAAAAACGCGTTAGCGGTGGCTAAATATTTACAAACAGTAAATATTGTTGAAGCGGTATATTACCCAGGATTAGAGAGTCATCCTGGTCATTCCATTGCAACAGAACAAATGAAACAATATGGTGGTATGTTAAGTTTTGCTGTAAAAGGTGGTGTGGATACAGTTCGTCACTTGTTACCCAAGTTGAAATATGCGAATCGAGCTGCGAACTTAGGAGCTGTTGAAACAGTGGTAGGTCCTTCAAGAACGACCAGTCATGTTGAATGTACTCCAGAGGAAAGAGCGGCCATGGGAATACCAGAAGGATTGATTCGTTATTCAGCTGGTATAGAGGATATTGAAGATTTGCTAGATGATTTAGAGCAAGCTTTTCACTTGTTGCCAGAAAAGCTTTTTGCAACTACGTGATAGGAGGTGTCGTGCATATGAGACAACAATTGGATCTAATTAAGGACCAGGCTTATGCACTAGAAGAACAGTTAAATAAATGGAGACGTCACTTTCATCAATATCCAGAATTGAGTTTTCAAGAATCACAAACGAGTGATTATATTGTAGAAGTGTTAGAGTCATTGAACGTATTTACCATTGAAAGAGGAATTGCTAAACATGGCATTATAGCAACTATTACGAAGGGAAGTGGTCCAGTAATTGGTATTCGGGCTGATATGGATGCACTTCCAATCACAGAGCAAAATGATCTCCCATATACTTCTGCATACCCAGGTGTCATGCATGCCTGTGGTCATGATGCCCATATGGCAATTCTATTAGGTGTAGCAGTATTAGTTGCTTCTGATTATCAAACAGAAAACTTTCGAGGAACGGTAAAGCTCATATTTCAACCGGCGGAAGAGGATACTGATATAGATGGTAAAACGGGCGCACCTTACTTTATAGAAGCTGGTCTAACGAAGCAAGTAGATGCATTTTTAGCTTTACACATGTGTCCTTGGCAACGTACTGGATCAATTCAAGTTAATAAGGGTGCAAGTATGGCGAATGTTGATAATTTTTGTCTGACTATTATGGGAAAGGGAGGACATGGTGGCTATCCACATGAAAGTAAAGATCCAATCTGGATGCTAGGATTTGTCCTCCAGGGCCTTTATGGCGTAATTAGTAGGAAAATAGATCCATTAGAAGTGGGAACAATAAGCGTAGGGAAAGTAAGTGGGGGTCAAAATCCAAATATTATTCCAGATACGGTGAAAATTATCGGAACTATTCGATCTTATTCAGATAAAGTAAGAAAGCAACTTATTAAAGAAATTGACCAAGTAGCTCAGTTGGTCTACTCTTTTGAAGGGGATTATCAATTTGAAATAGAAAGTGGCGAACCAGTATTAGATAATAATGATCAATTAATAGATATGATTGAAAATGCAGGATTGTCGCTGTTTCCTGGTATGGAAATAAGCCATGCGCCATACGGTATGGGTGGAGAAGACTTCGGACATTTCACGAAAGAAATCCCCGGTGCAATGTTTTTTCTTGGATGTGCTCAATCAGAAGAGACGAAGCATTCACTTCATGCATCAGATTTTATGTTGGATGAAGCTGCACTTTCGATAGGGACTGGAATAATAAAAGCTACAATAGACAGTTATTTTAGAGAATACTATACTACTGAAAGGCTTCTTAACGAAAATTGTTAGGAAGCTTTTTAATTTGTTTCTAATTCATTGGAGATAAAAGGAAGCACATCTTTACTTTTTTAAAAATAAAGATGATACAATAAATAGATTCAAGTAGGAACAGCAAAGGAGTTAAATTGATGAGAAAACAGCAAGATTTCACAGAAGGAAATATTATAAAGCAACTTCTCGTATTTTCAACACCAATTATGGTGACAAATCTACTACAAGTTTCTTATCAATTTACGGATAGTTTATGGGTGGGGAATTTACTTGGAGGTAATGCGCTGGGTGCTATTGCTGTATCTAGTACAATTATTTTCGTACTACTTTCCTTCATTATAGGTATAAACAATACAACATTAACGGTTCTTTCTCAACAAAAAGCTAAAGAGAACGAAGAGGGTTTAAAAGTTTATCTTAATGCATTTGTCGTTACGTTAAGTATTTTAGGGATTTTATTAGGTTCTATTGGTTTTTTAGCATCCGAAGGGATTGTAAATTTACTAGGAACTCCTACATCGATGCACAACGATGCAGTTACCTATCTCCGTATTAATTCATTAGGTATTTTCTTTCTAGTAGGATATAACTTTATTGGGACAGTGCTTCGTGCGCTTGGTGATAGTCGGACCCCTTTGAGATTTGTTATCATAGCCGTAATTTTAAATGTTATTTTGGATCCCCTTTTCATTTCAGGATTAGATTGGGGTGTAACAGGTGCTGCATATGCTACGATTTTATCACAAGGTGTGGCATTTTTGTATGGGATTATTTTTGTCTTTAGACGTAATCTTGCACCATTTGTGTTCCCATTCCTACCAAAAGCAACAGAAGTGAAATTAATTTTGAAATTAGGAATTCCTTCAGGTTTACAGATGGCAGTTATTTCTGCGGGATCAGCTGCTATTATTAGCGTAGTCACATCGCATGGTGAATCTGTCGTCGCTGGATTTAGTGCAGCTCAACGTCTGGATAGCTTATTTATTCTCCCTGCTCAAGCTTTAGGGACTGCCATGAATAGTATGGCAGGTCAAAATATTGGTGTGCAGAAATGGGAGAGAGTGCGACAAATCGCAAAATATGGGCTGATCTATAACTTTATAATCATGGGAGTCATCATGTCAGTTATTTTACTGACAGCTAGTATAGTCATTCAATTATTTATTCAAGAGCCAGAAGCAGTCCGATTTGGTTCTGAATTCCTGATGATTGTGGCATTCTTTTATCCTTTTCTTGGTGTTAATTTTGTGTTAAATGGGATTGTTCGAGCTGCTGGTGCAATGTATCAAGTACTAATTCTAAATGTAATATCTTTTTGGTTATTTCGTTATCCATTAACATATTTATTATCTGAAACGATAGGAGAAAAGGGTATTGCAATTGGAATGGGACTAAGTTTTGTATTAAGCAGTATATTTGCATTTATGTATTATCGTTTTGGGAAGTGGAAAGAGAAGAAATTATTCCAAGATTGACAAAGTGGACCTTTGTAAGAATTCTCTGGATTTAAAAATTCACGTAAGAAAATCTAACAACATTCTAGGTTAATGATTGCTTCCATGCTATAGTGAATTTACTAAATAGATACAAAGTGCATGTCATGGGGAAGTCATGGTTATGAGTTTTTGAGGTACACATAGTGTTATGTGGAAAAACTAGTGATTTTTAGTGATTACTAGAATCCGTAAAGACTTGTAATGAATTGGCAAAATAAAAGCACTAACTATTCAACTCTTGAGTAGTTAGTGCTTTTGTTTGTAGTTTTTTATGTACTAAACCAACATAGTATAATTAGACTAGCGATATACCTTCTGATTTATATACCCCTGTAACAACACCATGGATTTGAATGCCTTCTGTACTGGAATTAGCACTTTCTTTTGTCTGGTCAAATGCTATTAATTGAATCATTTGTTGGTTTTTCTTAATAGTATACAGATTAACGGCCCCATCAGTAGTCGTAGCCATTACTAGTTGTCCGTTTTGAACCTTGTATTTTTTCTTGATAATAATGATATCTCCAGTTTGAATCCCTTGTTTAATACCCTTAGTTTCAGGAGCAATTATTAGAAAATCACCTTCATTTGCGAGTTGTTTTGGTATCGGTATATACTTAAGCAAATTATCATTAGCATATAATAAAGATCCTGTTAGTTTGTTTTTAAGTAATGGAAGCTCTTGATAAAATTCTGTTGTTATCCCTTGTTCGCGGTTTTTATAATTGCTGTAAAAACTAACAAAGGCTTGGATAAAGTGTTGATCTTCTGAAGCTAAACTAGAAAAATGTGAATGCAATTCATTTTTTTTAGATATAAAAAGCGAAGGCTCGATAAAATTTGTTTCCTCACCTATTTTTCCTTTTAATAACCAATCAGCTGTAATTTTAAAATATTCACTTAAAGCTATAATGAATTTTCCTCCGGGTATTCGTTTATCATTTTCCCAATTACTTATATTGGCTGAGTCTGTACCAATTGCCTTTCCTAATGTTGTCATTGAATCGCCTTTTTCGGTTCGTAAGTGTTTTATGCGTAACCCTATTGTATGCATCTTCGTAGAGCCCTCCGTTCAATTTCGTTACTTTAATACTAATACAAAGATAGGGAATTTGTATCAATCATAAACAATTATTAGTAAAATTAGTGATTTTTATCAAAATAAAGTTGACTATATTGATTTAAATCATTACTATTGATTTAGGTAAAATAATACTGAAAGCAAGATTATATACAAGAACGTAATAAAAATGGTTTTAAACTTTTAGGGGGTGACAAAAGGTATAGTACATATATACCACAATTTACTGATTTTAATCATCATTAAAAATTATAAAATATACTTTTATATTTAGTACGGATTAATTTTTAGTTAAATAAAGAAAATACGACAGATTAAGCAAGTTTTCTCTTCCTTTTTTAACTTACTATAACAACTTGTAAGCAAATACATAAATGAATTAAATTTACTTAAAGGTGATAAAAATGAAAATATTATTTGTTAAAAAACCCTCGTTATTAAGAGAGGGTATTGTTCAATTGCTTAATCGGAGATTTCAAGAATCAGTAATACGTGTCAGTGATGGCTCGAGTTACTCTGATGATTTAATTACAAATGAACTTAGCGATATGATCATTTTAGACTTAGAGATAGACCTCTCTCATAAAGAGATAATTGAAATTTATAAGCAAGCTAATAAAAAGGTGATTATTTGGGTTGCTGATAAAGAGTGTAAGAAATTAAATGAATTGTTCACAAAAAATTTGGACGGTTATTTCTATAATGGAATGGAAGAAAGAGAATTAATAGAAGCAATTGAACTTGTTCAAAAAGATAAGAAGTATGTCCATCCTGCGCTTTCTCGTCTTTTGTTGGCAGATTACGTACGAATTCAAACAAAAGTACCAAGCCAACCAATTGGGTTACTTTCTAATAGAGAATGGGAAGTACTACAATTATTATCTAAAGGTTATAATAATATAGATATTGCAACACACTTATATTTATCTGATAAAACAGTCAAAAATTATGTTAGTTCTATCCTGAGAAAACTCGAGGTGCCGGACCGAACAAACGCTGTGTTAAAAGCACTAAAACAAAAGTGGATATATGTATAAGGATATAAAAATAAGAGGGGAATATCCCCCTCTTATTTGTTTGCTTCTAATAGAGCTCTTACTTCTTCCAATCCATTTGCATAGGCAACAAATTCTCCATTTTTAACTTGAATCATTGTTGGTGTACCAGTAATCTCGATATCATCGGCTGTCGCAGGTTCTGTGCTAGCGTATGGGGTGTTGTGTGTGATAATAATTTCATCATCTTCATTCACCTTGATTTCCCAGAGAATATCTGTATCTTCTGTATAGTCTTCAAGCAAAACATCTTCACTAAGTTGCTCTTCCCCATTTTCTTTTACTTCCCCGATTTTAATATCATATTCTTCATGGTGACTTTCCCAATCATACCAAGAGCTCTGGTTATTTGCATCTTGCATATCAACAAGAAGTAAAGCGGTTTCTTTATTTTGGATAAAGTCTATTACTTCGGGTTCTACCTCTTCACAATAAACACAACTATTTTGCCAAAAATACACAAGATAATCATCAGTTTCTTGTGAGAAGGTATCTTGATAGTTAATTCGTTCTAACTCCTCAATTGCTAATTTAGGTGTTCGGATTTGATTTAGTATCACAATTCCAACAATAGCTAATATAAATATGATCGCAAGTGTAATTATCGTGTTCTTCTTCAACTTATAAAGTCATCCCTTCACTATCCTATAGTAAAATCATACCATTAAATTATAGTCAAAGAAGCAAAATAAGTAAATTACTTTATTTCGGTGAGACCGTCCGTAAGACTGCCGTTTTAAGATTAGGAACGTTAATGCTCTGAATATATCGAAGGGCAAGAGCGAAAAATGCCATGGTATCAAGTATTACTATATAAAAAACACAGAAAATACCTATTAATGTGTAGGTATTTTCTGTGTTTGTAGTTTAACAGTCTTTTTGACCTTTATCATATTTGCATTTTTTTCAGCAATTCTACTTTTGAAGTAGCTAATAATAAAAGAAGTCATTGCAATCGAAATGATTGATGCAAGCACTCGAATGAAACCAACTGTATATATACCGGTCATTACGACAATAAGATCAAATAAAAAATTAGTTGTACCTGGATTAAAGTTATAACGCTTGTGTAAAAATAGTGCTAAAATATTTGCGCCTCCTAGAGACGATCCGTTAGCAAATAAAAGAGATAAACCTAAACCTATAAAAGTTCCTCCAAGTACTGCTCCAAACCAAATAGGTAACGTAATCGTTGGCAATAGTAGATCGAAACTTGTTAAGATGGAGAGGAAACTCACGGAGAGAATGGTAGTCAGAGTGAATCGCCACCCCATTCGAATAAAGGAAAAGAGATAAAATGGAATATTTACTAAAAAGAAGATTAAAGAGAATGGATGTAATATGAGATAAGAGAGATTTAAGGCTAATCCTGCAGTGCCACCTGTAATAATAGTTGCATGCTTCAGTGTGAGTACACCAACACTAACAATAATAATACCAAAAATAATGTTCATTATTCTTTTCATATTTTAACCCCTTCGTTAATAATAAATACCTTCTATATTTTATGTTAGAATAATATTAAAGAAATAAATATACAAAAATGAAGATAAAATTATAAATATAATATGAATTAGTAGTTATATTGCTTGTATAATATGCATTTTGTTAAGGGGTGGTGCTAATGGATAAGCTTGATCTACAAATATTAGATTTTTTACAGGAAGATGGAAGGTTATCGATTAGTGATTTATCAAAAAAATTGGCATTAAGTCGACCAAGTGTGACAGAAAGATTACATCGTTTGCAGGAGAAAGATATAATAGAAGGATTTAGTGCGAGAGTTTCTTTGCCTGGAGTAGGAAGAGAAATATTACTGATTATTCAGGTTAGTGCGTTAAAAGTTTCTCCAAGTGAATTTGAATCTCTCGTTCAACAAAAACATGATATTATTGAATGTCATCGTGTAACAGGAGATGTCAGTTACTTTTTAAAGGCTGCAGTTTCTAATATGGAACGGATGCGCTTACTAATAGATAGTTTAATGCCCTACGGAACGATTAACACGTCAACCGTTTTGGCTTCTCCAGTTTCTTACCGAAAGGTTTCGCCACAATAGTAGAAGAAAGGTAACCTTTTTCTTTGAATTTATTGTTTCTTTTATTTTATAATCATAAAAAGGGGGTTTTTGATGTGAATTGGTTAAAAGGTCTATTTGCACCAAAACGTTGTTATATTTGTGGTCAAAAAGCGTCCCAACCTCAAACATATCTTGATGACCAAGGTAAAAAGGTACAAGTTTGTTATAAATGTGTTCCTTATGCAGAAAGAAGAGCACTTCGTAAGCCATAAGTAAAATTATGAAGTGGAGACCTAAGAATAGTTTTGCTCCGATTGTGCAAATTAATTATAGAAAAGAATGAATCAAACTTCGCATTGTTTATTGCGAAGTTTTTCTTTATCTATAGAGGTGATTAAATGGGCAACGCAGTATTTTGGGGAACTCTTGCCGCTTCTGCTACTTTACTAGGTGCTTGTATGTCATTATATTTTTCTATTCCAAGGCGATTGATTGGATTTATTATGGCTCTTGGGACAGGAGCACTTATTGGAGCAACAAGCTATGAATTATTAGAAGACGCACTTGAAATAAGTGGCTTTACCGAAATAGCAATTGGCTTCTTGGGTGGTGCACTTATCTTTACAATACTAGACATCTTAGTTTCCCATCGCGGTGGTCAAAGACGCAAAGAAACAAAACCGGATCAACAGCCGGAAGCATTCGGTACAGATCAATCAAGTTCGGGTTTGGGTATGTTCATTGGTACAATTATGGATACATTACCAGAATCAGCAATGATTGGCATGAGTATTGCAAATGGGGATAAGGTTAGTGCCGCATTAGTTGTTTCGATTTTTATAAGTAACATTCCAGAGGGATTATCAAGTACAGTAAGCCTGCAGAAAAGTGGGTATAGTAAAAAGAGAATTTTCATTCTCTGGCTTTTCGTTGTTGGGTTTTCTGCTATTAGTTCTGGTGCAGGGGTCTTGCTTTTAGCTGCTTCAGATAGTGTTAAAGCGATCACGAGTGCTTTCGCTGGAGGAGCGATAATTGCAATGGTAGCTTCGACAATGATGCCAGAAGCTTATAAAGAAGGAGGACCAATTGTTGGATTTATTACAACTCTAGGTATGTTTCTAGCGTTATTTTTACATCATCTTGGTTAAAGTACTTTTGACTGAATAAGAAGGTGATATTCAGCAAATAGTATGACCAGGAGGGATGAAAGTGAAAAACAAGCTAAATTATATGATAGGTAGTACATTAATTTGTTTTGTGATTTTGGCTGGTTGTGGAAATCAACAGGCAGAACAGATTGAGCGCAATCCAGCAGAAAATACGGATATGACAACAGATCAAATCAGCTTTGGTGGCGGAGATGAAACGTCTAGAGATAGTGATCGTCACTCTACACGTACACCTAAGTTTCCTATTCCAGGAAAAGAGCAAAATATCTTTACAACAGAACCAGAACAGGCAACAGACGAAGGAATACGAACTACTCCGGAAGAAACGGAACAAGATGAAGCAACCAATCAATCCTCTAGCCAATTTCAAACAGAAGTGACTAATTTAACGAACAAAGAACGTGAAAAAAATGGATTAGCAAAATTAGAAATTGATAATGCAGTGGAAAATGTGGCTCAAAAGAAATCAGAAGATATGGCAACAAATAATTATTTTTCACATACTTCACCAACTTATGGTTCGCCATTTGAAATGTTGCAACAATTTGAAGTCGATTATACAACAGCTGCTGAAAATATTGCTTCAGGTCAGAAGTCACCAGAGGAAGTTGTTACAGGTTGGATGAATAGTCCTGGCCATCGTAAGAATATATTAAATGAAAAGGTTACCCATATTGGAGTAGGATACGCAGAAAACGGATCGTATTGGACACAGTTATTTATAGGTAAATAAAGATTTTTAACAGGACCGGCAAATGCTAATCCTGTTTTTTATTTGCTAGAAGTTCAAACCGTTGGAAATTCAGCTCGCGTTTTTCCTACAAGGGTCTCGTCAATTTCATTTGATACGCTAGTTTTTGTCTATAAATATATATAGGATTATCGTACGTTTTACATTTATTTATGTTATAATACTTCGTATGCGAAATATTAGAATACGAATATTAATTTATTTAATGAGGCTGGTAAACAGATGGTAACTGAACAACATGGTACAGAGATCGCTACACTAATTCGTGAAATTAATGCAGGTTTAAATCACCGCTTGCGTAAGGTATTTAAAGATCAACCTATTACACCACCACAAATGATGATTATCTTTATGCTAGCAGAAGAAAAGCGGTTGAAAGTCAGCGAAATTAGTAAAAGAATGAGTTTAGCGAATAGCACGGTATCAAGCATTTTAGATAGATTAGAAAAAAGAGACTATATCAGTCGAAATCGAAGCAAAACTGATAAGCGCGTTGTATATGTAAAAGCAACAGAACAGATGACAGAAATATTTGATGAGCATCATAAAGCTATGACAGGCTTTTTTGCGCATTTAGTAGATGATGTCACGGACGAAGATTTTGCAACGATACTAGCAGGTCTTAATATACTTAAAAAACTGATGGAGACGAGTGAATCAAACGAGAAAGGGTGATTGAATAGTGGGTAATATTGTTGAAGTTAAAGGATTGAAAAAGCGATACAAAGATTTTGAAGCAGTTAAAGGCCTCGATTTACAAGTAGCTGAAGGTGAAATATTTGGTTTTCTTGGGCCAAATGGTGCTGGTAAAAGTACGACAATTAATATGCTATCTACTATTACTAAGCCGTCAGAAGGTGTAGCAAAAATTAATGGATTTGATAATGTAAAGGAAAAAAATAAGGTGCGAGAAAGTATTGGCCTCATTTTTCAGGAGTCAACTTTAGATGAAAAATTAACTGCAAATGAAAATTTAATGTTGCATTGTAAATTTTATAATGTACCGAAGAAATTACGAGAAGAACGTATTAAAGAAGTACTGAAAATTGTAGACTTAGAGGACAAACGTCCTAATATTGTTGAAACTTTTTCTGGTGGAATGAAACGTCGATTAGAGATTGCTAGAGGGCTACTGCATTACCCACGCGTCTTATTTCTTGATGAGCCAACAGTTGGACTTGACCCACAGACACGGAATCATATTTGGGAATACATTTTAAAACTGAAAGAAAAACAAGGGATTACCATTTTCTTAACAACGCATTACATGGATGAAGCTGAAATTTGTGATCGTGTGGCAGTCATGGATGGCGGACAATTAATAGCACTTGATACGCCAGAACAACTCAAAACTAACGTTGGTGGGGATATTATCGAAGTATCTACTGCTGATAATGGGAAAGCTAAAAGGTTAATTACAGAAACCTATCAAACTGACGTAACAGAAAGTGGTGAAGGGAAATTAAGTTTTCAAGTCGAAGATGGGAGTGCTTTTTTAGTAGAATTTGTTAGAAATTTTTCTATTCCGATTACTACAGTAAATCTGAGACGTCCAACATTAAATGATGTGTTTTTAAATTTAACTGGCAGAGAAATAAGAGAAGAATCTGTTTCACAAAAAGAATTAATGAAAAAGAATATGAGGGGGCCACGTTAGAATGGAAGGTATCTTAGCAATCTGGCAAAGGGATGTTATTAAATTCTTTAGAGATAAAGCACAATTGATCGGTTCATTTGCAATGCCTTTCATGTTTTTAATATTATTTGGTAGCGGGATGAGTGGAGCGTTGTCATCGATGCTGGAAGGAAATGCATCTGGTCCACTAGCAGACTTTGATTTCGTTGAATTCATGTTTCCTGGTATCATCGGGATGACTGTGTTTAATACTGCAATTTTTTCTTCCTTATCTGTTGTTCAAGATAAGGAGTTCGGCTATATGCGTGAAATACTTGTTTCACCAATGTCACGTGTTACGATTGCAATAGGCAAGGTGCTTGGTGGGAGTACGGTAGCTGTATTTCAAGGACTAATGATGCTGCTTTTTGTTCCGTTTATTGGTGTATCTATAACCTTATCCATGGTATTGCAACTTATACCGGTTATGTTTTTAGTGGCATTTGCAATTTCGTCAATTGGCCTATTAATTGCTAGTTCTTTAAAGACATCACAAGGATTTCAAATGGTTGTTCAAATTTTAATCTTCCCCATGCTCTTTTTATCAGGTGCATTGTTCCCTTTGAGTGGGATGCCGGGGTGGATGGATTTCATTGTTAAAATTAATCCATTAACCTATTCTGTAGATATGTTCAAAAAAATTATACTTGAACCAGAAAAAATGGAACCGGCACTTAGAGAGGCAATGGGTTTAGATTTAACAGTCTTTAACCATGTCATAACGTTCTCACAAGAAATTATTGTAGTGTCCATAATAAGTATTGTGTTTATTGTATTGGCAACCTTTAAGTTTTCAAAATCAGAGGGATAACAAAAAGGTGCAAATTTTAAAAATGTCCAGAAGTGAGAAGTCATTCATTTGAATGGCTTCTTCTTAATGTTTTCATTTACCTTTCCATCTAAAGTATTTACTCGTATAATAGTAAACTAGGGTAGAGAATAAAGAGTAGTAGATCCAAAATGGGAACTAATTCGATAGGGAGTGAGGTTTATGGCTAAAGAGGATTCACTTGTACCATTAAAGATGTTATTGTTTAGCTTTCATGGTGCAAATACAATGATCATTAGTTTTTTACCTTTATTACTTCAATATAAAGGATTAGATGGTAGACAAATTGGTTGGGTGTTAGCTGTTGGTCCGACCGTTTCTATTTTTTCCCAACCATTTTGGGGTTATATGAGTGACAAATATCAAACCGTAAAACGAATGTTATTAATCTGTTTAGTTGGTCTATTAATAAGTAGTTCTATTTTCTTTCAAATGACCACACTGCCATTATTATTAGTATTAGCGGGCGTTTTTTATTTTTTTACTGCACCAGTTGGGGCTTTAGCTGATAGTCTCTCCCAAAGACGAGCAGATGCACTTAGAATTTCATTTGGTTCAATTCGAACATGGGGTTCCATTGGGTTTGCAACATCGTCTTTATTAGTTGGAGAATTGCTGGAAGTGATCGGAATTAAATACCTTCTAGCTCCGTATTTATTTATGGGCGGATTGGCACTTTTAGTTTGTTTCAAATTAAAAGATGTTAGGGTGAAAGTTCCTCCAATTCAATTTCGGGATTTAAAAAGACTTATACAAAATTATCCATTCATTATTTTTTTAGGACTTGTTCTCTTGATTACAATTACACACCGTGCAAATGATAGTTATATTGGTATATTCATTGCACAGTTGGGTGGAAGTGAGAGCTTGATTGGTATTTCCTGGTTCGTTGGAGTAGCTAGTGAAGCGTTAGTTTTTGCTTTTGCTGCTCGTTGGTTTCGAAAATACCATCCGCTTATTTTTATTATTGGGGCTGGATTACTCTATACACTTCGTTGGTTTTTATTTGCGATAGTCGATAGCCCAGTTCTTGTAGTAGCGTTGCAATTTATGCACGGCTTGTCATTTGGTGTTTTTTACTTAGCGGCTTTTCAGTATGTAACAAGACTCATTCCACAAGCATTACAATCGACAGGACACTTATTTTTTATGGCTGTGTTTTTTGGGTTTTCTGGTATTGTTGGTTCACTTGGTGGTGGTACATTAATCGAGTCAGCAGGTGGGAATACAATGTACTTTTACATGGGTTGGATGGCTTTATTAGGAACAATCCTCATCACGATTTATCATATCCTACCTTATGGTAAAGAATAATAATAAATGGATGAAAAGTGGAGCGAAGATAAAATGCATAATAAAGAAATAACAAAGGTATGTTTGCTGGCGGGGAAATTAATGCTACAAGGTGGTGCCGAAACCTATCGTGTAGAAGATACAATGATGCGGATAGCAGTTGCTTTTGGCATCGATAATTCCCAGAGTCATGTAACACCTACAGGTATAATGTTTTCAATAAGTGAAACAGAACCGACAAATTTTGTCCGTATTGTAGAAAGATCAACAGATTTGAATAAAGTTACACTAGTTAATAGTATTTCACGAAATATCTCAAATGGTGCGCTTTCCTTAGAAGAGGCTGGTGCAGCGTTAAAAGTGATTGAGAAACAGACACACGCCTATCCAATTTACCTGCAAATAGTAGCGGCTGCTCTCGCTAGTGGTTGCTTTACGATTATGTTTAATGGACAATGGATTGATTTTATACCGGCACTTATTGTAGGAGGAACTGGTTTTTCAGCAATGATTTATTTTCATCGTGTTGTTGAGATTCGCTTTTTTGCGGAGTTTTTAGCATCCTTATTAATCGGATTCTTCTCCTACTTCTTTATCTATATGGAGTTCGGAATAGAATTAGACAAAATTATTATTGGATCTGTGATGCCAATGGTACCTGGTTTATTAATTACAAATGCGGTTCGTGATTTAATGGCAGGTCACTTGGTTTCTGGTTTATCGAAAAGTGCAGAGGCATTTTTAACGGCCTTTGCAATAGGTGCTGGTGTCGCTGTTGTCTTCTTAATCGTTTAAGAATGAAAAGAAAGAAGGGATCGCTATGATTATTGAGCAGTTAGTAACTAGTTTTATAGCGGCCGCAGCTTTTTCTGTCATTTTTAATGCACCGAAAAACAGGTTAATACAATGTGGGTTAGTGGGTATGTTAGGTTGGTTTGTTTATACAATATGTACAGTTAATGGTATTGATGCAGTCGTAGCAACTGTTGCAGCTTCTATCTTAGTTGCTGTGTTAAGTCAATTATGTGCAAAGTTTTATAAGACTCCAATCATTATATTTACAGTATCTGGAATAATACCATTGGTACCTGGTGGTTTAGCTTATGATGCCATGCGAAATTTTGTGGTGAATGATTACAATATGGCAATACAACTAGCAGCAAAGGCATTTTTAATATCTGGTGCTATTGCCATTGGTCTAGTTTTTTCGGAAATTATTAATCAAATGATTCGCAAAGCAAAATGGAAAAAAATACAGTAGGTTTGGTGATTCAGATGGGATTTTTCAGCGTGTTACTTCCTATTTTCGGTGTTTTTGGACTTGGATTTATTGGAATGAAGTTATTAAAAATGGAAGTAAAGTCCATCTCAACGATGGCAATATATATTTTATCTCCCTTTTTAGCATTTCAGACTTTTTATCAAAATCCGATCAACATCGATTATTTATATTTAAGTATATACTTGCTTGTACTTTGTGTAGCGTGTATTTCAATATGTTATCTTATTGGTTATTTTAAAAAGTGGGATAAACAAAATACTAGTGGTTTTATTTTAGCTAGTTCATTTATGAATAATGGTAATTATGGTACGCCGTTAGTTTTACTGGTCTTTGGCCAGGAAGGCTTTCATTATGCTGTTATTTTAATGGTACTACAACAGTTAATTATGTGTACGATCGGTATTTATGTTGCGGCACAAGGAAGTCAAGGGGAGCGAGAATTATCTCCTTTAAAAGAAGTCATTAAAGTGCCGATTGTATATGGATCTTTATTAGGTATGGCTTTAAATACATTACATCTGACAATCCCAGCTCAAGTTGAAACTGTAGTTGATATGGTTGCAGCTGCAGCAATTCCAATTATCATGATTGTCTTGGGAATGCAACTGGCTACCATTTCATTAAAAAAATTAGAAGTAGGGAAATTGTCAGTCGCGTTAGTCATTCGATTAGCTATTGCACCACTAATTGCATATGTTATTACACTATTTATGCCTGTAGATGATGTTGTGAAGCAAATAATGATATTGATGGCTGCAATGCCAACTGCAGCGAATACGACAATGTACGCGGTACAATTCAATGCAAAACCAGACTTTGTTTCCAGCGCTACTTTAATTAGCACCTTACTTAGTATCGTTACATTACCAATTATATTAGCTATTATATTATGAAAAAGCACGCTCAGAGGAGGTGCTTTTTTTGCTATTTACTCAATCTTCACATAGTGAAATTGGCAAATAAACTAAGAAGTCTCACAATCTAAAGCTGAAGTTGACTTCGTACTCCTATCGATTCATCCTACGAACTTTAGAGAAACTGCGACGTAACATTCTTTATATAAATTGCAATACAATAGAATTTATGCCCCGCTCCTCAAGCGAAATGGACTCCCTTTCCGCAGGCACGGCTTCAGCTAACTCGGAAGAAAGTACGCTTCCGAGTGGATCTTCAGCCCGTGGGATTGCGATTACTCATCCCATCAAAAACATTCGCTGTTCCTGCAGGAGTGTCGCCCATTTCACTTGATCCGCTAGTTTTGTCTTTACACATTTTATGAACTACAAATAAACACATTAATCATTAGTCTCTTGAAAATGTTTCGATTGATTTTGTGTCTTACGCTTAAAATTAGATCCACTAGCAAAGGAAGCAAATGCTTGACACTCCTACGGGAATAGCGCGAGCCGAAGATCCACTTAGTAAAGCGTTCTTTGCTTTACTAAGTTAGCTGAGGCCGTGCCCGTGGAAAGGGAAAGCATTTGCTGACGTAGCGAGTAAGACTAGAACTTTACGGCAGTTAATGGTAATTCCGACTTAAGGAAATGTTGTGTTGGAGCAGTAATATTAACCATTTCCGTTTTGATGCGGAAAAACAATATGTGGTGATGAAAGCGCTTGTAAAATATAATAAGTTTAAGAACAAAATAACTTACCTTTTAAAGGAGGACATAAAGATGAAAAGAATACTACTAGCATGTTCAGCAGGTATGTCTACTAGCCTCTTGGTTACAAAGATGGAGGAAGAAGCAAAAACAAGAGGAATTGAAACTGAGATTTGGGCAGTAGCACAAGATAAAGCACCAAGTGAAATGAAACGTGCGGATGTCCTTTTGATTGGACCACAAATGCGTTTTATGAAGAAGAAATTTGCAGTTACAGCTGAAGAAGTTGGAATACCGCTAGATGTTATCGATCCAATGGCATATGGCCGTGTTGATGGCAAAGCAGTTTTAGATAAAGCGTTAGAGTTAATTGGCGAGTAAGAATCAAAAATTTGTTTAAAGGTCATAAAAAAATCGAAAAATAAATTGATCTTTGAACAGAAAATTAAATAAAGGAGGAAAAATTTATGAACAGATTTATGGAGGTATTAGAAAATGTTCTTATGCCAGTTGCGGATAAACTGAATAACAACCGTTATTTAACCGCACTACGTAATGGTTTTATGGTAGCTTTACCATTAATCATTTTCGGTTCAATCTTTGTTGTAATCGCTAACTTTCCGTTTTTAGATCAGTGGATAAGTGAAGATGCATACGCAACCTATCAAGATACCTTAGGTCCCGCATCAGCAGCAACTTTAAGTATTATGGGTCTCTTTGTTATCATAGGTATAGGGTATAAGATGGTAGAGCAAAGAGGTGGAGAGTCAATTTATGGTGGAGTAGTTGCCTTAGCTGCATTCTTAATTTTGACACCACAAGTTTTAGATGAGGTTTCTGGTGTAATACCAACCTCAATTTTGGGAGCAGAAGGAATGTTCTTAGGTATTTTTACTGCGTTTTTTGCTGCAGAAATCTATCAAGCTATTGTTAAGAGAGATTGGACAATAAAAATGCCAGATGGTGTTCCTGCCGCTGTAGCTCGTTCGTTTAGTGCACTTATTCCAATAGCATTGACACTAACTGTATTTTTAGTAGTCCGAATTATTTTCAGTTATACACCATTTGAAACAGTACAAAATTTTATCTACACACTAATTCAAGAACCATTGACTGTATTAGGTAGTGGGTTACCAGCAACAATTATTGCAGTCTTATTGATTCAAGTATTTTGGTTCTTTGGTTTACATGGTCAAATTATCGTCAACTCCGTATTTGATCCAATTTGGTATGCATTGAATGACCAAAATTTACAAGCATTTCAAGCAGGTGAGGAACTTCCGAATATCGTAACAAAACAGTTTATTGATACCTTTATTGTAGGTATTGGTGGTTCTGGTATGACGCTTGCGGTAATTATAGGGATATTTATAATTGGGAAAAGTCGCCAAATGAGAGAATTAGGTAAGTTAGGTGCGCCAGCTGGTATCTTTAATGTGAATGAACCAATTATCTTTGGTTTACCAATTATTATGAATCCACTAGTTATTATTCCGTGGTTATTAGCGCCAGTAATTGTAGCGTTAGTAACATACTTTTCAATGGCAACAGGTATTGTACCAAAACCAGCCGGGGTCATTGTTCCGTGGACAACACCAGCTGTATTAAGTGGTTTCCTGGCAACTGGTAATCATATCATGGGTGCGGTACTACAACTAGTTAACATTGCAATTGTATTCGTAATTTGGTTCCCTTTCTTGAAAATAATGGATAAACAATATTACCAAAATGAAAAAGATGAAGCAGCATAAAACAAACAGATAAGTAAAAAGGATAATGCGTATTTCTTTCGTATTTATAGAGAAGGAATGCGTATTTCCTTTTCATTAGAAAATTAAAATAGGGGTGACAGTGACAATGGATAATACGATTACTGAAATTGCTTTTCAAATAATTCTTTATGCAGGAAACGGAAAGTCAAGTGCGATGGAAGGTATTCATGAAGCAAAGGATGGAAATTTTGAGGCTGCTGATAAAAAAATAGAAGAAGCAGGTGAAGAATTAGGAAAAGCACATGAGTTTCAAACGAAATTATTACAAGCAGAAGCTAGTGGAGAAGGACAATCTGTCAATGTTATCTTAGTTCATTCACAAGACCATTTAATGACAGCTATGACAGTAAGAGATCTTGCTATTGAAATTATTGAAATATATCGAAGTAAATAAGAAAGGGGGTAAGCAACCATGGCAGTAGAATATAAGTTTCCAGAAGGTTTTTGGTGGGGGAGTGCCGCATCCGCTACCCAAACAGAAGGCGCTGATAAAGAAGGTGGAAAAGGAAAAAACATTTGGGATCATTGGTATGAAATAGAACCAAATCGTTTTTTTGAAGGTGTAGGACCAGAAACAACATCTGATTTTTATCATCGATATAAAGAAGACATTCAAAATATGAAAGAGATTGGTCATAATACTTTCCGTATGTCTATTTCATGGGCACGCTTAATCCCAGGTGGTGAAGGTCACGTCAATCAAGAAGCGGTAAACTTTTATAATAACGTCATTGATGAATTTCTTGCTAATGATATCGAACCTTTTGTTAATTTATTTCATTTTGACATGCCACTTGAGTTACAGGAAAAAGGTGGATGGGAAAACCGTGAAGTTGTTGATGCATTTGTAGAATATGCACGCCAAAGTTTTGCTCTGTTTGGAGATCGTGTGAAAAAATGGTTTACATTCAATGAACCAATTGTTCCTGTTGAAGGTGGCTATTTATATGACTTTCATTATCCGAATATTGTAGATGCAAAAAAAGCTGTACAAGTTGCCTACAATACGATGATTGCACATGCAAAAGCAGTAAAGGTTTATCATGCATCACATGATGGGAAAATTGGAATTATTTTAAATTTAACACCATCATACCCACGTAGCCAGAACCCTGCAGATTTAAAAGCTTCGCATGTTTGTGATTTGTTTTTTAATCGTAGTTTTTTAGATCCAGCTGTTAAAGGTGAGTTTCCAGCTGATTTAATTTCATTATTAGAAGAGCATGGACAATTGCCTAATACACAAGCTGGCGATAAAACATTATTAAAAGAGAATATTGTTGATATTCTTGGTGTGAATTATTACCAACCGCGTCGTGTGAAAGCGAAGGAAACTTTGCCGAATCCATATAGTCCATTTATGCCTGATTGGTTTTTTGATAATTATGAAATGCCTGGTCGTAAAATGAACCCATATCGTGGATGGGAAATTTACGAAAAAGGTGTTTATGATATTATGGTTAATTTAAAAGATAATTACGGAAATATTGAGTCATTTATATCTGAAAATGGTATGGGTGTTCAAAATGAAGAACGTTTTTTAAAAAATGGCAGAATCGAAGATGATTATCGTATTGATTTTATTAAAGGACATCTTAAATGGGTTCATAAAGCTATTGAAGAAGGTTGTAATGCAAAAGGATACCATTTGTGGACATTCATGGACAACTGGTCTTGGATGAACGCATATAAAAATCGTTACGGCTTTTTCTCAGTTGATATAGAAACAAAAGAACGAACAGCGAAGAAAAGTGCTACATGGTTTGCTGAAGCTTCCAAAAATAACGGTTTTAATGGATAAATAAAAGCGTAGCAAGTGTTATTTGCTACGCTTTTCTAACTAACTATCAATTATAATAGATAGAGTTAGGTAAAGGGATAGGAAGTATAAAGGGGATGATAGATTGCACTCCCGGATTATTCAAATTTTGCGTGAATTAATGGCTTCAGAAGAAGCAGTTACGAGTGAGTATCTTGCTAATATTATTAATGTTACTTCTCGTACAGTACGTGATGATATAAAAGCACTTGGTCGCTTGTTGGAGTCTAATGGTGCGAAAATTCATTCGATTCGTGGAACGGGATATCAGTTGGATATAGAAGACGATCAACGTTTTCGGTCATACTTACAGCAATTCTTAGATGAAGAAAAAGGTGAAGATGCTGTTGTACCGGATTCACCTGATGAAAGGATAAAGTATTTAATCAGACGTTTTTTATTAGCGGAAGGTTATTTAAAACTAGATGAACTCTGTGATGAAATGCATATTAGTAAATCAACGATTCAAAATGATGTGCGCCAAGTCAAAAAGGTACTAGAAAATTATTCGATACATTTAGATAAACGACCGAATTATGGTATGAAGGTGATTGGTAGTGAGGTAAAGTTACGTTTTGCGATGTCAGAGTATGTATTTGATAGAAGTGCAAGCGTTGCGAAATCCATATGGCAAGATCAGTTGTCTTCCATCACAAATCAAGAAAATCTTGATGCTATTTGGTCCATTATTATAAATCAAATTAAAGAAAATGGTATTACATTATCTGACATTGCAATAAACAATTTATTTATTCATATTGCAATAGCATATAAGCGTATTAAGAGTGGACATCATGTCTCACTATTTAAGAAAGAGCTAAATGAAATTATTGATCAAAAAGAGTACGAAGTTGCTAAAAAAATTGTTTTGAAAACGGAAGGAATTTTGAGTGTTACTTTTCCACAAGAAGAAATCGCCTATATTGCCATTCATTTATTAGGTACTAAGATGGTCAGTCAAACAAACATGAGTGAGCAAGAGATAGGTCTAGTGATGGAAGATAATATTTACCGAATGACAATGCTTGCTTTAAATTCAATTGAATCCAAACTTCACTTAGGTATTCGGCATGATCGAGAATTGATCATTGGTCTTGGTTTACATTTGAAGCCTGCAATTAATCGTTATAAGTATGGAATGAATGTCCGAAATCCAATGATTGATGATATTAAGACAAACTATCCGTTAGCATTTGAAGCAGGAATTGTTGCAGGCATGGTATTAGAAGAAGAAATGGCAGTTACCATTGATGAGAACGAAATTGGTTACATTGCCTTGCATATCGGGGCGGCCATAGAGCGAAGTAAATTACAAACTGGACCGAAACGCTGTATAATCGTTTGCGCTTCTGGTTTAGGCAGCGCACAGTTACTGAAATACAAATTAAAATCAAAGTTTGGTTCCAAGTTAGATGTTATTGGAACTACCGAGTTTTACAAATTACAACAGATACCATTTGAAGAAATCGATTTTATTGTAAGTTCCGTACCGATTACAGAGAAAGTCTCAGTGCCAGTAATAGAAGTAAACACAATATTAAGTGATAAAGATTTAGACAAAATAGAGACCTTTGTAATTGATAATACAAGTAGTGTGTTTGAGTATATTAAACAAGATTTATTATTCTTACACCAGTCGTTTCAGACGAAAGATGAGGTACTTCATTTTTTAGTAGATAAATTAGAAGAAAAGAAATTAATACCTGCTAATTATCTTAATCTTGTCTATGAACGTGAAAAAGTCGCTCCAACAGCATATGGAAATTTAGTAGCAATTCCGCATCCTGTCACGGCTCAAACGAATAGTACATTTCTTACTATCTGTACATTAGAAAAGCCAATTGATTGGGCGGAAAAACGCGTACAATTTATCTGCTTATTAAATGTAGAAAAGGACAGCCAAAAGGATTTGCAGAACATGTATGAAATGCTTGGGAAAATGGTAGACAATTCACATTTAATTCAACAGTTAATTAAGTGTGAAAACTATCAAGAATTTATAAGAACGCTAATTAAATAACTTACGTTTGGATAGGCAGTCATAAAAAACTGCCTATCTTTTTTATTTTCGGTGTGAAAATTCAATAGTTGATTGAAAGAAGTGTTAATCATTAGGTACACACTAAAATTTAAAGTAATGATACAATAAGTAAAAATGTATAGGAGGGAATTGAACGATGAAATTTGTAACGTATCAAGTAAAAAATACACTAGCACCTTTTAGAACTGGATTTGTCCAAGGAGATTATATTATTGATTTGCAGCGGGCTTACTTAAAAATGTTGGTACATACGGAACAAATAGATAAAGCTTATATAGCTGAAACGTTATTACCTTCTGATCCATCTGAATTTTTTAAACTAGGAAAATTAGCGTTTGATCGTGCCAAGGATGCTGTTACTTTTGTTATAGACCAAAAAATAGCTGTTGAGAATTTTTCAAAAGAACAAGTTGTAATAGGTTCTCCTGTTCAAACTCCATCTAAAATCATTTGTATTGGAACAAATTATAGAGATCATGTCGTCGAAATGAAAAGTAATATACCAGACTATCCAGTTTTATTTGCCAAGTTTGCCAATGCGTTAATTGGACCTGAAGATGCAATTGAAAAATCACCCGCAACAGAACAGCTTGACTATGAAGTAGAGTTGGCTGTGGTGATAGGAAAAGAAGCAAAAGAAGTTGAAGAGAGTAATGCGCTCGACTATGTCGCCGGTTATACGATTGGTAACGATATTTCTGCGCGTGACTTGCAAAAGCGCACACCTCAATGGCTACAAGGAAAATCATTAGACCGAAGCACACCAATTGGACCGTGGCTTGTCACAACGGATGAATTGATAGATCCGTCTTGCCTTTCCATCACATCCCGAGTTAACGGAGAGGTTCGTCAAGCCTCCAACACGAAGGAGCTTATCTTTAGTGTTCCATATCTCATTTCGTTTATTTCAAAATTAATTACATTGTCGCCAGGAGATATTATTTTAACAGGCACACCAGATGGTGTTGGTTTTGCCCAAAATCCACCACAATTTCTACAACCGAATGATGTGGTTACATTAGAAATTGAAGGAATAGGTATACTCGAAAACAAAGTTATTAATAAGATGTAGTATAAAGTGCTAGGCAATGAACACCTAAAATACAAACGACATACACTATAAGTGGTATGAACCGTACAACACCCCAAAAGTTAGAGTAAAAGCCTGACTTTCGGGGTGTTTTTTTGTGACTAATTATAATCAATAAATCAAATTTACATTGATGAAAGAATATAAACAAAGAAAGAGAAATCACCCTAACCTATACCGTAATTTTCATCAACTGCGATATAAACCGCCATGTTGATTTTCGCTTCGGTCAGTCGCTTTCCGCGGGCAAGTCTTTTCGATGGGTCGAGTAATCGCAGACCCAACGCTTCAACTTCCTCGGAAGCAAAAAGCACTTCCTGGGGGATTTTCAGCTGTTGCTTTTCCCGCAGGAGTCGACTGTCCTACGCTACAATCAATTAGCATAACGTGAACAACTATTGTCATAAGCACAATTAAAAATACTGAACAGTAGACGATGTATCAGTTATTGCCTATCCAGCGGAGCAAGTGAAATGGGCGAGACTCCTGTGGGAACAGCAAATGTTTTCGATGGGATGAGTAATCGCAATCCCACGGGCTGAAGATCCACTCGGAAAGCGGTCTTTGCTTATCCGAATTAGCTGAAGCCGTGTCCACGGAAAGCGAGCCCATTTTACTTGTGGAGCGTAGCGGGTAATCAAGTCTAACTCCGTCACAGTTGCTATCTATTACTCCGTCTAAATTTTACGAGAAGAGTTTTCTTTTAGACAGTAACATAATTCAAAACATGCATAAAAAGCGTATATTTATTCAAAAATACATGTATATTTCAAAAATAACGAAATAACTATTGTATAAACATACATTTTAAAGTATAATAATTAATCACAATCAAGTTCGGATTAGGAGTGAAAAATGACGTGAAAGTAGCAATTATCGGTGGGACTGGATATGGTGCAATCGAGCTAGCTCGTTTTCTTAAAATGCATCCATATGCAGAGTTAACTACCATTATCTCGCATTCAAAAAATGGCACATCTTTTTCAGAAGTATACCCGCATATGACAGACATTCTAGAACTACCCATGACAGCTCTAGACATTCCAGCTTTAAGTGAAACTATTGATCTAGTATTCTTTGCGACACCATCCAATATTAGTAAAGAACTTGTACCTGAATTCTTACATCACAATGTGACTTGTATTGATCTATCTGGAGATTTTCGTTTGAAATCATCTGAAGATTATGAAAAGTGGTATGAAGCACCAGCAGCGAACGCAAAATACTTAGCACAAGCGACTTACGGTCTTAGTGAAATATATAAAGAAGAAATAAAAAAAACAAAGCTAATTGCAAATCCGGGTTGTTATCCAACAGCAACACTTTTAGGCTTAATTCCAGCCATTCAAAAAGGGTGGATAGAGCCAAACAGTATTATAATCGACGGTAAAACAGGTGTATCTGGTGCAGGTAGGGGCCTGTCGTTAAATGTTCATTTTTCAGAAATGAATGAAAATATTAAAGCATATAAATTAGGAGCACATAAGCATATTCCAGAAATGGAGCAAGTATTAGGACTGGAAGCAAATGAGGCAGTGCAAGTTACATTTACACCACATATCGTACCAATGACGAGAGGGATCATGACAACGATTTATGCAAATCTATCAGGGTCAATTGACCAAGAGAACGTGCAACAATTATATGAAACCTTTTATAAAGATCATCCTTTTGTACGAGTACGAGCTGAAGGGGTACTTCCAACAACGAAGGAAGTCTATGGAAGTAACTATTGTGATATTGGCTTACACGTAGATAAACGAACAGGAAAGCTAACGATAGTCTCGGTAATTGATAATTTAGTTAAAGGTGCAGCAGGGCAAGCAATTCAAAACATGAACATCATCAATGGCTGGAAAGAAATATCGGGATTAGATTATCCCCCTATTTATCCATAAGGAGGGAACGGAAAATGCATCAGATTAGTACAATAGAAAAGTTTAATTTACTTACAAACGGTAATATTGCATCACCGATAGGATTTACTGCTGGTGGCTTACACTGTGGTATTCGTAAGAAGAAACTCGATCTTGGTTGGGTGTACTCAGAGAAGGCTGCACAAACAGCAGGCGTGTATACAACGAATCTTTTTCAAGCTGCGCCATTAAAAGTTACCCAAGAAAGTATCGCTACGGACCACATGTTACAAGGAATAATTGTTAACTCTGGTATTGCCAACGCTTGTACAGGGAAGCAAGGCTTAGCTGATGCTTATGAGATGAGAAAACTATTCGCTGAAAAAGTAAAAATTCCTGTTCAACACGCTGCTGTTGCTTCGACAGGTCTTATTGGCGATTTCCTACCAATGGATGCAATTCGGAATGGAATCAAACAAATAGATGAGGAAAAAAACTTAGACAGTAACCGTTTTGAAAATGCCATTCTGACTACAGATACAAAAGAAAAAGGAATCGCGATTCAATTTGATATAAACGGAAAAAAGGTGACAATTGGCGGAGCTGCTAAAGGATCGGGAATGATTCACCCAAATATGGCGACGATGTTAAGTTTTATTACTACAGATGCAGACGTTGAATATGAGGCATTACAAGACGGATTAAGACAGTTGACGAATCAGTCATTTAATATGATTACGGTTGATGGTGATACAAGTACGAATGATATGGTGCTAGTGTTAGCCAATGGAATGGCAGATAATCAAACATTGAATCCAGAACATCCAGAGTGGAATGTCTTTCTTGAGGGGCTTCATTTTGTTTGTCAGTCACTTGCAAAAGAGATTGCTAGAGACGGAGAAGGCGCTAGCAAATTAATTGAGGTACAAGTCACAGGTGCCAATACTGAGAAGGCTGCGCAAGCAATTAGTAAAACGATAATCTCATCTAATCTAGTTAAAACTGCTATTCATGGTGCTGATGCGAATTGGGGACGTGTGATTACTGCAATTGGGTATAGTGGAGAAATGTTAGATCCCGATGATGTTTGTGTTGCACTAGGTAAGATTGAAGTGGTTAAAAACGGAATGCCCTTACCGTTTGATGAAACAGAAGCAAAGCAGTATTTAATGCAGGACACTGTAACAATTCATGCTAGTGTTGGTGATGGGAAAGGTAATGCCACTGCTTGGGGTTGTGACCTTTCTTATGAATATGTCAGAATTAATGCTTCCTATCGCACATAAGGGGATGGAAAAATGGAGTATATCATAATTAAATGTGGTGGAAGTATTGTTGATCAGCTTCCACAAGCTTTTTATCAAAATATTGCTAGCATTCAAGCAGATGAAAAGGTGCAACCAATTATTGTTCATGGTGGTGGCGCGCTAATTTCCTCTCGTCTGAAGCAAATGGACGTTGCTACAACGTTTGTGAATGGTTTACGTGTAACAACTACTGAAGTGTTAGATGTGGTTGAGATGGTCTTAAGCGGCTCTGTGAATAAACAAATTGTTCGTAATTTGATACAAGAGGATGCTTTGGCGTTTGGGATGAGTGGTGTCGATGGTAATCTCTTGCACGCTGTAGAAGTAAAACAAGATAAGGGTCTTGGCTACGTTGGTGAAGTTGATCATGTCAATGTTGATTTATTACACAGCGTTATTGCGCAAGGTTATATTCCAGTTGTTTCGCCAATTGCTATTGGAGAAGCGGGACAACGTTATAATATCAATGCAGACACGGCAGCAGCTGCAATAGCACAAGCATTAAAAGCTAAACTATGTTTTATTAGCGATATTCCTGGAATTTATATCGAAGAGAATGATAAGAAAGTTACATTGCACCATACGGATAAGATCCAAATTGAATCGTTAATAGCTACAAATGTCATTCAAGGCGGAATGATTCCTAAAGTGAAAGCGGCATTAGCAGCACTTGCAGAAAATGTGCCAGAAGTTGCTATTGTTAATGGCATGGATGCACAAGCTTTACTTGATTTTATCGATGGCAAAGACGTAGGTACAAGAATTCGATTGGAGGAGATTAGTCATGTCTGAAACAAGTTCTACAACCCAAATGTCAGCAATAATGCCAACATATAATCGTTTTCCAATCACATTAACCAAAGGAAAGGGAAGTTATGTCTGGGATGATAAGGATAAAATATACTTGGATTATACGGCAGGACTTGCTACTTGTAATTTAGGGCATGTCCCAGATGCAGTTAAAGAGGCAGTAGAAAATCAGTTGGGGAATCTATGGCACTGCTCCAATTTATATCAGATACCATCACAAGAAGCGCTAGCAAGAAAATTAGTGGAAAATAGTTCTGGTGATCAAGTTTTCTTTTGCAATAGTGGAGCGGAAGCAAACGAAGCAGCGATAAAAATTGCTAGACGTTATGCACAAAAAGTAAAGCAAAACAAAGCCTTTGAGGTTGTTACATTTAATCAATCCTTTCATGGCCGTACATTAGCGACACTATCCGCAACTGGACAAGAAAAAATTCAGGAAGGCTTTCAACCATTGATGCCAGGTTTTCGTTATTTGCCTTATAATGATATGGCTGCATTAGAAGACCTAATCCATCCTGAGACATGTGCAGTTATGCTAGAACTAATTCAAGGCGAGGGTGGCGTTATCCCCGCTGATCAAGCTTGGGTTGATAAAATCGTTCAATTATGTAAAGAAAATGATGTTCTTATTATGATTGATGAAATTCAAACAGGCATGGGACGTACGGGAACACTGTTTGCCTATCAACAATATGGGTTTGAACCAGATGTAATTAGTGTCGCAAAAGGATTAGGATCTGGATTTCCGATTGGTGCTTTAATTGCGAAAGGACATGTGGCAAAAGCATTTGAAGCAGGCTCCCATGGTAGTACATTTGGTGGGAATCCACTAGCAACTACAGCTGGTTTAGCAACGATAACAGAATTATCAGGTACGAGTTTACTTGAGAAATCTAATGTGCAAATTGAATATCTTTGGTTGAAATTAGAAGAATTAAGCGCCAAGTATGATAATATAAGCAATATAAGAGGAAAAGGATTTTTAATTGGAATTGAAGTTACTGGAAAAGCAATTGATTATGTTACGAAGGCTCGTGAAGAGCATCAATTACTTATTGTCATAGCTGGAGAAAGGGTTATTCGAATCCTTCCACCAATCACTACAAACAAAGAAGAAATAGATCAAGCAATTGTTATTCTAGATAAATTATTTGAAGAAATGGCTTAGTATCTATATGAAAGTCAAAACGTTGACATCTTGCTCCACGCTCTATATAATAGTCCGAGTAAATGGATACGATTCCGTTCTATAATGGGAGAGGTTCTTAGCAACAAACCCTCTATAAAAAACTAAGGACATATGACTACAAAAGCCATATCCTTATCGGGATGGGCTTTTTTTAATGTATATGTAAAAAGGGAGGTTAGCCAGATGGCTGGAAGAAGAGATGAAGACTTACAAGATCTTTCGTTATTAGGGAATCAAGAGACGAAATATGCATTTGACTATACACCTGATGTATTAGAAACATTTGATAATAAACATCCAAATCGTGACTACTTTGTTAAATTCAATTGTCCTGAATTTACAACGTTGTGTCCAAAAACGCATCAACCTGATTTTGGTGTCGTATATATTAGTTATATTCCAGGTGAGAAAATGGTTGAAAGTAAATCATTGAAATTATATTTATTTAGTTTTCGTAACCATGGTGATTTTCATGAAGACAGTATGAACATTATTATGAATGACTTGATAGATTTAATGGATCCGAGATATATAGAAGTATGGGGTAAATTTACCCCAAGAGGTGGTATCTCGATTGATCCATATTGTAATTATGGCAAAAAAGGGACAAAGTTTGAAGAAATAGCAGATCACCGTTTAATGAATCACGATATGTATCCAGAAAAAGTTGATAATCGCTAATGAGGGTTAGCTAAGAATCTCCTTAAATAAGTTAGGAGAGAAGATATGTTTGTCTATTTGAATGCATTATTTGTTGGACTATTAATTTTATCAAATATTATTTCTGTTAAATTATTTAGCATTGGTGAGTTTATCTTACCTGCAGCTGCAATTGTATACGTTGTTACTTATCTTATCACCGATGTTATTGGTGAAGTTTATGGAAAAGAAGCGGCGATGAAAACAGTACGAGCAGGTTTTTTTACACAGGTCGTGGCACTGGTTTTCGTGTTTATAGCAATACACTTACCAGCTGCGTCTGCCTTTGGAATGCAAGCTGAATTTGAAGCAATATTAGGCGGAAGTTTTCGCGTTATGATTGCCAGTCTATTAGGGTATGTCGTTAGTCAACATATCGATGTGTCTATTTTTCATCGTCTAAAAAAACAACATGGTGAGAAAAAATTATGGTTACGTAATAACTTATCAACCATTTCAAGTCAATTGTTAGATACCATTATTTTTATCGTTGTTGCATTTATAGGAACAGTACCCACCACTGTTCTAATTGGGATGATTTTCACACAATATTTCTTTAAATTTATAGTAGCAATTGCTGATACACCTATCGCATATTTACTAGTTCGTTTAGCGAAGAAGGAGCAAGCAAAACAAGTACCATCATCATCTGAAATAAAAGTTGGTTAATAGAAAACCAGTACTCCTTCCTTATAAGGGGTGCTGGTTTTTCTATAGCTATAAATTACATTCTTATGATTTCACACAATGTCCTTAATTTAGTAACATGATATAAATAGACAAATCCAATTACTCTGATTCTGTGCGTTTTTTTGATAGAGTATAGGATAGGAGGGAAGCGAGAGTATAGATGATGTTCTCAAAAAAAATAGTGTATGAAGGTTTTATGGTAATTCTGGCGACGTTATCCATTGCAACATTATGGACTGATCTCCCGTACACCAGTTATATTGTTTGGATCACATGGGCTATATTCTTTGTGGACTTCGTATACCGTATATATAAAAGTCAAAATAAGTTGGACTTTTTAAAGCGCAATCCATTCTTATTAGTAGCCGCAATCCCATTAGACGCCGTATTTCAAGTAGCGCGTTTTGCACGTATTCTGCATCTGCTACGTTTAAAAACAATTACAAAATATTATACGATGCCTTTTGTAGCATTTCTAAAGAAACAACATTATGGCTTAACTTCAGTAATTATTTTTGTATCTTTAATTTTTATGATGGCAATTATGGTGGTTGTAGAACCAGGAATTATTAACATGAAAGAAGCGGGTATTAGTGTTATAACTGCAGTTACCTTTTTTGGTAAAGCAGCCTTTTCTCCAGAAACAATCGTAGGCCATACTATTCTTGTCTTCATTACCATTATAGGTGTCATGATACATGGTTTTGTAATTAGTTTAGTCTTCAATTACGTAACAGAAGCAATGTGGATTAAGAAAGTAAAAGAAAAAGCGTTCAAAAAAACAAATGTATCATAATAGAAGGAGTGTAAAATAATAAATGACAAAAACATTTAAAGCATATCAACTAACAAAAGAAAACGAGAAGGTTACAGGAAGCGTAAAAACATTAACGACAAATGATTTACCAGAAGGAGAAGTACTTATTAAAGTACATTATTCTAGTATCAATTATAAAGATGCAATGGCTAATACAAATGATAGTGTTATTGTGAAAAGCTATCCTCAGATTCCTGGAATTGATTTAGTTGGTGAAGTTGTCGAGTCTGCTGATGATCAATTTGAAGAAGGTGATCATGTTATTGCTACGAGTTATGGGATAGGTGTCACACATGATGGTGGCTATAGTGAATATGCGCGTGTAGGATCAGAATGGGTACTTCCGTTACCAAATGGACTTTCAATGAAGGACGCAATGTTATTTGGTACAGCTGGTTTTACCGCAGCACTATCAATTGATCGTCTAGAGAAGAATGGATTAACCCCAGATAAAGGACAAGTACTCGTAACAGGTGCTACTGGAGGTGTAGGAAGCATAGCAGTTGCTATGTTAGCTCACAAAGGTTATAACGTCGCTGCAAGCACTGGTAAATCCGAGGCAACTGACTTTTTGAAGAAGCTTGGTGCCGAGGAAGTAATTACTCGCGAAGCCGTTTTCGATGGAGAAGTTCACGCCGTAGCGAAACCCCAATGGGCAGCAGCAGTTGATCCTGTTGGTGGAAAGACATTAGCTTCTATTTTAAGTAAACTGCACTATGATGGTGGGGTAGCTGTTAGTGGATTAACGGGTGGTGTAGAAGTTCCAACATTCGTTTATCCATTTATCTTACGCGGTATAAGCCTAATTGGTATCGACTCTGTTAATTTTCCGATGAACGGAAGAAAAGAGATTTGGGATCGAGTTGCAACCGACTTAAAACCAAACAAAGATATATTAGAAATTATTTTGAATAAAGAAATAGGTTTGGACCAATTAGCAGATGAGTTACCAACTTTGATTGCAGGAAAAGCTTTAGGTAGAACGATAGTTAAAGTCGCAACAAAATAATTGCTACAAATAAAAGTATACTTTCTTAATTATTGATAACACTAAGTTTGATAGTAAATTAAGAAAGGAATGACTGAATATGAAAATACGTAAAGGTTTGCTTCTATTAGTTTTTTCGATGATTATGCTTGGGTTTGGTGCTACGATAGTCGGAGCAGAGAAAGATCATCCAAAACCAAAATTCGAAGATGTTGAATTAAATGAACAACAAACCAAAGAATTAAAAACAATGTATGAAGATTTGGTTAACCAAAGAAAAGGAATTGTTGCAAAGTATGAAGAATTTGGTGTCTTATCAGAAGAAGATGCTACTAAAATGGAAGAACACTTAGATATGTATATGAAAAAGATGCAGGAAGATGGGTTTGTTCCAAATTGGCAAGGACCAAAGAAGACACATAAAAAGAATAACTAAATAACAGAAAATCCAACTCTAATAGAGTTGGATTTTCTGTTATTTTAATCTTTAAAGTTGTTTATAAAAATAATAAATTTAATACATAACTTGTATGGACTTTATATATATTTATTATAAGCAATATATAATAGATAAAAAAGGCTAATTAATTTTAAGTCGCTAATCCCTTTTGTTATGCGGTTTTTTTAATTTAAACTGACCTTTTTAAAATTAATTTATAAAAATAACACAATATATATTGATTGTACGTACAAATTATATTACTATAAGATTAAATGATTGAAATCTACGTATAAAACTAATTTCATAATGAAAGGTGTTGACTAAATTATGTTAGAAGCATTAAAGGAACAAGTGCTTGAAGCAAACTTAGCATTACCCAAACATCAATTAGTCACTTTTACTTGGGGGAATGTAAGCGGTTACGATAAAAAAGAAAAATTAGTGGTCATTAAACCTAGTGGTGTGCCTTACGAAGAATTAACGGCAGATGACATGGTTGTTGTCGATTTAGATGGAAATATTGTAGAAGGAAATAAAAAGCCGTCTTCTGATACAGCTACACATCTTGTTTTATACAAGAATTTCCCTGGGATTGGTGGAGTTGTCCATACCCATTCACCATGGGCGACAAGTTGGGCACAGGCTGGTACAGGTATTCCTGCTTTAGGCACGACTCAGGCTGATTACTTTTATGGGTCAATTCCATGCACAAGACGTATGACAGAAGATGAAATTAAAGGCGAGTATGAATTAGAAACTGGAAATGTAATTGTTGAGACATTTAGACATGTGGACCCACTTGCAGTGCCGAGTGTACTAGTTCATAGTCATGCACCTTTTAATTGGGGTAAAGACCCAGCAGAAGCAGTGCATAATGCAGTGGTGTTAGAGGAAGTAGCCAAAATGGCATTACACACCTATCAAATTAATCCCAATACGCCAAATATGCAACAAGTTTTATTGGATAGACACTATCTAAGAAAACATGGTAAAGACGCCTATTATGGCCAATAAAGGAGGTGATCCAACTTCCATATGACAGAGAAATATGCAATAGGTGTTGACTATGGCACGGAATCAGGCCGAGCGGTGTTAGTGTCACTTGCTACGGGTAGGGAAATTAATGACCATATCACACATTATAGACATGGGGTTATTAACGATACATTACCAACTTCTGGTGAAAAATTAGGCTATGAATGGGCGCTACAACATCCACAAGATTATTTAGAAGTTTTAGAAACATCAATTCCCACAGTATTAAGAGAGTCGAGTGTAGATCCACAAAATGTTATAGGTATCGGTATTGATTTTACCGCTTGTACAATGTTGCCTGTGGATGTTAATAATCAACCTTTATCTTTTAATCCAAAATGGGAAAATAATCCTCATAGCTGGGTGAAACTGTGGAAACATCATGCAGCTCAAGATAAAGCTAATAAATTAAATGAAATAGCAAAGCAAAGAGGCGAAACATTTTTAGCGCGCTATGGTGGCAAAACATCATCCGAGTGGATGATTGCTAAGATATGGCAAATACTTGATGAAGCACCAGAGGTATATGAAGAAGCAGATAAATTCGTTGAAGCTACAGATTGGATTGTCTCACAATTATCAGGAAATTTAATTCGGAATAGTTGTGCCGCAGGTTATAAATCTATATGGAATAAAAAAGATGGTTACCCAAGCAATGATTTTTTCAAAGCATTGGATCCACGTCTAGAATATCTCGCAGAAACGAAATTACGCGGTGAGGTAGTTCCACTTGGTACAAAAGCAGGTGGATTAACAGGTGAAATGGCTAAGAAAACTGGTTTAAAAGAAGGGATAGCGATAGCAGTAGGAAACGTAGATGCACACGTCTCCGTACCTGCAATGGGTGTTACTTCACCAGGGGAAATGGTCATGACAATGGGTACTTCTATTTGTACATTGGTGTTAGGTGAAGAAGAAATAGAAGTAGAAGGTATATGTGGAGTTGTAGAGGATGGTATTATACCGAATTACTTTGGTTATGAAGCGGGACAAACAGCGGTAGGTGATATTTTTGCATGGTTTGTGGCTAATGCGGTTCCTGCTTACGTGCAAGAGGAAGCTAATCGGGTTGGTCTGACTGTTCATCAATATTTAGAGCAAAAGGCTCATGCATACAGACCGGGAGAAACAGGCTTGTTAGCACTTGATTGGTTGAATGGTAACCGATCCGTATTGGTAGATGCCGAGCTAAGTGGTTTAATTGTTGGTTTGACACTTCAAACTAAACCAGAAGAAATATATCGAACTTTATTGGAAGCAACAGCATTTGGTACAAGAGAGATCATAGACAACTTCCATAACAATGGTGTTCCAGTCGATGAGTTGTATGTATGTGGAGGTTTACCGCAAAAGAATCAATTGCTGATGCAAATATATGCAGATGTAACAAATCGAACAATAAAGGTTGCAGATTCTATACAAACACCTGCTTTAGGTGCAGCGATGTTTGGTGCTGTTGCTGCTGGAGTGGAAAATGGCGGTTATAAATCTGCGGTAGAAGCTGCTGAAAAAATGGCCCGTATTAAAGAAGATGTGATTGTTCCTATACCAGAGAATGTAGTAATTTACGATAAGTTGTATCAAGAATATGTAAAGCTTCATGACTACTTTGGCCGTGGAGAGAATAACGTAATGAAACGATTGAAAGCTATCCGTTAGGCGTTTTTTAAAAAACAAAAAGATCAATTGGAGGAGAGAGAATATGTTAAAAACTAAACCGTACGAATTTTGGTTTGTTACAGGAAGTCAGCCGTTATATGGGGAAGAAACGCTAAAAGAAGTAGAGGACAATTCGAAAAAAGTTGTAGAAGGTCTAAATAACGCAGGTACATTGCCCTTTAATATTGCATTTAAAGAAGTATTAACAACATCAGATAATATTCATAAACTTGCTATGCAAGCAAATGCAGATGAGAATTGTGCAGGTATTATCACATGGATGCATACTTTCTCGCCTGCGAAATCATGGATTGCAGGATTGCAGGCTTTACAGACGCCATTATTACATCTTCATACACAATACAATCGTGATATTCCATGGGAAACAATCGACATGGACTTTATGAACACAAACCAAGCGGCACATGGTGATCGTGAATATGGTTATATTGGAACAAGACTTGATATCGCTCGTAAAGTGGTTGTCGGTCATTGGGAAAACAAGCAAGTAGTAGAGAAAATTGCAGGATGGATGCAAACGGCTATTGCAGTTGCAGATGGATCCAATATTCGTGTAGCACGTTTTGGTGACAACATGCGTAATGTTGCCGTAACTGATGGAGATAAAATAGAAGCGCAAATTAAGTTCGGTTGGGTAGTAGACTATTATGGTGTAGGTGATCTAGTAGAAGAAATGAATCAGGTTACAGATGCCGATCTTGATAAACTATATAAGGAATATCAAGAACTTTATGACTTGCCTGCAGAAGCCGCAGAACCAGGTGCTGTTCGTGATTCTATTTTATATCAAGGACGTATTGAATTAGGTTTGAAATCATTCTTAGCAAAAGGAAATTATAACGCATTTACAACGAATTTTGAAGATCTTCATGGTATGAAACAGTTGCCTGGACTTGCAGCACAACGTTTGATGGCGGAAGGTTACGGATTTGCTGGAGAAGGTGATTGGAGAACAGCTGCATTATTACGTTTTATGAAGATTATAGCTGGTAACAAAAACACGTCCTTTATGGAGGACTACACGTATCACTTAGAACCTGGTAATGAAATGGTTCTTGGTTCACACATGTTAGAAGTTTGTCCTACTATTGCTGCGACAAAACCAAAAATGGTTGTTAGTCCGCTAGGTATTGGTGGTAAAGAAGATCCAGCTCGTCTTGTATTCGATGGGAAAGGTGGAGATGCTGTCAATGCATCATTAATAGAATTAGGTGGACGTTACCGCTTAGTAATTAATGAAGTGAAGGCAGAACAACCTGAAAAGGAAACGCCAAATTTACCGGTAGCGAAAGTGCTATGGAAACCACAACCATCATTAAGCGAAGCAACAGAGGCATGGATTTATGCCGGTGGAGCACATCATACTGTTCTATCATTTGAGGTCACAACAGAACAACTGTGTGATTTTGCTGAAATGGCAAAAATAGAATGTGTTGTCATCGATGAAGATACAAAATTACGTCAATTTAAAAATGAATTAAAATGGAATGAAATAGCGTTCCGTAGATAAATGAATGGATGGGCAGAGATTTACTTAGGTGAATCTCTGCTACATTTTATTCTCAAAGAAGAAATTTTGATTTGATAGAATAGCATGGAATAATGAGCTGTACTATTCCATGAGATCAAAAAAGTTATTTAGGTATTTCAATAATTAGTCCTAATCTATTAATCAATGTTATAATTGTTAAGATTGGCATATACGAATAAGTTCATTAGATGTATGAGGTGTAATTATGCAAACAAAGTACAATATAGTTAAGCAAGCAATTAAGTCGAAAATACTGGATGGAACATTTCAGCCGCACCAAAAGATTAACTCGGAAAGTGAATTGATGAAACAGTTTAACGTTAGTCGTCATACTGTTCGATTAGCTATTGGTGAGTTGGTTAGCCAGGGATGGCTCTATCGCGAGCAAGGCGCAGGTACATTTTGTGCTGATCGATCGAAGGAAGAAACCGTGAGTGCGGTAAAAAATCAAAAAAATATTGCAATCATTACAACGTATATTTCTGACTACATTTTCCCTTCAATAATCCGAGGAGCGGAATCTTATTTAAGCGAACATGGTTATCATGTTAGTCTTTTTAGTACGAATAATGATCATGAAAATGAAAGACGATTCTTAGAAAAAATATTAACACAGCATTTTGAAGGAGTCATAATTGAACCGACAAGAAGTGCAATTTCGAATCCGAATATTAATTATTATTTAAATTTAGAACGTCAAAATATACCTTATATTATGATTAATGCCTATTATGATGAATTAGAGCCTCTTAGCATTACCTTGGATGATGAAAAGGGTGGTCAGATTCAGACAGAACACCTGATTAATTTAGGGCATAATAATATTGTAGGTTTTTTCAAAAATGATGATATTCAGGGAACGAAAAGAATGAAAGGTTACTTAAAAGCACATCGCGCAAATCAATTGCCCATAAACCCAAATAACATTGTGACCTATAAAACAGAAGAGAAGGCAACTAAACCATTTGAAGAATTGGAAAAATTATTGTCCCTATCAAATGGGGATCGTCCAACAGCAATTGTTTGTTATAACGATCAACTAGCAATCGCTCTATTGGACGTGTTACGTCAAAAGAATCTACGAGTACCAGAAGATATATCGCTTGTAGGTTTTGATAATTCATTCCTAGCTGAAGTTTCTGAAGTGAAATTGACTACAGTAAAACATCCGTTAACTAAAATGGGCGAAAAGGCAGCAGAAGTCATCTTAGAACTTGTTAAAGAGGTTAAGGGAAATCCAAATAAGTCAAAAGATTCAATAGAATCAATTGTTTTTGAACCTGAGTTAATTATTAGAAATTCAACGAAAAAAAATGAATAAATTATTTAATTAAAAGCAGCGATAATGCAAAATATGCATATATCGCTGCTTTTTTATGTTCAATTGAAATAGGAAAGGGTCTTAATCATTTTTATAAACTTTGTTTGTAATTTTAGGTTTTCCAAAAAAAACTGTATAAAATTTTAAAATGAAAATGTAATAAAGACAATAACATATACGTATAATCTTATAAGTACTTTTATAAGTAAGTTGTTGGAGGTAATGAATACCCAAATTTTGAAACCGCTACCATATACTCAATATGATTGTTCTAATTCTATTATCATACAGGATACTAGTTTAGCGGATAACCCTTCTGAATAGGGTCGTAAATGCATTGCAAAAAAACAGTTTAATATTAGGAGGAAATGTCTATGAAAATTTCTAAAGTCTTATTAATTAGTTTGTCATTATTACTTTTCATTATTTTAGTTGCCTGTAACGGCGATGACGAAACAAAAGAGGCCGAAACAACGGAAGACGGAAAAGTTAAACTGACTGCTCTAATTACAAAGCACCCGCTGACGAAAGATTTAGAGGACATAGAGTGGTTGCAAGAGGCAGAAGAACGAGCAGGAGTGGAAATAGAGTGGGAAGAGGTAACAGCTGATTGGGATCAGAAAAAAGGTGCAATGTTAGCTGGTGGTGATATCCCAGATCTATTAATTGGTCCTAATGTAATTACAGATGCGGATTTCGCAAAATTCACTGGTCTCTTTGAGGATTTATCTCCATTAATTGCAGAAGGTGGTCCTAATGTTCAAGCTATGTTTGATGAACAACCGCTTACAGAAGCATTATCGCTTCAAAAAGACGGAGAGATATTTGGTCTTCCGAAGTATCAACAGTTTTGGCCCGAGACAGCAACAATGCAATTTATAAATCAGCAATGGTTGGATAACTTAGGGTTAGAAACACCTACGAACTGGGATGAATTATATGATGTATTATTAGCTTTTGATCAAGAAGATGCTAATGGAAATGGCGACCCTAATGATGAGATTGCAATGGATTTTGCACCAGTAGCTACAGCTGGATTTGGTTTCTTTCATCCAACTGTATTATTGGGTAGTACAGGAATGACCATTACTGGTGGCGGTGGTCAAGGTTATTTCTTAGAAGATGGAGAAGTGAAAAACTTCTTTACTGATGAGCGTTATAAAGAAGTCGTTATGTTTTTGCATAAGTTATATGATAGCGGTCTGATAAATGAAGAAGTATTTACACAGGATTATACAAAATATCAGTCATTGGCACGTGGAGAAGGGGATGTAGCGAAGCTTGGCTACACGTTTGGTTGGGAACGGACGGATAGATTTGGATTAGAAATTGCTGATCAATATGAAACATTTGCACCAATGAAAATGTCAGAAGATTATGATGGGGAAGTTAGTTGGACGTATGATTATAATGAATTAAATTATGGTATTAACTTTCTAGCTATGTCATCACAGACAGCTAATAAAGAAGCTGCTATGAGATTCATTAATGAGATATATGATCCTGAGGTAAGTCTTCAAGTGTTGTTTGGTTCTATGGGAACAAATATTGAAGAGGTCAGTGAAGGTTCATATAAAGTACTTCCTCCTGCAGACGAAACAATGGATCCAGGTACATGGAAATGGACATCAACATGGGCAGATAATGGGCCAATGTTTGTTTCGGATACTCTAGAGGTAGAATTAGGGACTGATATGAAAGCTGTAGGTGAACAACAAGGACCATTTATTGAAACATTTGAATCGTTAGACGTAGATAATAATGTATTGCCAGGAATGTTCTTGAAGTATAGTGATGAAGATAATAATCAGATGGCTTTAGTCAATACGGATTTGATGAATCTGGGAATTACTAAATTCGGCGAATGGATTACAACTGGCGGGATTGAGAATCAGTGGGATGACTATGTAAATGAAATGAATAAAATTGGTCTTCCGAATAATAATGAAATTATTCAAAGTTATTATGATGATTATAAATCTAATTAAATAATAATATAACGAGAATTTCATTTGATGTTTTGTAATAATAACAAAGGGATGTCGCTAGTACGACATCCCTTTAAAGTAAAGGAGAATTGGTATGGCCTTTATGAGTGAAAGTGCGAAAGAAGTCAGTCAACCAACTAGTATTAGTCCTAAGAAGAAAAAGAATTTCTTTAAAACGATAGTAGAAGATTATCAATTATGGTTGCTTATCTTACCTGCAATAATAGTAGTGATTATATTCAATTATATTCCCATGTATGGTATTCAATTGGCTTTCAGAGAGTATGATTTCACTGCTGGATTAACTGGTGGAGAGTGGGTAGGATTAAAGTATTTTGAACAATTCATTAATAGTCATATGTTTTGGGACCTATTACGAAATACATTATTAATCAGTTTAACTACAATTATAATCGGTTTTCCAGCTCCGATAATTTTAGCGTTAATAATCAATCAAATTACTTGGAAAAAAGGCAAAAAGATTTTACAAACAACAGTATATTTACCACACTTCATTTCAATTGTTGTATTAGTAGGTTTACTAAATGTTTTGTTATCTCCTAATAATGGATTAATAGGTCTTGCAGTAAGTGCGTTTGGTTTTGAAGATACAAATTTATTAGCTTCTGTTAAAGCTTTTGTACCTGTTTATGTCTTATCTGATGTTTGGCAACATGTAGGGTGGAACAGTATTATCTATTTAGCAGCTTTATCTAGTGTTGATCCACAACTTTATGATTCGGCTAAAGTAGATGGAGCAAGTAGATGGCAAATAATTAAGAATGTTGAACTCCCTGCAATTGTCCCGACGATAATCATTTTGTTGATTTTAAATATGGGTACAGCTATAAGTACTGGTTTTGAGAAAATATTTTTAATGCAGAATTCACTAAACTTACCAGTATCTGAGGTTATTGAAACCTATGTGTATAAGATTGGTATCATTTCTAATCAGTTTAGTTATGCGGCAGCTATTGGTTTATTTAATACCCTAATAAACTTCTCATTACTATTGCTTATGAACTATATTGCTAAGAGGTTCTTCAAAATCAGTTTATGGTAGGACTTACCCTTACATGGCAAGGAGGAAAATACAATGAAACTTCTGGAAAAAATAAAAAAAAGAAAAAAATCAGATATAATTTTTGATGTTGTTGTTTATATACTGGCAATTTTAATGTTTTTAGTGGTTGCGTATCCACTATATTTCATTGTTATAGCATCAGTAAGTGATTCAACGCTTGTATCAACAGGTCAAGTGTTACTATTTCCTAAAGGTTTTAGTTTATTTGGATATCAAGAGATTTTTCAGGACTCTCGAATATGGATAGGTTATAGAAACACACTAATATATGCTGTGGGTGGTACTTTTGTTAATCTATTATTAACATTGCCAGCAGCGTATGTTCTTTCAAGACAAGAATTCCGAGCTAGACGACCGTTAATGTTTTTCTTTATATTTACAATGTTTTTTAATGGTGGTTTAATCCCTACTTATCTATTAATGAAGGATATAGGTATTATTGATACAATGTGGGTTTTTATATTTAATCCATTAACAGTTAATATCTTTAACCTTATAATAACGAGGACATTTTTTGAAAGTACAATACCTAAAGAAATGTTTGAGGCAGCTTCCATTGATGGATGTTCACACTTTAAATTCTTTTGGAAAATAGTATTACCTCTTTCTAAAGCGGTTATATCTGTAATAGGTTTGTATTACTTAGTTTGGCATTGGAATGACTTCTTTACAGGGTTAATCTATATTAGAGATTATAATTTGCAACCACTACAGATTGTTTTAAGGGATATACTACTTTCTAACCAAGTATTCCAGGAAGGAGCTGGTAGTGGTGGTACTGGCGGAGGTTATGCACAAAGGTATGCTGACCAAATTAAATATGGTGTAATTATCGTTTCATCTCTCCCAATCTTAATATTATACCCGCTTATTCAAAAGTACTTTGAGAAAGGTGTTATGATCGGTTCTGTAAAAGGTTAATAAGGCTGAAAAGATATAGCTATCTATAAAATTAGATAGCTATTATTAATTATAAGAACACAATTAGATGAGAGACTAATAATAATGTGTATCGCTTTAGAGTAAGATGGAGGTCATATAATAGGCAATGGGCTGAATTTTCCGTTAATTGTAAATCCATTTAGCCTCAGCTCGTTGACTCTAAGTTCTACTGATGATATCTTGTGCGTATAGGATAATCGTGTAAGAAGTTTTTGTGGGCGGTAGCTTATAAGAATACTATTTTTTAAAAGAAATAATTAAAAGCATTATATAAAATGAGGGGTATATCACTTTTCATTAGACTTGTATATTTTGTTTGTAACTTATGTTTTAATTAGTCAAACAACATGTTTTCCATTACAGGCAGGAGGGTTATATATGGGCGGTTTTGAATGGTATATTCGTATTGGTGAATTAGGATTAAAATTATTTTACCTTAACTTACTTTGGTTTTTCTTTTCTTTACTCGGTTTAATTATTGTAGGGGTTTTTCCAGCTACTGCTGCTATGTTTAATGTATTAAGAAAGCTAATAATAGAATCTGAAGATACACCAATATTCAAAACTTTTTGGGAAGGCTATAAAACTTCTCTTATAAAATCAAACATTATAGGCTATATCTCTTTAGTGATTGGTTTTGTCTTAATTATTGATATAAGGGTTATACAACAATTAGACAGCTCGATACTCAATCAAATAATAACTATTTCTTTGTATGTTATTTTAGTAATATATGCTTTAATAAATTTCTATCTATTCCCCATCTTTTCACATTATGAATTAAAAATATTAGAGTACTTTAAGTATTCAATTATTTTAGTTTTAGCTAAACCTCTTCAAACTGTCTTTTTATTGTTAGGTTTTATTGTATTAGCATATATGTATCAAAAAATATCTGGATTAATTCCTGTTTTCGGTATTAGTATTTTTGGCTTTTTTGCAATGAAAATTGCTTCGAAATCATTTTCTCAAAAAACTCCTATTAGCGATGGTAATTAATTTAATAGTAGTTTATGGTTACCAGAGTTTATCGTAAACCTCATTTTGGGGAATGGGATAAACTTTTGTTATATCTACTGTGTTATTTTTAGTTCATAGTTTTAACCCTTACATAATAGGATGCCAATCAATTTATGTACACCAATGTTTTTGTGTGACGAGCTCTTTTAAAAGGACTTTTTAACTCGTCAACTCTCCCAAGAACGTTATAAACTATCGCGAAATTTTATTAAATTAAAGTAAAACTGTTGATAAAACATTGATAACTATATATAATGAAAATGTTGAAATATATACGTACGTTTTAATAAAATGTGTGTTACCTATTATGAAAAGTGTAACGTAGATATAGACAGCTTATAACTGTTTGTAACTCAAAAAAGTAATTTTACTTATTTGTAAGCGTATACAGTTGGGTTTGATTTCATTTATAAAGTAATTGTATTCTCAATTTTATTAAAAGGAGCTAGGTTACCATGAGTAAGAATAAAGCGAAAATGATACTAGATAAGAATTATCAAATTGCAAAAGTAGATGAAAGAATTTATGGTTCTTTTATTGAACATTTAGGACGCGCGGTTTATGGAGGTATATATGAACCTGGGCATCCCGAAGCAGATGAGCAAGGCTTTAGAAAAGATGTAATAGAACTAGTAAAAGAGCTACAAGTTCCAATTGTACGTTATCCAGGCGGGAATATGGTTTCTGCTTATAACTGGGAGGATGGAGTAGGCCCTAAAAAGGATCGTCCACGACGTTTAGAGCTTGCGTGGAGAACAACAGAAACAAATGAAATGGGAACCAACGAATTTGTGGATTGGGCTAAGAAAGCTAATTCAGATGTGATGATGGCAGTCAACCTTGGAACAAGAGGAATTGATGCTGCGCGTAATTTATTAGAATATACAAATCACCCTAGTGGAACCTATTATAGTGATCTAAGAAGATCGCATGGTTACGAGCAACCCCATAACATTAAAACATGGTGTTTAGGTAATGAAATGGATGGACCATGGCAGGTTGGACATAAAACAGCATATGAATATGGTCGTATTGCTCAAGAAACAGGAAAGGCAATGAAACTAGTAGATCCTTCTATTGAGCTGGTTGCTTGTGGTAGCTCGAATACAGGAATGCCAACATTTCCTGAATATGAAGCAACGACATTAGATATTGCTTACAATGAAATTGATTATATTTCATTACATCAATACTACGGAAATCGTTCAAACGATACAGCAAATTACTTAGCTAAAAACATGGATATGGATCATTTTATTAAAACGGTTATTTCAACATGTGATTATATTAAAGCAAAACATCGTAGCAAAAAATCTATTAATCTAAGCTTTGACGAGTGGAACGTTTGGTATCATTCAAATGATGCAGATAAAAAAATTGAACCGTGGTCAATCGCTCCGCCACAATTAGAGGATCATTATAATTTTGAAGATGCTTTACTAGTGGGAAGTATGTTAATTACATTTTTACAACATGCCGATCGTGTGAAAATGGCATGTTTAGCACAGTTGGTTAATGTAATCGCTCCAATTATGACAGAAAATAATGGTCGATCTTGGAAGCAGACTATCTTTTATCCGTACATGCATGCTTCTATCTATGGAAGAGGTTTCTCGTTAAAACCAATCTTAACCTCACCTAAATATGACAGTAAGGACTTTACAGACGTACCTTATATTGATAGTGCAGCTGTTTACAATGAAGAGAAGGAAGAAGTAACTATTTTCATAGTTAATAAACATCTAGAATCATCTATTCCAATAGATATAGATGTTAGAAGTTTTGAAGATTATCAATTAGTTGAGCATATTGTTTTGGAGAATGATGATATGAAAGCAGTTAATACGGCATCACATCAAGCTGTTTCTCCTAATTTTAATAAGGAATCTAAACTGAGCGATGGTTCACTATCGGCATTACTAGGTAAGGCGTCATGGAATGTTATTCGTTTGAAAAAATAAATAATAAAAGGTGATCTGCTTATGAAACATCATCAATATGCAATGACTCCACCGATGGGTTGGAACAGTTGGGATTGTTATGGTGCAACTGTTACAGAAGAAGAAGTAAAAGGTAATGCCGATTATATGGCTACGTACTTAAAAGATTCTGGATGGGAATATGTTGTTGTAGATATTCAGTGGTCAGAATCAGGTGCAGTATCCTCTGCTTATCGTCCGTTTATTCCGCTTAAAATGGATCAGTATTCACGTTTAATTCCAGCTGAGAACCGCTTTCCGTCTTCAGCAGCTGGAAGGGGATTCAAGCCACTTGCGGATTATATACACGATCTCGGTTTGAAATTCGGAATTCACATTATGCGTGGTATTCCGCGACAAGCTGTTCATCAAGATACTAATCTTTTAGGTACGAATGTAACGGCTAGAGAAATCGCAAAGCCGAATTCCATTTGCCCGTGGAACACAGATATGTATGGGATAGATCATACTAAAGAAGGTGCGCAAGCCTATTACGATTCGCTGTTCCAGTTATATGTAGAATGGAATGTGGACTTTGTTAAAGTGGATGATATCGCCGATTCGAAAATATATGGAGCACACGTCGATGAGATTAAAATGATTCGAAAAGCCATTGATCGATGTGGACGTCCGATGGTATTGAGTCTATCACCAGGTCCTGCATCATTAGAAAATGCTAGTTTATTAGAAGAGAATGCAAATATGTGGCGTATGACGGATGATTTTTGGGATATGTGGCCACCGCTTTATGACATGTTTGATCGTTGCTATAAGTGGAGTAAGAATGCAGGGCCAGGTCATTGGCCTGATGCTGATATGCTACCATTAGGACATATTGGGATTCGATCTGTAGATGGTGGTGCTAGTGATCGCTATACTAGGTTTACGAAAGATGAACAGATCACGATGATGACATTGTGGATGATTTTTCGTTCTCCACTAATGTTTGGTGGCGAATTAAGGGATAATGATACATTTACTAATTCCTTGTTAACAAACAAAAAAGTGCTACACATGTATCAAACTAGCTATAATGCGCGTCAGGTCTACAGGGAAGATGAAAAGGTAACTTGGACTACTAGAGGTTCAGACGGTTTGATCTATGTTGCACTTTTTAATATAGGTGAAATAAAAACAGATATAGCTGTAACATGGAACGAATTAGAAATCAACGGAAAAGATGTTCTGCAAATAGAAGACTTATGGGAAGAAAATGAGGTGAACGTAGCTCATGATAAAATATCTTTTGAACTTCGTCCGCATGCAGCGATACTGCTAAAAGTAACAGTAGCTTAAATTTTTAATAAATAATAATGAGGTGCTTAAATGGAAACGAAAGTTGTTGTCAATGCAGATGTGTCAAGAGGAATTATAAATAAAAATATTTATGGTCAATTTTCTGAGCACTTAGGTAGATGTATTTATGAAGGTTTATGGGTAGGGGAAGACTCGCCGATTCCAAATACAAATGGAATTCGTAATGATGTACTTCATGCATTAAAAGAATTGAATATCCCTATTCTTCGTTGGCCTGGTGGTTGCTTTGCTGATGAGTATCATTGGAAAGACGGAATTGGACCACGTGAAGGAAGAAAACGTATGGTTAACACGCACTGGGGTGGTCTTGTAGAGAATAACCATTTTGGGACACATGAATTTATGATGTTATGTGATCTACTTGAAACAGAACCATATATTAACGGAAATGTAGGAAGTGGAACAGTTCAAGAAATGTCAGAGTGGGTTGAATACATGACATTTGATGGAGAATCGCCAATGGCTAATTGGCGTAAAGAAAATGGAAAAGAAGAAGCATGGAAACTAACGTACTTTGGTGTAGGGAATGAAAATTGGGGTTGTGGTGGTAACATGCGTCCGCAATACTACGCAGATTTGTATCGACGTTTTCAAACGTACGTACGTAACTATGGCGATAATAAAATCTTTAAAATTGCTGGTGGACCGAACGTAGATGACTATAATTGGACTGAAGTGTTAATGCGTGATGCGACACATTTAATGGATGGTTTAAGCTTACACTATTATGTACATCCAGGCGGATTTGAAAATAAGGGATCAGCTACAAATTTCTCTGAAACCGAATGGGAAGTGTCCATGCAGAAAACTGTCTATATGGAAGAGTTAATTGAAAAACATAGTACAATTATGGATAAGTATGACCCTGAAAAACGTGTGCATTTAATTGTAGACGAATGGGGTGGTTGGTATGATGTAGAACCTGGAACTAATCCTGGTTTCTTGTACCAACAAAACACAGTACGTGATGCATTGATTGCAGGTGTGACATTAAATATATTTAATAATCACAATGAGCGTGTTCAAATGGCTAATATTGCACAAATGGTAAACGTTATTCAAGCAATGGTTTTAACGGAAGAAGATAAAATGCTATTAACACCAACTTATCATATTTTTAATATGTATAAAGTTCACCAAGACGCTGAGCGAATCGCTTTGGATATTGATACGAAAATGCTTGAGATTGATGGAAAAGAATATCCACAAGTAAGTGCCTCTGCTTCGAAGGCAAATGGTGTTGTTAATATTAGTTTGTGTAATTTAGATAAAGATGAAAAGGTAACGTTAGATTTAGACTTACGCGGCGTAGACTTTTCGGATGTAACAGGCGAAGTGGTTACTTCGGAAAAAATGAATGATTATAATTCGTTTGAAAACCCAGATAAAATTAAACCTGTTGACTTCAAGGCTATAAAAGTTAACGAAGATAAAGTGACAATTGAATTACCAGCAATGTCTGTTGTTGTCTTGCATGTAAAATAGAAAGTTAAGTCGATAGGGATCTTCCTTATCGACTTCTTGTCTTATAGAGGAGGAATAAATATGGAAATCCCAATACAGATGCATCAGTTAATGAAGGAAGTCGGCGTGGAAGATATTGTGCTTCCCGAACTTACGGTTGAAAAGAATGCTTTATTAAAAATTGCGCCGTTTCTAAAAGAAAAAAACTTATTACAAGTCGTTATGGTTGTTGACCAACCAACTTACAAGGCAGCGGGTCAACAATTGGAGAAACTTTTAGAAAAAGAAAAAATTAGCTATAAAATAGTTTTGTTAAAAGAAAATCAACATGGTCAAGTGCTTGCTAACGAGGAAGCACTTGTACAATTATTAGTTGAAACACCATCTAATGCACAAGCATTTTTAGCTGTTGGATCCGGAACAATACATGACACGGTACGTTTTGTGAGTAATAAAATGGGAAAACCTTTTATTTCAATTCCAACAGCTGCTTCAGTTGATGGGTTTACTTCTAAAGGAGCACCACTAATATTACGTGGTGTAAAAACAACCATTCAAACAGCATCGCCATTAGCAGTGTTCGCTGACTTAGATGTGTTAGTTGCAGCACCCGAAGAACTAACTGCTGCAGGTTTCGGTGATATTTTAGGGAAGTATACATCTCTACTAGATTGGAAAATATCAGATTTAGTAGGTCAAGAACCTTATTATTCAATAGCGGCTGAGATGACAAGAAAATCATTAGAAACATGTGTGCACCAGATAGATAAAATAGCGGCACATGATGAAGAAGGAATCAAGGTATTAATACAAGCATTAATTGAATCAGGACTTGTCATGCTCATATTAGATTTTTCAAGGCCAGCATCTGGCGGAGAACATCATTTATCACATTATTGGGAAATGGATTTAATCCAAAAGGATGCAGAACAGCTTTTGCATGGTGCAAAGGTTGGTGTAGCGACAGCGATTATTTCAGACTTATATAAACAAATGGCAAATCAGTTGGAATTAAATGATTTGAATCCCAATAAAAAGTATACAAAAGAATTAATAGAGTCCTGGCCTGAAATCAAGTTAATGATTGACGAATTACCATCAGCTAAAGAATTAAGAAGCATGCTTGATAGCATTGGAGGTCCCTCAACCACAGATGCATTAGGCTTGTCGGATCAGCTGATACAATCGAGTTTAAACGAAGCACAGCACATTCGTGATCGCTGTACGGGATTACTACTAGTAAACAACCTAAAACAGGATACTATTAAATACCCGATCGAGAAACTAAACATCAAGCGATAGAAGTGTAGTTATTTTGGTATCTTCATAGTAATTACGTGTTATACATTCATCAGACTAGCTTATGACAATATGATATATATCAAAACAATTAAGATTACTGGCACATAGATTAACTTGAACCAAGAATATTTTTGTAAAAGTCGTTCGCATAAACTAATATGTCGAGCGATTTTTTTGTATTCTGGTAAACACAGATTAGATCCGTTATAAAATATGATAAATTTAATAAGTAATTTTTAATTTTAAAGAAATATTAATAAGTAGTAGCGTTTAATAAAATTTTGTTGACATGTACGAATAAGTGTAATATATTAGTGACATGAAGTATGCGCTTTCAATGATATCAAAAGGCGCTCACTGATCTGCTTTTTGTAAGTAATATAATGTTTACTAAGAAAGGGTTTGCGACACTTATTAAGTTAAAAATAAATGATAAGGAGTGAAATTACTATTTAAATATAATAACTCGTTAATTAAATTCTAAAGCAATAAATGATGCTGATATTGTTATTTCTATTTTATAACTAAATCACATTATCAACTTAAATTCATATACGTATATGTTAATAAAATTATTGGAAGATTATTGACAACCATTAATAAAAATGCTATTATCTAACTAATGACAACATGATTATTTAGTAAATGTTAGTGCTTGCAATTACTATTTAAATCATACAGAAATGAAGTAATTCTTAGTCTTTGTGTGTAAATATTGAATGTTTTTCTCATATACGTATATGAGAAAAACATATAACGATAAATCATTGACAAGTTTTCATGTAGATGTTAATCTTTTTATGGAGATAAAATCTTTATTTAACATTTAAAATTGAAAATGCTTACAATTAGTTGGATAGTATCTATTCTATGTTGGAGGTGAATAGAACAAAGAACTTGTATTTTATTCATTGTTTGAAAGCGCTTTATAAAATAAGGGGGTAAAATTTATGAAGAAAAGTTTACTGTTTTTGCTGTTTGGTCTTATGGCTATCGTATTGATGGCATGTGGAGGCGGAGATGATGACGCTTCTGGTGATGCAGAAGAAACTGCAGTTGTTGGAGACGACATTGAAGACGCTACTGAAATAACTTTATGGACGTTTGTTGGTCAGCACATGGATTTATATAGTGATGCTGCTGAAAGATGGAATGAAGAAAATCCAGATAAACCAATTAAATTGAATGCGGAAACATATCCGTTTGAACAAATGCATAACAACTTGTTACTTGCAGTTCAATCAGGACAAGGTGGTCCGGACATAGCTGATATTGAAATTGGCCAGTTTTCTAACTTCTTACAAGGTGATGTACAGTTAGAGCCAATGAATGAATATGTGGAACCGGTTTTAGAAAATGCTGTATCATCTCGTTTTGAAAACTATGCGCAAGATGGTAACTACTATGGTTTACCTACACATGTTGGTGCAACTGTAATGTACTATAATACAGAAATTATGGATGAAGCTGGAGTTGATATCGATTCAATCACAACTTGGGATGATTTCGTTGCAGCTGGTGAACAAGTTGTAGCCAATACTGATTCGGTAATGTGGAACGTAGGTACAGAAGATTGGTTAATGGATATGTGGCCAATGATTTCACAACAAGGATCGGACGCTTTTGATGAGAATGGTGAAGTAATATTAGATAATGAAACGAATGTTGCTACACTACAATTCTTGCAAGATGCAATTTATGAGAATGAAATTGCTGAATTAACGCCAGGTGGTATGAATCAATCTGAAGAGTTTTATGGTTATTTCTCTGAAGGTGGATCAGCTTCTATTTTAGCTCCATTATGGTATATGGGAAGATTCTTGGACAACATGCCTGATCTTGAAGGTAAAATAGCTATTAGACCATTACCGGCATGGGAAGAAGGTGGCGATCGTTCAGCAGGTATGGGTGGTACTGGTACCGTTGTAACAAAGCAATCTGAAAATACAGAACTTGCAAAAGAGTTCTTAGCATATGCGAAACTTTCTGAAGAAGGAAACATAGCGCTTTGGACTGAACTTGGTTTTGATCCACCCCGTTGGGATACATGGGAAAGTGAAGAAGTAAGAGCAGATAACAAGTATTATCAATATTTCGGTGATGGGATCTTTGATATGTTGCTAGAGGTTAGAGAAGAAATTAACCCATTGAATTTCACGGCAAATACGCCTGATATTATTAGTGAGTACCATACAAATGTGACGCAGAATGTTTTACGTACAGATTCACAGACACCAGAAGAAGCGCTTAAAGCAGCCGCTGATGTAGTAAGAGATCAGCAAGCTGAGTAATATTTAAAAACAAATAGTGGGGGACAAAAGGTATATCTTTTGTTTCCCACTATTATATAAAATGTAAAAAGTGATCTCTCAACCCTTCTCGGAAAACTACGGAAAAGGAATTGACACCTCATAGGACTGTTGTATTAATTAAAGATACTAGCATGTTGTAAAATTAACTATTACTAAGTTATAGAGTGAAGTTGAGATACTGCTCTAATTTTAAAAAAAGGAGGTTTTTAAATGTCTTCTAATTTGTCCGAAAGTAAAGTTTCAACTGATTTGAACAAGAAGCCCTTTAAAGAACCTAACAAGTTTTTTAAATTTTTAAACTCAAAAAAAGTGGTGCCATACATTTTTGTTTTTCCTTTTATTATATCTTTCTTGATCCTCACTTTATACCCTGCTGTTCGAGGTATAATAATGAGTTTCCAAAGTATTTTACCTGGACAAGTACAGTTTATAGGGTTAGATAATTACTCCAGAGTCGCTAATGCAAACTTTTTTAAAGCGTTATCGAATACTTCAATTTACGTTCTACTAACGGTATTAATTTTAACAATTGTACCGATGCTTTTAGCAATTTTACTAGATTCAAAGTATTTGAAGTTTAAAACGTTTTTCAGGGCATCATTATTTATTCCAGCATTAACTTCAACTATTGTTGGTGGTATGATATTCCGTTTGATGTTTAGTGAAACAGACTCTTCTGTTGCTAATCAGATTGTTAGTTTATTAGGAGCAGATTCAGTAGATTGGCGTTATCAAGCTTGGTCAGCAATGTTTTTAATGGTTATACTTGGCTCTTGGCGCTGGATAGGTGTTAATTTACTGTATTTTCTTGCACAGTTACAAAGCATACCTGCAGAACTATATGAAGCTGCAGATATAGATGGTGCAAGTGGATTTCAAAAAATGAGATTCATTACTATCCCACACTTGAAACCTATTATTATTTTTGTTAGTACAATAACGATAATAAATGGTTTTAGGATGTTTGAAGAAAGTTTTGTATTCTGGGAGACAAGTTCACCAGGTAATATTGGTTTGACTGTTGTTGGTTATATTTATCAACAAGGTATTGGTCAAAACGATATGGGCTTTGGTTCAGCAATTGGTGTAGTTTTAATGTTAATTATATTTGTAATTAGTATCATATACTTGATACTTACAGGAACTTTCAAGAGAGGTGATGAATAAATGAACTCGAAAAGTAAAGGTAACGGAATAAAGTGGCTTGCGACGATAGGTTTTGCTTTTGTTTCTTTAATTGCTTTATTTCCAATTATCGGACTATTGATTTCGTCATTTAGACCATCATCTGATCTAATGAGAGATGGTATCTCCTTCAGTATCGATTTAACTAAATTAAATTTTGATAACTATGCGTACATCTTTCAAGAAGCATCTCAATACTGGTCTTGGTATGGTAATAGTTTAATTATTTCAGGAATGACAATTATTTTATCATTGTTCTTCTCCTCAATGGTTGGATATGCATTGGCGGTATACGAGTTTAAAGGAAGAAATCTATTCTTTGTTCTTGTATTGTTAATCCTTATGATACCATTTGAAATTTTGATGCTTCCATTATACCAATTGATGGTAAGTGCACAAATTGTAGATACTTATTTTGCTGTAGTGCTTCCGTTAATCGTTGCGCCAGTGGCAGTATTCTTTTTCAGACAATTTGCTTTAGGTTTACCGAAGGAACTGATGGATGCAGCGAGAATTGATGGCAGTACTGAATATGGCATATTTTTCAGAATTATGCTACCATTAATGGGTCCTTCATTGGCTGCGATGGCAATATTACAAGGTCTTGCTAGTTGGAACAACTTCTTGTGGCCATTATTAGTATTGCGCTCAAATAGCATGTTTACATTACCAATTGGTTTGGCAACATTATTAACACCGTATGGTAATAATTATGATATATTAATTGCAGGTTCTGTGTTAACTATCATTCCGATTATTATATTGTTCATATTCTTCCAACGATATTTCGTTGCAGGACTGACTTCAGGTGGAGTAAAAGGATAATGATTATAAATTATTAAAAGAGATCGTAGTTTTCTGCTTCGTTTTATGCGAAAACTATGGTCTTTTTTTCAACACTAAACTAATTTTCAAATTAAGGATAAAGGGATGAATCTCGTTATGAATGCAAAAGATCTTGTCACAACTTTAGATAGAGTGATGTATTGGGTAATGCAATTGGCACTTTTAAATTTTCTTTTTATACTGTTTTCAGTTTCTGGCTTGATTATAGTCGGAATTTTTCCTGCTACAGTTGCAACGTTAGGTGTTACTAGAAAGTGGATAATGGGACAGTATGAAATAAAGGTATGGACAACATTTAAGCGAATATTTCGCGAAGAATTTATTTCTTCTAACATTATAGGTTGGATATTAACTTTAATTGGCGGGATTTTTTATTTAAATTATCGGATTATCGCAGAATCACAAGGTGATATGTTCTTTATCGTTCCTTTTGCATTCTATTTAGTTATTTTTCTGTACCTTGTTGTTGTGGTCTGGGTTTTCCCATTAAATGTACATAACTATGCTAGTGTTCTCCAACAATTTAAAAATGCATTTATTGTAGGAATAACAAAGTTACCTATCACGATTACAATGATGCTATTATTATTTTCTTTTATGTTTTTCTCGTTAGAATATCCAGTGTTACTAATTTTCTTTACATTTAGTTTAAGTGCAACAGTGTGGATGTGGTTATCCATGCGAGTTTTTTCTAAGGTATTAGCTGATAAAGAAGAGTAGGATTTAGTTGAGAAAAGATTCCGCCTGCTAGACGGAACTTTTCTATTTAACCTTGGATTACTTTTGCGTGAAATTTTCTATTACGTGGTCCATCAAATTCACAGAAATATACGCCTTGCCAAGTTCCGAGTACGAGTTTACTGTTAGAAATGACCAATGTTTGTGCATGTCCCACTGTACTTGTTTTTAAGTGAGCTGCAGTATTTCCTTCCATATGCAAATCTTTTAGATGTTCCCAAGGATACACTTCTTCCAATCTCCTAAGAAAGTCTGTTTTAACGTCTGGATCCGCGTTCTCATTAATAGTAATCCCAGCTGTGGTATGCAAGGAGGAAATAATAATTATTCCATCTTTAATTTGCTGATTAGCAATCCAATCTTCAATACTTGACGTGACCTCAATCATTTCATCGTGATTCTTCGTATTTAAATAAAAAGTGTGTTCCATCATAAAATTCATCCTTTCAATTTTCAATCTAACTTAATTGTACTAAAAAAATCATAATATGTTAAAATTCTTAATAGGTATATCAAAAATATCCCGAATTAGAAGTAGGAGGAAATCTTATGACACTAAAAAAAATCCAAACTGACCAAGCGCCACAAGCGATTGGACCGTACTCTCAAGCAATGGACTTAGGTGATCTTGTCTTTGTATCAGGACAGATACCTCTAGATCCAGAATCGATGGAAGTGGTGACAGGAGATATTACGGTGCAAACGGAACAGGTTATGAGAAATTTACAAGCGATTTTAACAGAAGCAGGACTTACGTTTGCAAACGTAGCGAAGTTTACTATTTATATAACAAATATGGATGATTTTTCGGCAATTAATACTGCCTATGCTAAGTTTTTAACAGAACCATATCCTGCAAGAGCAACGGTAGAAGTTAGTAAGTTACCTAAAGGTGTTAACGTTGAAATGGATGTTATTGCAAAACGATAGTAAGACAAGTTTGAGTAATGAAAATATTTTAACGCACAGTAACATAAAGTATAATTAGAAGTCAGATCTGAATAAAATAACAGAACAGTGATATGTATTTCTAAAGGAGATTAATCAAAAATGAAGCGTTTTAAAACACTTTTAATCGTTTTTATCATCGCAATGTTAAGTGCTACTTCTGTAATGGCTAGTACAGATGATTCAACTAGTATTGATGAAAAGAATGGATTGCCTCGAGTTGTTTATGGGGATGCCTTATCTGATGAACAAGTTAGAGAAGTGCAGAACTTGTTGAATGTTAATGATCCTGCAATGGTAGAAGAGTACACTGTTACAGGAGAAGATCTAGCGAATTATATTGGTGGAGATGCAAGTTCAAATATGTATTCATCAGCTAAAATAACGAAAAAAAATGAAGGTCATGGTTTAGTCATTAATATTGTTAATCCAGACAACATTACCGAAGTTACTAATGAAATGTATGCAAATGCTTTATTAACTGCAGGTGTTGAAGATGCAGAAGTAGACGTAGCTTCACCGGTGAAAGTGAGTGGTCATTCAGCTTTAACTGGTATTTATAAGGCGTTTAATGTTGATGGGGAATCTTTGGACAAGGACCGTATGGAAGTAGCAAATGAAGAATTAGAAATAGCCACTGATTTAGCGGATGAATCAGGTATGGATAAGGAAAAGGTTAGCGAGTTATTAACCGAGATAAAACAACAAATTTCTGAACAGAATCCGGCTACAAGAGAAGAAGTTGAACAAATTGTCCAAGAACAATTAGATAACTTGAATATTGAGTTAAGTGATGAAGATCGCCAAATGCTAACTGATCTGTTTGAAAAAATGCGTTCAATTAATATCGATTTTGGAAATGTCTCTAGTCAATTAGAAGATATAGCAAGTGATATTAAGAATAAGATTCAAGATGTAACGAGTAATCCTGGTTTTTGGGAAGGCGTTAAAAACTTCTTCGTAAGTATGATGGACAGTTTAAGAGATATATTTGCAGCTGAATAAAAAGTCGTGTTTTAATTGAAATAGCATACCATTATTTGGTATGCTATTTGTATAATTATATTTAATGATTATGTAGGTAGAGGTGATATATTGAAAATTTTCGGATGGACAATTTCTATATTAATCGTGCTTTTAATTG